>NZ_POHV01000002.1:0-220567 GCF_002884345.1 Pseudomonas sp. GW456-12-10-14-LB2
GATCTACACCTACGCCGAGCAGAAGCTGCAACTGCTGCTGAACCTGGGCAACTACGCAATGCTCGGCGACGACGAGCTGTACATCGCCGCCTACCTCGGCTCGCTGAAGATGGCATTTTTCAGCACGCTGCTGTGCCTGTTGATCGGTTACCCGATGGCCTACGCCATCGCCAGTGCCCGCAAAGAGCTGCAAACGGTGCTGGTGCTGCTGATCATGATGCCGACCTGGACCGCGATCCTGATCCGCGTCTATGCGTGGATGGGCATCCTCAGCAACAACGGCCTGCTCAACGGGTTCCTGATGAGCATGGGCTTGATCGACGAGCCGCTGCAGATCCTCAACACCAACCTCGCGGTGTACATCGGCGTCGTCTACTCGTACCTGCCGTTCATGATCCTGCCGCTGTACGCCAACCTGGTGAAGCACGACACCAGCCTGCTGGAGGCCGCTTCCGACCTCGGTTCGAGCACCTTCAACAGCTTCTGGAAAATCACCGTGCCGCTGTCCAAGAACGGCATCATCGCCGGCTGCATGCTGGTGTTCATCCCGGTGGTGGGCGAGTTCGTGATCCCGGAACTGCTCGGCGGTCCGGAAACCCTGATGATCGGTAAAGTGCTCTGGCAAGAGTTCTTCAACAACCGTGACTGGCCGGTGGCGTCCGCCCTGGCGGTGGTGATGCTGGCGATCCTGATCGTGCCGATCATCCTGTTCAACCGCAGTCAGGCCAAGGAAATGGAGGGTAGAGAATGAAGCGCTTCCGTTTCTCCAGCCTGATGCTGGTGCTCGGCCTGTTGTTCATCTACCTGCCGATGCTGATTCTGGTGATCTACTCGTTCAACGCCTCGAAACTGGTGACGGTGTGGGGCGGCTGGTCGGTGAAGTGGTACGTCGGCCTGCTCGACAACTCGCAACTGATGGGCTCGGTGGTGCGCTCGCTGGAAATCGCCTGCTACACCGCGATTGCCGCCGTGGCGCTGGGTACGCTGGCAGCCTTCGTGCTGACCCGCATCACCCGTTTCAAGGGCCGCACGCTGTTCGGCGGCCTGGTGACCGCGCCGCTGGTCATGCCTGAGGTGATTACCGGTCTGTCGCTGTTGCTGCTGTTCGTGGCCATGGCGCAGATGATCGGCTGGCCGCAGGAGCGGGGCATCGTCACCATCTGGATCGCTCACACCACGTTCTGTGCGGCGTATGTGGCAGTGGTGGTGTCGGCGCGTCTGCGCGAGCTGGACCTGTCGATCGAAGAAGCGGCGATGGACCTCGGTGCGCGTCCGTGGAAGGTGTTCTTCCTGATCACCATCCCGATGATCGCGCCGTCGCTGGCGGCGGGCGGCATGATGTCGTTCGCGCTGTCGCTGGACGACCTGGTATTGGCGAGCTTCGTGTCGGGGCCGGGTTCGACGACCCTGCCGATGGAAGTGTTCTCGGCGGTGCGTCTGGGCGTGAAGCCTGAGATCAACGCCGTGGCCAGTCTGATTCTGCTGGCGGTGTCGCTGGTGACCTTCCTGGTCTGGTTCTTCAGCCGCCGTGCCGAAGAAGCTCGCAAGAAAGCGATTCAGCAGGCCATCGAAGAAGGCGCTGCGGATTCGTGGAAGCAACCGGACGTGCGCCGGGCGCCGACGCCGGAAGCGGCGTAAGCCTCCCGGTACAAAAAAACCTCGCGACCGATAACGGTCGCGAGGTTTTTTTATGCCGGTCAGGAAACCCAGGGCGACTGGCGAATCACTTCGACGAAGTTCATCGGCTTGAATCCCGGCGCTTGATCCTTCAACACATCGGTCTTCACATTGCCGAACGTGGTCTGCGGGCGATGACGCAAGCCATCGGCGAACGCGCAGATGATGCACTCCTTGAAACCTTCGCCCCGTGGATGCGCATGCACCACCGCCTCGCGCTGCACCGTGGTGAACGCCGCGTAGTCCATGCCCAGCACGTCCATCTCGACGCCTGCGGTCACCAGCGCCACGGTCGGGCGCAGATGCTTCGGCACCCCCGGCGTGGTGTGCAGGGCGATCGACAACCAGACCTGCTCGATGTCGTCATCGCTCAACCCGTACGGCTTGAGAAACGCGGCGGCTGCGTTGGCGCCATCGACTTCGAAGCGCTCGTCATCGCTGCGGTGACCTTCGACCAGACCCAGGTCGTGGAACATCGCGCCGACGTACAGCAGTTCCGGATCGTAGGCCAGTTGCTGGCGCTCACCGCTCAAGGCGCCGAACAGAAATACCCGGCGCGAGTGGTGGTAAAGCAGGTCGGATTCGATGTCGCGGATGTACTCGGTGGTGGCCCGGGCGAGGGCGCTGTCGGGGATCCGGATACCGGCGATGGTCGTTGTCATGTTGAGCTTCCTCGTCGAAAACGCCGTCACGGCGCTGATGGGGAAAGTCTGTTCCCGGGGGCAAAACCGGACAATCGATCCATGGCTGCGATCCTTGCCATTCCACCTGCAAATCGTGCCAGCTCGCTTCTGCGGCGAGGATTGGCTAGGGTTGGCGCTGATCCGCCATTCCCCGGGAGCCGACATCGCCATGAACAGAACCGTCGCCATCGTGGTGTTCCCCGGCGTGCAGGCGCTGGACGTCAGCGGGCCGATGGACGTGTTCGCCGAGGCCAACCGCTTCCTGGCGCCGGAGGATCATTACCGGCTCGACGTGATCGGTGTCGAGCGCGGGTCGATGGCGTGTTCCAACGGGCTGACCCTGAGTGCGCATCGGCATTTCAGCGAAGCGTTGCAGGTTTACGATTTGCTGCTGGTGGCGGGTGGGCCGCAGTTGCCGTTCCTGGATTTCGGCGAGGCGTTCGATGTCTGGCTGCGCGAGGCCTGTGGACGGGCGCGGCGATTCGGCTCGATCTGCAACGGCGCGTTCATGCTCGCCCGTGCAGGATTGCTGGACGGGCGTACGGTCACCACCCACTGGAACGACGCCGAGGCGCTGGCGCAGTTGTGCCCGTCGAGCCGGGTCGAGGCCGATCGGTTGTACGTCGAGGATGGCCAGCTCTACACCTCGGCGGGGGTGACGGCGGGGATCGATCTGTCGCTGTACCTGCTGGCGCGAGACCACGGGGCCGAGGTGGCGCTGAGCGTGGCCAAGCGGCTGGTGGTGTTCACCCAGCGCTCGGGCGGGCAGTCGCAGTTCAGCCCGTTCCTCACGCCGCATGCCGAGCCGACGTCGGCGGTGGCGATGGTGCAGTTGTATGTGCTGGCCAATCTCACGGGCGACCTGACCATCGCCGATCTGGCGAACGCGGCGAACATGAGTGCGCGAAATTTCTCTCGGGTGTTTGCCCGCGAAGCGAAAGTCACCCCGGCGGAATTCGTCGAGCGGGCGCGGGTGGATGCGGCACGGGTGATGCTTGAAAGCACCACGGCGCCGCTGAAGACCGTGGCCTATCAGTGCGGGTTTCGCGATGCGCAACACATGCGCAGCGTGTTCAACCGGCGGCTGGGGGTGACGCCGCAGCAGTTCCGGCTGAATTTTGCGGCGATGGTTTGAGCCGAGGTTGGCTTGAGACCGCTACCCCCTCACCCAAGCCCTCTCCCCGAGGGAGAGGGGGCCGATTGGGGGATATTGGAGAGATACGCCGACCTGAACGATCTGCTGTGAATCCATAATCGACTCCGATCTTTCAGGTCGACGTATGACGCAAGACACCTCGGTTGGCTCCCTCTCCCTCGGGGAGAGGGCTGGGGTGAGGGCGGCTTTTATGGCTCAGCCCGCTTTGGCAGCAGCTTCAGCGTACTCCGCGTATTCGCCGTCACCTCTTCCTCACTGAAATGCGCCTGCACATACATCCCGTCCACATACGCCTCTGCCTGATCTTCATAGTGGCTGTCGAACGGCACGCCGCTCTGGCCCACCGGGTTGATGGTCAGGCTGTGAGCCGGATCAGCGAAGTCCACCAAGCGCCGGGTCGACGGGCCGTAGGTCACCGGCCATGGCGCCGGGCCGATCTTCGCCGAGAGGTTGTTCGGCACTTCATGGGAGCCCGGTGCGGCGAACGGGCCGACGTTGAAAATGCGGTCCAGCGGTTTCTGCTGGCCCAGTGGATGACCATGGGTCAGCGTGTGCGCTTTGCCCCATTGCCAGCCGGAAGCGTCTTCGCCGAGGGTCGACTTCAGGTGCGCCATGCTCGCCTGCCACGCAGCGCGCACGGTGTCGGCGCGGGTTTCCTTGTTCGGCGTGCTGCGGTTGTCCCACCACGGTGAATCGGCATTCGCCGCGAGCCGGGGCAGCGCCGCATCGATCACTCGGGTCGACAGCAGGGTTTCGAAGAAATCATTGCCCAGCTCATCGCGCATTGCCGCGTCCGCGAGGTTGAACAGGAACTGGTTGAACACCGTCGCACTGACCGAGTCCAGCGGATAGTCGCCTTGCCATTGGGCCAATTGTTCGATCAGCTTCTGCTCGGCGGGATTGCCCGCCACTTCACGCAGCACCGGCAGCAACGGCGCCAGCAGACGCGGGCCATAACCGGTGGTGGCGCCCAGTTGCAGTTTCTGGTT
Source organism: Pseudomonas sp. GW456-12-10-14-LB2 (assembly GCF_002884345.1). Lineage (NCBI taxonomy): Bacteria > Pseudomonadati > Pseudomonadota > Gammaproteobacteria > Pseudomonadales > Pseudomonadaceae > Pseudomonas > Pseudomonas sp. GW456-12-10-14-LB2. The sequence goes on from NZ_POHV01000002.1 coordinate 4,506, forward strand.
GGCCTCGTTGTCCCACTTCACGCTCTTGTCGGCGAGCTGGCGGTTGAGCTGCTGGCCACGGTCGGCGAGGTTGTAGTAACCGGGAATCTCCATGCCGGTCGGCGACACGGGCTGGAAGTTGGCCGAGACGATATAGCCCCGCGCCGGGTTCTCCTCCTGCGGGTTGGCGCTGAACGGGAAGTAGCCGTCCTTGTCCGCCTGATTGCTGTTGCCGTCGAGAATGAAGCCAGGCTTCACGCCGGCCGGCCGCTTGGGCAATAGCGCCGAGGCCCACCAGGCGATATCGCCCTTGGCGTTGGCGTAGACGATGTTCAGCCCCGGCGCCTGCACCTTGGCGGCTGCGGCACGAGCCTTGGCCAAGGTGTCGGCGCGGTTAAGCTGGTAGAAACCTTCGAGGATCGGGTTCGGTGTTTCGAGGAACGCCCACCACATCGCAATCGGAGTTTTCCCTGCGGCTGTACCGAGGGCGTCGTTGACGATCGGCCCGTGGGGCGACTGGCGCAGGGTTATGGTCACCGGCGTCTGGCCTTTCACCGCGATCTGCTGCTCGGTCTTGACCATGTCGGTCCACTGGCCGCGATACCAGACCTGATCCGGGTTGTCCGGATTGACCTTCTCGGCGATCAGGTCCAGATCATCGTTCTGAAACATGGTCAGGCTCCAGCCGAAGTCCAGGTTGTGCCCCAGGAACGCAAATGGCACCAGCGCCTGATGATGGCCGTAGAGTTCAAAACCCGGCGCCGACAACTGCGCCTCGTACCACACCGACGGCACCGAAAAACGAATGTGCGGATCGCCTGCCAGCAACGGCTTGGCGCTCTTGCTGTGGCTGCCGGCGATCACCCAGGCGTTGCTGCCTTCGAACTGCGGCAGACCGTTGTCGATCAATGCCTGTTCGCTGACGCGGGCGAGGGTGTTCAGGTCTTTCCAGTCTTCGGCGGCGAGGGCCGGTGCGGTGCCGGCGTGGCCCTTGGCGAGCACACCCTTGGGCTGCCAGTCGAGGTCGAAGACGTTGAGGTAATCGGCGCCCAATTGATCGCGCACGTAGGTCAGCAACGGTTCGGTGCGAAACGCGGCGGCAAAGCTGTAGGCCATGTAGCCGGCGACGCTGATGCTGTCCTCGGCGGTGAACGGCCGCTTGGGGATGCCCAGCACGTCGAACTCGACAGGGGCGGCGTGCGAGTCCTGATATTGATTGATGCCGTCCAGATAGGCTTGCAGGGCCTTCCACGCCGGTGACTGCTTGTCGAGGCCGGCCACGTAACTGGCGGCCCGCTCGCGGATGCGCAGGCTGCGGAACAGCTTGTCGGTGTCGAGCAGTTTCGGCCCGAGCACTTCGGCCAGTTCGCCCCGGGCCAGACGGCGCATGGCTTCCATCTGAAACAGGCGATCCTGGGCGTGCACATAGCCGAGGGCGCGGTAGAGGTCGGTCTCGTTTTCGGCACGGATGTGCGGCACACCGCGCTCGTCGTAACGCACGGTCACCGACCCTTGCAGGTTGCGCAACTCCACCTGGCCCTGACGCGTCGGTTGCTTGCTGTAGACATACCACCCGCCAGCGGCGAGCAGGACAACGATGAGCAAGGCAAGAACGGTGAAGACGCGTTTCATGGTGACTCCTTGTGCATTCGGGATTGCCGCCCGTGCGGGCTGCAAACAATTAGCACACGCCTCGTGTGCTGCGCATCGCCGTCCTTGAAATGTCCGGAATGCCTTACTTCTTCTCGGCCGGCCACGGGCAGTAACAACCGACCGCCAGCGTATGAGTCGCATTGACCGGACGATCATCACTCAAGGCTTGCAGGATCGGTTCGATAAAACTGTTGCTGGAGTTGCACGTCAGGCCTTCGCTGTAGGGGCCGAAGTACGCCAGTCTGCCGCTGCGGTCCCAGATCGCCACGGCCGGGCTGGCGGGAATCTGTTCGGAGCCGGGCAGGACCGTGATGGTTTTGAGATTGCTGAGGGTGGCGGGCAACTGGCCGTGGCTGCCGGCCTTCTGCACCGCGAAGAATTCCACGCCCTTGGGGCCGAACTGTTCGACCATCTCGCTCAGGTGCTGTTGATTGCCGACGTTGCACGGGCAGGCGGGATCCCAGAAGTGCACCAGACGGATATTGCCGGGGCCGGCGAGGTCGTCGGGCAGGCGCAACGGGTCGCCGGAAAACACAGCGGTGTGTTCGCTGAACGCCCGTAAGTAGCGGCCCTGAAACCAGTCGTACGCGGCCCACAGCACGCCGGCACACACGATGGCGAGCAGGCTGGCAAACAGTGCGGTGCGGTAGGGCGAACGCATGGTTTTCGATCCTCAGAGGCGCGCTAGCTTGCCATGCTTGCCGCGACAGATGAATATCGCAGGCCGATAAAGTCCGTTTACCGTTCTGGAATTGCCCATGTCTGTTGCCTTCGATCCCGATCATCTGCGTGCGAGCCTCAAGCCTTTGGCCGAGTGGCAGCCGTTGTCCGAGGAGGCGAAGGCGTATCAGCGGTTCTACAAGACTGACTTTCCGGAGCGCGATGTCTGGCGTGGGATGGGCCGGTTCGACATCGATGGCTATCAACTGGTCAGTCATTGCTGGTGGCCGGCAGAAACCGCCAGGGCCACGCTGTTTCTGGTGCACGGTTTTTATGATCACACCGGTCTTTACCGGCATGTGATCGAGTGGGCGCTGGATCAGGGCTTCGCGGTGATTGCCTGCGATCTGCCGGGGCATGGTCTGTCCAGCGGCGAGCGGGCGAGCATCCGCGACTTCTCCGAGTATCAGGATGCGCTGCAAGGCCTGTTCGCCGAGGCGCGCTCGATTGCCCTGCCGCAGCCGTGGCACTTGTGCGGGCAAAGCACCGGCGGGGCGATCATTGTCGATCACGTGCTCAACCATGGTGAAAACAGCCCGGCGCAGGGACAGTTGATTCTGCTGGCGCCGTTGGTGCGTCCGCGTGCCTGGGGCTGGTCGCAGTTCAGTTATTACCTGCTGCGGCCCTTTGTCAGGGGCATCGCCCGACGTTTCAGCGAGAACTCCAACGATCCGGATTTCCTGCCGTTCCTGCAGGCCGATCCGTTGCAGCCCAAACGCTTGCCGACTGCCTGGGTCGGGGCGTTGTCACGCTGGATCAACCGGGTCGAATACGCGAAGAAAAGTTCACGCCGGCCACTGATCGTTCAGGGCCAGGCGGACATGACCGTGGACTGGCAGCACAACCTGCAAGTGATGAAGTGGAAGTTCGACCGGCCGCAGATTCTGTTGCTGGCCGAGGCGCGGCATCACCTGGCCAACGAGACGGCGGAAATGCGCGAGGAGTATTTCGAGTTCCTGAGCAAGCGGATCAAGGGCCGCAACCCCTAGATCACTGACTGAGGTTCGAGGTGCTCTGGCCGACGGCCAGCCCGGCGCGAATCGCGGCCAGCGCGGCCTGATAGTAGGCTTTGCCTTCGGTGGATTCGGCAAAGGTCGCGAACTCTTCCAGTTCTTCATCCGACAGATCGCGATAAACGTACAGCAGCGTGTTGTTCAGGTCGGCACCGATCTGATCCATCAGGCGCTGGCGTTGACCATTCAACATGCCTTGGGCCTGACCGCCGCCGAGCAGGCCGGGGATCATCGAGCTCAGGCTGTCCGCCGCCACGCCGGCAATCGCCAGGCTGACTTCGGCACCGGCTTCACGGGCGGGCAGGGCTTGGGCGAGGTGACCGATGATCAGCAGGCGGCTGTCGCTGGCCGGCATCTTCGGCAGGCCCTTGGCGTTTTTTGCCAATTGATCGCGGCGGGTCGCCAGCAGTTCGGCGGCGACGATCTTCTTGCCCAGCGGTGACTGAAAGAACGACAGGGCCGGTTTCGGATCGGCGAGGTTCTTGCGCAGCTGCGCTTCGGCGCGTTGATCCATGGCCTGGGGGGCGAAGCGCTGGTTGCTGTTGTTCACCAGCGCCTGAAACACCGCCGGCGGCAGGCTGTTCTGGTAACGCTGCTGCGCGGCACTCAGGGCGTCGTTGAAATGCGCGCGTTGTTCTGGCCAGCCGGCGACCTTGTACAACTGGTCATGGCCGTCCGCCCAGGCGGGCAAAACGCAGAACATCAACAGTGAAAAAAGCAAACGGCGCATAAGGACTCCTGTCGGCAGCCGACTATTCTCCGTGCGGTGCCAGTACTTGTCGAGAATTCGTATCAAGCCGCCGCGTGGCTCTGTCGGATTTCTTGCCGCAGGCATACTATGCGCGCCATGCAAATATCCTCTGATCACCCGCTGCTGTTACGTATCGTCGACGACCTGGCCGAGCGCGGCTGGTCGCAGCAGAACATTTTCCTGCCTGCGGATTTGACCCGCGCACTGGCGGCCGAGTGCCGCAAACGTGACGCCGAAGGTGAACTGGCGCCGGCGGGGGTCGGACGTGGCCCGTTTTCGGAGATCCGCGAGGGGATTCGTGGCGACCATATCCAGTGGATCGACCCCGGTCAGGCCGAGGCCAGTGACCGCTACCTGAACCTGATGGACAGCTTGCGCGAAGCGCTCAACCGGGGCCTGTTCCTCGGGCTTGAAGACTTCGAGTGCCATTTCGCCCTGTACCCGCCGGGTGCTTTCTATCGCAAGCATGTCGACCGTTTTCGCGACGATGACCGGCGCATGGTCTCTGCGGTGATCTACCTCAATGACGGCTGGCTGCCGGAGGATGGCGGTCAACTGCGCATGTACCTGGAGAATGACCGCGTTCACGACGTACAGCCTACGGGCGGGTGTCTGGTGGTGTTTCTCTCCGGCGAAGTCCCTCACGAAGTGTTGCCAGCCAACCGCGAGCGGCTGTCGCTGACAGGCTGGTTCCGCCGCCGTGGCAACGAGCCGTTCTGAGATGCACAGGATTCTGGTCAGTCGCTGCCTGCTGGGCCATCGCGTGCGTTACGACGGTGGGGCCAGCGGGCCGTTCGATCTGCTGGAGCAGTGGATCAGCGAAGGCCGGGTAGTGCCGCTGTGCCCGGAAGTCGCCGGTGGTTTGCCGACGCCACGGGCAGCGGCAGAGATTCCGGGCGGGCAGGGCAGCGAAGTGCTGGACGGACTCTCCTCGGTGATCACTACCGAGGGCGAAGACGTCAGTGCGCAGTTTCTGGATGGTGCGCGGCAGGCGCTGGCGCTGGTGCAGAAGCACGGGATTCGGGTGGCGGTGCTCAAGGCCAACAGCCCGTCGTGCGGGAATCTGTTGACCTATGACGGCACGTTCAGTGGGGTGAAGGTGAGTGGCGAGGGGGTTACTGCTGCGTTGCTGAAGCGCCATGGGGTGCAGGTCTTCAGCGAACTCGAACTGCCGCAAGCCGCACAGGCCCTCAGCTTGCTCGACTAGTCACGTTCACTTCAGTTTTCCGTAGCCTGCACACTCAACCACTTCTTCGACAACGCCTCCAGTCGCCCATCCGCCCTGATCCGCTGCAAGGCATTTTCCAGGCTCGCGTGAAACGCCGGGTTGCCCTTCTGAAACGGAATCGCCAGATCCACCGGCGGCTTGACCTTCGGTTTCTCTTCAGTCAGCGCCTGTACCAGAACCCGCGGCTGAGGTTGCTCGTCCTTTTTCGCCAGCAATTGTGCATTCACCTGCGTGTAAGGTTTGCTGACGTCGAAACGATCCTTGAGCTCGGGTGTCAGTGCTATGTGGTTGAGCGCGACGTCGTACTTGCCGCTTTCAACGCCCTGGAGCAGATCGGCTTCGTCAGTGACGATGAAGTCGGCGCGCACATCCAGTTCGTTGGCCAGCAGTTGCCCAAGCTCGACCTCGAACCCCGTGAGCGTGTCGCCGTCCTTGAAATTGAAGGGCGGTGTATTAGCCTCAAGGGCTATGCGCAACTCGCCACGGTCGTAGACGTCATCAATCAGTTCGGCGTGAGCCAGAGGGCTCAGAAGGGGAAGCAGGCAGATCAGGCCAGGCAGAAAACGCATGGTCACTCCTTTGAAATCGATATCGGCCTGTTTTCCAGGCTCGCTTTGCTATGGTTGTCGAGTGCCTTCGACAACGAATGGTCATGAAGTTGTCATGACCGTGCGGATTTTACGGAAAAACTGGAGAAGAAAATGAAAAGCTTTATGTCACGTGCAGCGTTGGCCGGTGTGCTGATGGGTGTTTCGGTACTGGCCAGTGCGGCCACACCGGCACCGAAGGGCGCCGAAGTGTTCATCGTTTCTCCCGAGGACGGAGCCACGGTTTCGCAGACCTTCACGGTCAAGTTCGGTGTAAAGGACATCGCGCTGGCACCGGCCGGTGATGTCACCAAGAACACCGGTCATCACCATCTGCTGATCGATGCCAAGGAAATCGTTCCGGCCGGCTCCGTCGTGCCGACCGACGCCAACCACATGCACTTCGGCAAGGCGCAGACCCAGGCCGACATCAAGCTCGCGCCGGGCAAGCACACCCTGCAGCTGGAGCTGGGTGACAGCGGCCACATGGCGTTCGATCCGCCGATCGTGTCGAAGAAGATCACCGTCAACGTCGAATGATGTTTTCGCGTGCATGAAAAAGGGAGCCCGAAGGCTCCCTTTTTTGTCGCTCAGCGTCGGATCAGAACAACACGCGGCTACGGATGGTGCCGTTGACGTGTTGCAGCTTCTCTTGCGCCAGCTCCGAGTACTCGGCGTCGACGTCGATCACCACGTAGCCGACCTTCTCGTTGGTCTGCAGGAACTGACCGGAGATGTTGATGCCGTTTTCGGCGAAGACCTTGTTGATCTCGCTCATCACACCCGGGATGTTCTCGTGGATGTGCAGCAGGCGGTGCTTGCCAGGGTGAGCCGGCAGGGCCACTTCCGGGAAGTTCACCGACGATACCGAAGTACCGTTGTCGCTGTACTTGACCAGTTTTTCTGCCACTTCCAGACCGATGTTGGCCTGCGCTTCAGCGGTGGAACCGCCGATGTGCGGGGTCAGGATCACGTTATCCAGGCCACGCAGCGGGCTTTCGAACTCCTCGTCGTTGGAGCGCGGCTCGACCGGGAACACGTCGATGGCGGCGCCGATCAGGTGCTTGTCCTTGATCGCAGCAGCCAGGTGATCCAGCTCGACCACGGTGCCGCGTGCAGCGTTGATCAGGATGCCGCCCTTCTTGATGGCGCGGATTTCCTTCTCGCCGATCATCCACTGGGTCGCAGCGGTTTCCGGAACGTGCAGGGTGACGATGTCGGACATGCCCAGCAGCTCGTGCAGGTTGCCGACTTGGGTGGCATTACCCAGTGGCAGCTTGGTCACGGTGTCGTAGAAGAACACCTGCATGCCCAGACCTTCAGCCAGGACCGACAGCTGAGTACCGATGGAGCCGTAGCCGACGATGCCCAGTTTCTTGCCACGGATCTCGAAAGAGTTGGCTGCGGACTTGATCCAGCCGCCACGGTGGCAGGAAGCGTTTTTCTCAGGGATGCCGCGCAGCAGCAGGATCGCTTCGGCCAGCACCAGCTCGGCCACGGAGCGGGTATTGGAGTACGGCGCGTTGAACACGGCGATGCCGCGCTCGCGGGCCGCTTCCAGGTCAACCTGGTTGGTGCCGATGCAGAAACAGCCGACCGCGACCAGCTTCTTCGCGTGATCGAAGATCTCTTCGGTCAGCTGGGTGCGCGAACGAATGCCGATGAAGTGAGCGTCAGCGATCTTTTCCTTGAGCTGGGCTTCCGGCAGGGAGCCTGTCAGGTATTCGATGCTGGTGTAGCCCGCCGCCTTGAGGACGTCGACAGCCGATTGGTGGACGCCTTCGAGAAGAAGGAACTTGATCTTGCTCTTATCGAGAGAAGTCTTGCTCATCTGCGTAAACCTGTATCCCGGAGAAAAATGGCAGGAAATGGTCAACAGACATTGACCTGGACGACAAGAAAGCCGTCACCGCAGAACCGGCCTTGGGCACTGGCCTGCGGGGTCGGTATGCTAGCATAGCCACCCCGCTAAACACTCATTCCTGCGACGTGAAGCGTTCTCAGGATGACCATGAATTGTTCGAGAGTTCCGTCGATGACCAATCCTGCCCTGATTGATGAACTGAAGACCCTGGTCGAGCCTGGCAAAGTCCTGACCGATGCCGACTCCCTGAACGCTTACGGCAAGGACTGGACCAAGCACTTCGCCCCGGCGCCCAGCGCCATCGTGTTCCCCAAGACCATCGAGCAGGTGCAGGCCGTCGTCCGCTGGGCCAACGAACATAAAGTGGCGCTGGTGCCGTCGGGCGGGCGCACCGGGCTTTCCGCCGCGGCCGTGGCCGCCAATGGCGAAGTAGTCGTGTCGTTCGACTACATGAATCAGATTCTCGACATCAACCTGACCGACCGCACCGCCGTCTGTCAGCCGGGCGTGGTCACCGAACAATTGCAGAACGCCGCCGAAGAACATGACTTGTACTACCCGGTGGACTTCGCTTCGGCAGGTTCCAGTCAGATTGGCGGCAACATCGGCACCAATGCCGGCGGGATCAAGGTCATTCGCTACGGCATGACCCGCAACTGGGTGGCGGGCATGAAAGTGGTGACCGGCAAGGGCGACGTGCTGGAACTGAACAAGGACCTGATCAAGAACGCCACCGGTTATGACCTGCGGCAGCTGTTCATCGGCGCCGAAGGCACCCTGGGTTTTGTGGTCGAGGCCACCATGCGCCTGGATCGCTCGCCGAAAAACCTGACCGCGATGGTCCTCGGCACCGCCGATTTCGATTCGATCATGCCGGTGCTGCACGCCTTTCAGGGCCGACTCGACCTGACCGCGTTCGAGTTTTTCTCCGACAAGGCCCTGGCCAAGGTCATGGGCCGTGGCGATGTTCCGGCGCCGTTCGACACCGACTGCCCGTTCTATGCGTTGCTGGAGTTCGAGGCGACCACCGAAGAAGTGGCCAACACCGCCCTGGAAACCTTCGAGCACTGCGTGGAGCAGGGTTGGGTACTGGACGGTGTCATGAGCCAGAGCGAAACCCAGTTGCAGAACCTGTGGAAGCTGCGAGAGTACATCTCCGAAACCATCTCCCACTGGACACCGTACAAGAACGACATCTCGGTCACCGTCTCGAAAGTCCCGGCGTTTTTGCAGGAAATCGACGCGATCGTCGGCAAACACTATCCGGATTTCGAAATCGTCTGGTTCGGCCACATCGGCGACGGCAACCTGCACCTGAACATCCTCAAGCCGGACAACCTGAGCAAGGACGAGTTTTTCGCCAAGTGCGCCACCGTCAACAAGTGGGTGTTCGAAACCGTCGAGAAGTACAACGGTTCGATTTCCGCCGAACACGGTGTGGGCATGACCAAACGCGATTACTTGACCTACAGCCGCTCGCCGGTGGAAATCGAATACATGAAAGCGGTCAAAACGGTGTTCGACCCGAACGGCATCATGAACCCGGGCAAGATCTTCGCGGTTTGATTGGCAATCCCTGATGAATCAATGAAGGCAGGAGTCGGTAATGAGCTATCAGCACCAGTATGTCGACGGTACGCGGATTCATTTTCCGCTGGGGAAAGTGGTGTGCATCGGGCGTAACTACGCCGAACACGCCAAGGAACTGGACAACCCGGTGCCTACCGAGCCGTTGCTGTTCATCAAGCCGGGCAGTTGCGTGGTGCCGCTGGAAGGCGGTTTCAGCATTCCGACCGAGCGTGGCTCCGTGCATTACGAGGCGGAAATCGCCGTGTTGATCGGCAAGCCGCTGTCGATCAAGCCGAGCCGTGAAGAAGTGCTGGACGCGATCTCCGGTTTCGCCCCGGCGCTGGACCTGACCCTGCGCGACAAGCAGGCCGAGCTCAAGTCCAAGGGCCTGCCGTGGGAAATCGCCAAGTCGTTCGACGGCGCGGCGGTGATTGCGCCGTTCGTGGTCGGCAGCACTTTCGCCGACCTGACCGACATCGGCATCCGCCTGACCATCAACGGCGAAGTGCGCCAGGACGGCAACAGCAGCGCGATGCTCAATCCGATCGTGCCGATGATCCAGCACATGGCCGGCTGCTTTTCGCTGCAGGCCGGTGACGTGATCCTGACCGGCACGCCGGTGGGCGTCGGCCCGCTGAACGTTGGTGATGAGATCGTGCTGGAGCTGCCGGGCGCCAGTCGCTTCACCAGCAGCGTTCGCTGATCCGTACATCGCGTTCCCGAGCGGGAGATTGCAGATTTGAGCTCAGCCCTCAAGTCTGCAGTCTCCCGTTTTCGTTTTGTGATGCGACCTGCAAAGACGCAGGGCATTCCGGCCATTTGCCGTTTTTTTCACATTCTGTCCGGATAATTCCGGTCATTCTGGCGTCTGAGCCGGCCTCTTTGTGCTATTACCCGTAGCCTGAATTTTCGGAACGCGTCCTTTGATGTCATCTCAAACTCAGCTCAAACCCGCCCGCCGTTCGCGCTTCGCCCTGCGCTGGTCTTCCTGGATTGTGTTGGCAGCCGTCGCTGCGTACGGGCTGGCGTTTGCCATGCATTGGGATGACCGTGGCCTGTTGTGGGTGCTGGAGCGTTTTGAAAGCCCGGCCGAGAAGCAGGAAAGTGTCTGGCTTCCGGACTACCGCGTGGTGATCGACGCCAAGCTGCTGCCGGGGATGGAAAAGGACGAAGCTTCGGACCTGTCCTATAACCCGCAGACCAAAACCCTGTTTTCGGTGATGGGCAAGAATCCGTTCCTGGTCGAGCTGACCCTGCAGGGTGACGTGCTGCGCAAGATGCCGCTGGTGGGCTGGAGCAATCCCGAAGGCCTGACGGTGATGGAAAACGGCTTGATGGCGATTGTCGACGAGCGCGAGCACCTGCTCTCCATCGTCAAGGTCGATGCCGAGACCCGCGAACTGAAGCGTGACGATTTCCCGAAATACGACTTGGGGCCGTCGAAAGACCAGAACAAGGCTTTTGAAGCCATCACCTGGGACGCCCGCAACCAGCAACTGCTGCTGGGCGAAGAGCGTCCGCCTGCGCTGTTCACCTGGAAAAGCGACGGCAGCCAGACGCTCAAGGGCGACAAGCAGAAACTCGACAGCGACGAACTGGACCTGCGTAACCTCTCGGCTCTGTCGATCGACCCGCGCACCGGCCACACCCTGGTCCTGTCCGCCGATTCGCATTTGCTGCTGGAGCTGGACGAGAAGGGCGAGCAGGTCAGCTTCATGACCCTGCTCGGCGGTTTCAACGGCTTGAAGAAAACCATTCCCCGCGCCGAAGGCGTGACCATGGACGAGGCGGGCACGCTGTACATGGTCAGCGAGCCGAACCTGTTCTACCGCTTCGAAAAGCAGAAGTAACGACTCCTACAGCCATTGCAGATCTGTGCAGTTGTGGCCTGAGGCAAGTGGCCATTAAGCTTCAGTTCAGACAGGCGTGATATTTCATCCGCCTGTTTTGACTCCGAGCCTGCCCGAATGCGTCGACTTGCCCGCCCCAAGCCTCTGTTCATCATCCTGTCGGTGATTGCCCTGATCGCGTTGATTGCGATCGGCCAATACATGCGCCTGTTCGAGCGTGCCTGGTTCAACCTGCATACGCTATGGCAGCCGATGAGCAGCGAGGCGATCGGGCTGGATCAATACCGGGTGGAGATTGAAGCGAAGGTCATCGACGGGCTGAACGACGATGTCTCGGCGCTGACCTACGATCCGGTGCGCAAGAGCCTGTTCACCGTGACCAACAAGAATGCCGAACTGGTCGAGCTGTCGCTGGACGGCACGATCCTGCGCCGTGTCGCCTTGATCGGCTTCGGTGATCCGGAGGCGGTGGAGTTCATCAGCGCCGACACCTACGTGATCACCGATGAACGCCAGCAACGCCTGATCAAGATCCATCTGGAACACGGCACCACGTTCCTCGATGCAGCGGACGCCGAGCAAATGACCCTCGGTGTGCACATGAGCGGCAACAAGGGGTTTGAAGGCCTGGCGTACGACTCGGTGGGCAAACGCCTGTTCGTGGCCAAGGAGCGGGATCCGATGCTGATCTATGAAGTGCACGGTTTTCCGCACTTCAACCCGGAAAAATCCTACGCGGTACACGTGATCAACAATCCCAAGCGCGATGCCGGGATGTTCGTGCGCGATCTGTCGAGCCTGCAATACGACGAGCGCAGCGGCCATTTGCTGGCGCTGTCCGACGAGTCACGGCTGATTCTGGAACTGGATGTGGACGGGCGCCCGTTGAGCACCATGTCGTTGAGCGGTGGCCGGCAGGGCCTGAAGAAAACCGTGCCGCAGGCGGAAGGTATCGCGATGGATGACGACGGGACGTTGTATCTGGTGAGCGAGCCGAATCTGTTTTATGTCTTCAGGAAGCCTGCGCAGAAATAATTCGCACCGCAAAACACTGTGGGAGCGAGCAAGCTCGCTCCCACAGGTTTTTCATCTGCCCACAAATATGTGGGCAGCCTGGTTTATTCAGCTTTGAGGGTCTTTACACCTTCGCTGGTACCCAGCAACAGCAGATCCGCCGGACGCGCCGCGAACAAACCGTTGGTGACCACGCCGACGATCGCGTTGATCTGCGCTTCCAGCTCCACCGGATTGGTGATCTGCAGGTTGTGCACGTCGAGGATGATGTTGCCGTTGTCGGTCAGCACGCCTTCGCGGTAGACCGGGTCGCCGCCCAGCTTCACCAGCTGGCGGGCGACGTGGCTGCGGGCCATCGGGATCACTTCCACCGGCAGCGGGAACGCACCCAGCACCGGCACCAGTTTGCTGGCGTCGGCGATGCAGATGAATGTCTGGGCCACAGCCGCGACGATCTTCTCGCGGGTCAGGGCTGCGCCGCCGCCCTTGATCAGGTTCAGGTGCTCGTCGCTTTCATCGGCGCCGTCGACGTAGAACTCCAGGTTGCTCACGGTGTTCAGCTCGTACACCGGAATCCCGTGGCCCTTGAGGCGCGCGGCGGTGGCTTCGGAGCTCGCGACCGCGCCGTCGAACGCGCCTTTGTGCTGGGCCAGGGCGTCGATGAAGCAGTTGGCGGTGGAGCCGGTGCCGACGCCGACGATGCTCTTGTCGTCGAGTTTCGGAAGGATGAAGTCGACGGCGGCCTGGGCCACGGCCTGTTTGAGTTGATCCTGGGTCATGCGGGCTCCGGAAGCGGGCAAGGTAAGAACGGAAAGGCCGGCATTATAGCCTCAAGCCGGGCTAAAACCTCTGGATTCGTGTGGTCGTCCGGCCGAAAGCCGGGTTAGACTCGCTGGTCCCGCCCAACCGCCAGTGATGCTTTCCGATGCTCGAACAGTACGTCAAGAAGATCCTCACCTCGCGCGTTTATGACGTTGCCGTAGAAACCCCGCTGCAGAACGCCCGCCAGCTCTCCGAGCGGCTGGGCAACGACATCTGGCTCAAGCGCGAAGACTTGCAGCCGGTGTTCTCGTTCAAGATTCGCGGCGCCTACAACAAGCTGACCCAGTTGAGCGACGAAGAGCGCGCTCGCGGCGTGGTCACCGCGTCGGCGGGCAACCATGCGCAAGGCCTGGCCCTGGCGGCGAAAGTGCTGGGCGTGAAAGCGACCATCGTGATGCCCAAGACCACCCCGGAGATCAAGGTCGAAGGCGTGCGCTCCCGTGGCGGCAAGGTGGTGCTGCACGGCGATTCCTTCCCGGAAGCCCTGGCCTACTCGCTGAAACTGGTCGATGAAAAAGGCTACGTCTACATCCACCCGTACGACGATCCGCACACCATTGCCGGGCAGGGCACCGTGGCGATGGAAATCCTGCGCCAGCACCCGCAGCCGCTGGATGCGATCTTCGTTCCGGTGGGCGGCGGCGGTCTGATCGCCGGCATCGCGGCGTACGTGAAATACCTGCGGCCGGACATCAAGGTCATCGGCGTCGAGCCCGATGACTCCAACTGCCTGCAAGCGGCGATGGCGGCGGGCGAACGCGTGGTGCTGCCGACTGTAGGCATCTTCGCCGACGGCGTGGCGGTGGCGCAGATCGGCCAGCACACCTTCGACATCTGCAAGGATTACGTCGACGAAGTGATCACCGTCAGCACCGACGAAATCTGCGCGGCGATCAAGGACATCTACGACGATACCCGCTCGATCACCGAACCGGCCGGCGCGCTGGGCGTGGCCGGGATCAAGAAGTACGTCGAGCAGCGCGGCGTCAGCGGCCAGACCTTCGTGGCCATCGACTCCGGGGCCAACGTCAACTTCGACCGCTTGCGCCACGTCGCCGAGCGCGCCGAGCTGGGTGAAGGCCGCGAAGCGATCATCGCCGTGACCATCCCCGAGAAGGCCGGCAGCTTCAAGGCCTTCTGCGAGGCCATCGGCAAGCGCCAGATCACCGAATTCAACTACCGCTACAACAATGGCAGCGAAGCGCACATCTTTGTCGGCGTGCAGACCCACCCGGACAACGACCCGCGTAGCGCACTGCTGGCGAGCCTGACCGAGCAGGGTTTCCCGGTACTCGACCTGACCGACAACGAACTGGCCAAACTGCACATCCGCCACATGGTCGGCGGGCGCGCGGCACACGTGGTCGATGAAGTGGTGCTGCGCTTCGAGTTCCCGGAGCGTCCGGGCGCGCTGTTCAACTTCCTCAACAAGCTCGGCGGTCGCTGGAACATCTCGATGTTCCACTACCGCAACCACGGTGCGGCGGATGGCCGTGTGGTCGCAGGCCTGCAAGTGCCCCACGACGAACGTCATCTGGTGCCCGCAGCCCTTGAGGAAATCGGCTACCCGTACTGGGACGAAAGCGACAACCCGGCCTATCAGCTGTTTCTTGGCTGAACGGCTACGCTGATGGGTATGGCACAAGGAAAGAGAAATTCATGGAAACCCTGACCACCCTGAAAGTCCTTCACGTCGCGGCGACCGTGGTGATACTGGCGAGCGGGCTGGGGCTCGCCGCTGTTTCCTGGCGTAATCGCAGCGAGGGGCCGGCCAGCACGATGCAGCGACCCTGGTTGTTCGTCTGGTGTCTGATGCTGATCGGCGTGCTCAGCATGCCTTTCACCGGCTGGTGGTTGGTGCACCTGATTGGCTGGCCGTTGGGACAGTTTTGGATTCTGGGGTCCAGCGTGATCTATGCCGTGGCCACATTCAGCGCGGTCTGGCTGCTTGTTCGGCTTAATCGGCTATGGACCAGCGGGGTCGGCAACCGGAAATTCAATCTGGCGCTGGCCATTGTCAGCGGCGTCGGATTTCTGGCCATTGCGGCGTTGATGGGGGCGAAGCCGGTTTAAGGCTTGGGACCGCGTCGACCCCGTTCGCGAGCAGGCTCGCTCCCACATTGATCTGACGCGTTCACAAATTCTTTGTGGGAGCTGGCCTTGCCAGCGATGGCGGTATCAGCCGCGAAGGCTTATGACGGGCCAGCCACGTTTCTCGGCTTCGGCCCGCAGGTTCGGATCCGGGTCGACCGCCACCGGATTCGCCACCTGCTCCAGCAGCGGCAGGTCATTCATCGAGTCGCTGTAGAAATAGCTGCCTTCCAGCGAATGCCCGGTTTCTTCCAGCCAGCGGTTCAGGCGTGTCACCTTGCCTTCGCGGAAGCACGGCACATCGGTGCTGCGCCCGGTGTAGCGACCGTCCTGCATCTCGCACTCGGTAGCGATCAGGGTTTCGACGCCCAAGCGCACGGCGATCGGCGCGGTGACGAAGCGGTTGGTGGCGGTGATGATCACCAGTTTGTCGCCGGCATCGCGGTGCTTTTTCAGCAACTCAAGCGCCTTCGGCAGCATGATCGGCTCGATGCAGTCGCGCATGTAATCGTTGTGCCACTGCTCAAGCACGGCCATCTCGGTGCGCCCGAGGATTTCCAGACAGAAGTTCAGGTACGCGGCGTTATCCAGTTTGCCGGCCAGGTAATCCTGATAGAACTCGTCGTTGCGCGCTTTGTACGCGATCGGGTCGAGGAAGCCGCGTTCGCACAGATAATCGCCCCAGGCGTGATCGCTGTCGCCGCCCAGAAGGGTGTTGTCCAAATCGAATAAAGCCAGGCGCATTGCAGTTACCCGCTGAAAAGTCAGTAAAAAGGCCACAAGAATACGGTCTTTTCACAAGAGTGCACATAAGCTCGGAACCCTCGTTGCCGCCTTCACAACCTTTGTGGAACAATGCGGCGACATGCGTTTGCGAGGTTGTTGCCGTGATCGACCCCGATGGTTTCCGCCCTAATGTCGGGATCATTCTGACGAATGACGCCGGCCAGGTGCTATGGGCTCGCCGTATCAATCAAGATGCCTGGCAGTTTCCACAAGGGGGAATCAATCCCGAGGAGACGCCGGAAGACGCCTTGTACCGCGAGCTGAACGAAGAAGTTGGCCTGGAACGCGAAGATGTTGAAATACTGGCCTGCACCCGGGGCTGGTTGCGCTATCGTTTGCCGCAACGTCTGGTGCGAACCCACAGCCAACCGCTGTGCATCGGCCAGAAACAGAAATGGTTTCTCCTGCGCCTGATCTCCAACGAGCAGCGGGTGCGGATGGATTTGACCGGTAAACCGGAGTTCGATGGCTGGCGCTGGGTCAGTTATTGGTATCCGTTGGGCCAGGTGGTGACATTCAAGCGCGAAGTGTATCGCCGCGCTCTCAAAGAGCTTGCCCCGCGCCTTTTAGCGCGCGACTGACGACGGAGTTCGACCCCGAGCCATGCTCAATACGCTGCGCAAGATCGTCCAGGAAGTTAACTCCGCCAAGGATCTCAAGGCGGCGTTGGGGATTATTGTGTTGCGCGTCAAAGAGGCCATGGGCAGCCAGGTCTGCTCGGTCTACCTGCTTGATCCAGAGACCAACCGCTTCGTGCTGATGGCCACCGAGGGCTTGAACAAGCGCTCGATCGGCAAGGTCAGCATGGCACCCAACGAAGGTCTGGTCGGCCTGGTCGGCACGCGTGAAGAACCCCTGAACCTCGAAAACGCCGCGGATCACCCGCGCTACCGCTACTTCGCCGAGACCGGCGAGGAGCGCTACGCCTCGTTCCTCGGGGCGCCGATCATTCACCACCGCCGCGTCGTCGGCGTGTTGGTCATCCAGCAGAAAGAACGCCGCCAGTTCGATGAAGGTGAAGAAGCCTTCCTCGTGACCATGAGCGCGCAACTCGCCGGCGTAATCGCCCACGCCGAGGCCACAGGTTCCATCCGTGGCCTGGGCCGTCAGGGCAAGGGCATCCAGGAAGCCAAGTTCGTCGGCGTCCCGGGTTCGCCGGGCGCAGCGGTCGGTACCGCGGTGGTCATGCTGCCACCGGCGGATCTGGACGTGGTGCCGGACAAGACCATCACCGACATCGACGCGGAACTGGCGCTGTTCAAGACCGCCATCGAAGGCGTGCGCGCCGACATGCGTGCGTTGTCGGCCAAACTGGCGACCCAGCTGCGCCCGGAAGAGCGTGCGCTGTTCGACGTCTACCTGATGATGCTCGACGATGCCTCGCTGGGCAGCGAAATCACCAACGTGATCAAGACCGGCCAGTGGGCCCAGGGCGCGTTGCGTCAGGTCGTGACCGATCACGTCAACCGTTTCGATTTGATGGACGACGAGTACCTGCGTGAGCGGGCGTCGGACGTCAAGGACCTGGGCCGACGCCTGCTCGCCTACTTGCAGGAAGAGCGTCAGCAGAACCTGGTTTACCCGGAAAAAACCATTCTGGTCAGCGAAGAACTGACGCCGGCGATGCTCGGCGAGGTGCCGGAAGGCACGCTGGTCGGTCTGGTGTCGGTACTCGGTTCGGGCAACTCCCACGTCGCGATCCTGGCCCGGGCCATGGGTATCCCGACTGTAATGGGTCTGGTCGATCTGCCGTACGCCAAGGTCGACGGCATCGAAATGATCGTCGACGGCACACGGGGCGAGGTTTACACCAACCCCAGCGAAGTGCTGCGCAAGCAGTTCACCGAGGTGGTGGAGGAAGAGAAGCAACTGGCGCTGGGGCTCGATACCCTGCGCGACCTGCCGTGTGTGACCCTGGACGGCCACCGCATGCCACTGTGGGTCAACACCGGCCTGCTGGCGGACGTGGCGCGAGCGCAGAAGCGCGGCGCCGAAGGTGTCGGTCTGTACCGCACCGAAGTGCCGTTCATGATCAACCAGCGCTTCCCGAGCGAGAAGGAACAACTGGCGATCTACCGCGAGCAACTCGCCGCGTTCCATCCGCAACCGGTGACCATGCGCAGCCTGGACATCGGCGGCGACAAGTCGCTGTCGTACTTCCCGATCAAGGAAGACAACCCGTTCCTCGGCTGGCGCGGGATCCGCGTCACTCTCGACCACCCGGAAATATTCCTGGTGCAGACCCGTGCGATGCTCAAGGCCAGCGAAGGCCTGAACAACCTGCGGATCCTGCTGCCGATGATCTCCGGCATCCACGAGCTCGAAGAGGCGCTGCACCTGATTCACCGGGCCTGGGGCGAAGTGCGCGACGAAGGCACCGACGTGCCGATGCCGCCGGTGGGCGTGATGATCGAAATTCCTGCGGCGGTTTACCAGACCAAGGAACTGGCGCGGATGGTGGACTTCCTCTCGGTCGGCTCCAACGACCTGACTCAGTATCTGCTGGCGGTGGACCGCAACAACCCACGGGTGGCCGATCTCTACGACTACCTGCACCCGGCGGTGCTGCAAGCCCTGCAAACCGTAGTGCGCGACGCCCATGCCGAAGGCAAGCCGGTGAGCATCTGCGGCGAGATGGCCGGTGACCCGGCGGCAGCGGTGCTGTTGATGGCGATGGGTTTCGACAGCCTGTCGATGAACGCCACCAACCTGCCGAAGGTGAAATGGATGCTGCGTCAGATCAACCTGAGCAAGGCCAAGGATCTGCTGGCGGAACTGATGACCATCGACAACCCGCAGGTGATCCACAGCTCGCTGCAACTGGCGTTGAAGAATCTTGGGTTGGCGAAGATGGTCAATCCGGCGGCGGTCAAACCGCTTTAAATTAGTGATGATCCCCAAAAGCCCCTCACCCTAACCCTCTCCCGGAGGGAGAGGGGACTGATTGGGGGGATGCTGCATATTTCCGCCGACCTGAAGTTGCTGTTGTGAATCCATAATCGACACAGATTTCCCAGGTCGATGTCTAGCGCAAGACACCTCGGTCGGCCCCCTCTCCCTCCGGGAGAGGGCTGGGGTGAGGGTAGCTTTTAAATTTTGATCTCCACTTCCCCCAAGTGCCCGCCATACGGCCCGAAACTGCGCTCCACCATCCGCCGCGTACCGTCCGCCTGCACGATCAACGCCGTACTTGCGCGTGTCCCGTAGCTCTGGCTGGCAATAAACACACTCGACAACAACGACTCGGTCGCCAATCCCACACCGGTATCCGGTAGATCAGCAAACGGTGCCGTTTGCGCATCCCCCAACAATGCCAACAACCGCTCGGGCTGCGGATCATCCAGCACCGCACTCAATGCCGCCTTGGCCTTGAGCAGTTTCGGCCACGGCGTATCCAGCCCGGCGTTGGAGAGGCCATAGACCCCGGGCTGCAACATCACCGGTTCCGAAGACCGCGCATTGAAGTGCCACAGCTCGTTGGCATTGCCCAGCAGCAGATTGAACCCGGCATATTCCGGCGAACGGGCGACAACGTCAGACAAATAGTCATCGATCGACAGGTTTCCGGTCAGAAAACCCGCCACCAGTTCACCCCGGGAGCGCCGGGCCGGCGGCTGATGCGGATCGCGAATGTTGGTCAGCGCCGCAAAACGACCGTTGGCGCCCAGACCGAGCCAGGTGCCCCCGGCCTCAAGATCGCGACCGGCATGAACATGCGGCGACTCGGGCCACTGCGCCAGCGGCAGGCTGGGCCGGGCGTAGAACTCGTCGCGGTTGGCCGCGACGATCAGCGGCTGGGCATGCCCCGGCCGCCAGGCGAAAACAATCAGGCACATAAGGTGGTCCTTGTGTGTTTTTTGCCCACTCTACGCAGACATCGTCCGTGCATCCATCGCCAGTGGAGCCGAAGGGTATCCATCCGTTACCATGCCGCTCCGGTTTTGGGGACGCGCCTTGGGAGGCAGTCATGGAATTTCTGCTCTATCTGGCGCTGGGCGCCTGTGCGGGCGTACTGGCCGGGCTGTTCGGGGTGGGCGGCGGGATCATCATCGTCCCGGTGCTGGTGTTCAGTTTCACCTTGCAGGGCTTCGATCCGTCGATCCTGACCCATCTGGCGGTCGGCACGTCCCTGGCGACGATCATCTTCACGTCGGTCAACGCGGTGCGCGAGCATCATCGACGCGGCGCCGTGCGCTGGCCGATCTTCAAGTGGATGACCGTTGGCATTCTGCTCGGCGCCGGTTTCGGTGCATTGACCGCCGAAGCGATCTCCGGACCCAACCTGCAAAAGATCATCGGTGTGTTCGCCCTGGTGATCGCGGCGCAGCTGGCGCTGGACGTCAAACCCAAGGCCAGCCGAACGGTGCCGGGTAAACTCGGTCTGACCGTGGCCGGCAGTGTGATCGGCTGGGCCTCGGCGATTTTCGGGATTGGCGGCGGCTCGCTGACCGTGCCGTTCCTGACCTGGCGCAGCGTGCCGATGCAGCAGGCGGTGGCGACCTCGTCGGCCTGCGGTCTGCCGATTGCTGTGGCCAGTGCAATAAGTTTCATGATTCTGGGCTGGCATGATCCGTTGCTGCCGGCCCATAGTCTCGGTTTTGTGTATTTGCCGGCGCTGCTTGGCATTGCGCTGACCAGCATGGTGTTCGCCCGTCTCGGCGCGCGGCTGGCGCACAAGTTGTCGCCGAAGTTGCTGAAACGGCTGTTCGCGGCTTTGCTGTTTTGCGTGGGCCTGAGCTTTCTGTTCTGAGCCGTGTGTTTTGGCAGGTCGCAATCCTGGCTTAATCCTGAGGTGACAGCGTCGCCCGGGAATTTTTGAAGATTTGAATGCTAACGAGGAGTCGCAATGCTGCCTTACCCGCAGATCGATCCGGTGGCCCTGGCCATCGGTCCGCTGAAAATCCACTGGTACGGCCTGATGTACCTGGTCGGCATCGGCGGCGCGTGGCTGCTGGCATCGCGCCGGCTCAACCGTTTCGACCCGACCTGGACCAAGGAGAAACTCTCCGACCTGGTGTTCTGGCTGTCGATGGGGGTGATTGTCGGCGGGCGTCTGGGCTATGTGCTGTTCTACGACCTGAGCGCCTACATCGCCAACCCGACGCTGATTTTCGAAGTGTGGAAGGGCGGCATGTCGTTCCACGGCGGTTTCATCGGCGTGATGCTGGCCGCGCTGTGGTTCGGCAAGCGTAACGGCAAGTCGTTCTTCCAGCTGATGGACTTCGTGGCGCCGATGGTGCCGATCGGTCTGGGCGCCGGACGCATCGGCAACTTCATCAACGCCGAGCTTTGGGGCAAGGCCACCGACGTGCCGTGGGCCATGGTGTTCCCGCCGTTCAGCGACCCGGCGCAACTGCCGCGTCACCCGTCGCAGCTGTATCAGTTCGCACTGGAAGGCGTGGCGCTGTTCCTGATCCTCTGGCTGTTCTCGCGCAAGCCACGGCCGACCATGGCGGTCTCGGGCATGTTCGCGCTGTTTTATGGCATCTTCCGCTTCATCGTCGAATTCGTCCGCGTGCCGGACGCGCAACTGGGCTATCTGGCCTGGAACTGGTTGACCATGGGTCAGGTACTCTGCGTACCGATGATCATCGGCGGGCTGTTCCTGATCTGGCTGGCCTACCACCGCGCCCCGGCGGCGCCGGTTGCACCGACAGCTTAAATATTCGAACCCCGACGATGTCTGCCGGGGCTCAAGGACACAGGTAACTCATGAAGCAATATCTCGATCTGGTGTCGCACGTCATCAACAACGGCACCAAACAGGCCAACCGTACCGGCGTGAACACCATCAGCTTTCCGGGCGCCATGCTGCGCTTCGATCTGCAGGAAGGTTTCCCGGCGATCACCACCCGCAAGATGGCCTTCAAATCGGCCATCGGCGAGATGTGCGGCTTTCTGCGTGGCGTGAACAACGCCGCCGAATTCCGTGCGCTGGGCTGCAAGGTCTGGGATCAGAACGCCAACGAAAACGCCCAGTGGCTGGCCAATCCGTTCCGTCAGGGCGAAGACGACCTCGGCGAAATCTACGGCGTGCAATGGCGCAAATGGCCGGCGTACAAGCAGATCCCGTTGAGCAACACCGCCGCCATCGAACAAACCCTGAGCAACGGCTACAAGCAGATTGCCCAGGGCGAAGAAGACGGCCAGGCCTATGTGGTCTTGTACAAAGCCATCGATCAGGTGCGCCAGTGCGTCGACACGATCATCAAGGACCCGGGCAGCCGGCGCATCCTGTTCCACGGCTGGAACTGCGCCCAGCTCGATGAAATGGCCCTGCCGCCGTGCCATCTGCTGTACCAGTTCCACCCGAATGTCGAGACCAAAGAGATTTCTCTGACCCTCTACATCCGCTCCAACGACTTGGGCCTGGGCACGCCGTTCAACCTCACCGAAGGCGCCGCGCTGCTTAGCCTGATCGGTCGCCTGACCGGCTACACGCCGCGCTGGTTCACCTATTTCATCGGTGACGCCCACGTCTACGAAAACCATCTGGACATGCTCAACGAACAGCTCAAGCGCGAGCCGTTCGCCATGCCGAAGCTGAAGATTTCGGACCGCGTGCCGGAGTTTGCCAAGACCGGTGTTTATCAGCCGGAATGGCTGGAGCTGGTGGAGCCGAGTGACTTCTCGCTGGAAGGCTACGAGCACCATGCGCCGATGACCGCGCCGATGGCGGTCTGAGTTCTAAATAAATATAAATAGCAGCTCTAAGACCTCGCTAATGGTCAAAAAGAGCTGCAATACAAATCGATAAAATGGAGTGTGTCGGTGGCTGACCTATTAATAAAACACCTGCGAAATAAGGGGGAAGAGCATTCGGCGCTATCTTTGCTGGTTAGTCAGTGGGGATTTGATGAAAAGTTAATACCTAAAGCTCTTCAAACCATCAGCAGTTTGTTTCCGCATTTCAGCCGCCATGATGAGTCGCACAGTCGGCAGATTCTGATCAATATTGAACGATTATTGGGTGAGGAGGGGATTGCACTTCTTTCTGCAACGGATACATGGTTGCTACTGGAAGCCGCATATTGGCATGATATAGGAATGGTCGTCTCCAAGTCTGACTTAATGGAGGCGATGGCTGATGAAAGGTTTACAGATTTTTTAACGGAAATATCGAAACACAATCATCATGAGCTTCATCGATTTGTAAGCGTATTTAAGAATCAGGACGCAGATACATGGTTTGCTGGCGCGGATTCACCAATGCAGGCGGTCGACAAGTTTAGGGAGCTAATGTCAGAATGGTTTAGGCGACGGCATGCAGAGCGTTCAGACTTGATAGTGAACTCTCCCTTGGAAAGCATAGGATTATCCTCGCCACGAACAGAACTCATACCTGCAAGATTATTCAGGATGCTTGGTCGTATTTGTCAAATGCATGGGCGCCCATTTTCCGAAATTTTGAGTATCTCGGGTTTGCCGTTCAAGCAAGCTGGAGTAGCACAGGATGATTGTCATCCGAGATTTATTGCGTGCCTGCTGCGCATGGGCGATTTACTGGACTTAGACGACAATAGGTTTTGTCCGGTAATGCAATGTATTGCTGGTGAGGGAAGGCCGGCGTTGAGCAAGGCGCACGAGGAGAAACACTCCGCTATCAGACATTTACGAATTGATCGTGACCGTATAGAGATAAAGGCGGAATGTTCAACCATTGAGGGCTATATCGAAACATGTAAATGGTTTGGTTGGCTAAGGGAGGAGATGCAGTGCCAAATGGCTCACTGGCAAGACATTGTGCCATCTAGGAAGCTGGGTCTTCTCCCTACATTAGGAGAGTTAGAGGTTCTTCTGGTTGGAGAATTTCAGGTTCTAAAGAAAGGTCAGCGTCCACAGTTTAGTATTGATCCAAGAAAAGCATTCAATTTAATCCAAGGCGGAAATTTGTATGATACTAATTTTGCGTATGTGAGAGAGGTGTTACAAAACGCAGTGGATGCCGTGCTGGTTAGATTGTGGCTGTCTAGTGGTTCAAAGTCTGATGTTGATTGGTCGAGCCCTAGTTCTTCTCGAAGAATTCTTGATAAAGAGCGAATTTTTGTCGAGTTAATAGAGATGGATACAGTTGAGGAGGCAGGGTCACAATCTTCCGGTTGGATTTTAAAGGTCACAGATACTGGCACAGGTATTGGCGTAGAAGACCTAGATTATATGCTGCGAATTGGTGCGTCGCAGGAAAATACACGCCGTCAAAAAATAATACAAGCCATGCCAGAGTGGCTCAAGCCGTCTGGTGCCTTTGGCATTGGTCTGCAAAGTATTTTTATGGTGTGTGATGTCATAAAAATGAAAACCAAGGACGTGTTTTCTAATGAGTCTTTAGAAGTCTTAATGCATAGCCCTACGTCTGATAAAGAAGGGTTGGTATTTATTAAACGAAAGCCCTCGGATATCTCAGTATCTTCTGGAACTACGGTTGAATTCGAATTCAAAATTTCTGCTCCTAAACACTCGCCATTAGCGTATCGGCCTCAGTCCATTCAGTCCTCAGTTGCCACAGGATACGATCCTATTTACGGTGAAAGCTTTTCTTATGAGGCTGCAAGTATTGCTGATAAGATTGTAGAGTTTGCCGAAGGGTCACTGATACCAGTTGAAGGTATAATGCGGACTGTGCGGCATGGAGAGTTCTCGTTGTCAAAAGCGACAAGAAAAAGAACGAGCCTTAATACTGACTTTGATTATGTTAAGTATGGCGACTCGATTGTAGGTGTATCCTACCGATTGTACGATGAGAGGCGGAGCAATAATCGCATTAGTGTCTATTATCGTGGTCAAGGCTTCAAGTTTGATATGACGCCATTCCCGATGTTGGATGTTAGTATTAACTTAATGTCGGGTAATGCTGGTGACTGGGTATCGGCTAGTCGTTCTGAAGTTGCTGCTTCAGCGAAGGCGAAGCTGGAGGAAACAATATTTTTGGCTTTAGAAAAGAAATTATCTAAAGACCTATCCAGAGCTGCTAGTTGGGATGAGCAGCACGAGCTCAATATATCACTATTCTTGGCGGTGATGGCATTTCGATATGGCGCTGGATGGCGCAAATTGTCGGATGAGTTGGGGGATAGGTGGCTGGACTACGAGCTCGACGGAAAAAACATTAAGATGTTCTTTAGCAATAGCGACTGGCTGCTTGGAAAGTCGATGAGCGGAGACCTCTCATCCGAAACACCAAAATGTCTTTTGCTTGATCATAAAAATTCTTATTTATTACCAGTTATTTTGTCGAAGTGGCAGGAAAGAAAACGCAGCTCGGTTACAGTGCTTTCCTACTCAGATCTATCCTTAGAGGTCGGTGAGGTGGAAGCCGATTTGGCGAAGAAAACTATTAGCCATAGATCAAAGAACAATTTTTTAAAAGAAGCAATGTCGGAGATACTGGAAGACGATCTGAAGAAGAATATTTTCTTTAGAATGAATAAAGGTAAGAAAGAGCCATACACAATGGTGGGTTTGGCTGCGAGGCTTTATAATCTTACACGTGCTGGGGTTACTAATCAGAGATTTACTCTATCTATGCATGCCATATTAAAGCCTTGGAAGGAATTAGAACTTAATATTGATGCCTGTACCCGTATAGAGCCTGTTTTTCCGGAGCTCTCGGCACAGTTACCCCAGATCCTTCTGCCTTTCTTGTTCAGGAAGGAGGTTGTCGGGGAAAGTCGTACGGTTGAGTGTTGTGTTCTAGATGAAGTTTGTTTGTATGTCCAAGGGAGATTAATCAAGCCGATCTCTTTGCAGCAAATCAGAAAATTATACGAAGGACTGATTGTTTTCCTTGATGATTTGATGGACGGCTCTCCTTTTTCAGATGAGTGGTCTCGGTGCCGCTCAGTGCCTAGTAAACGTAACAGCAACTCGAATTGAGTTGGAAGTTGGTCACGGCTATTAATGGCCGTGGCTGCGGCCGACGTGGGAATGTTCGACTTCGGTTGCGACAACCCCGCCACTCACCTCCAGCCGCTGCAGGATCCCGCATTGATCGGCCTCCGGCCCTTCGCCACACCGCTGGCGCAGGTCGAGCAGTTGCGTCTGCAACGCCAGTAACCCATCGATTCGCGCCTTGACGTGCTGGATGTGCTCGTCGATCAGCGCATTCACGCTTTCGCACTGATCCTGCGGGCTGTCGCGCAAGGCGAGCAGGCTGCGGATTTCTTCGAGGGTCATGTCGAGGGTGCGGCAGTTGCGGATGAAGGTCAGGCGCTCGGCGTGGGCCTGAGTGTAGACGCGGTAGTTGCCGTCGCTGCGGGCCGGTTCCGGCAGCAGGTTTTCGCGTTCGTAGTAGCGGATGGTTTCCACGGCGCAATCGGTTTGTTTCGCCAGTTCTCCGATCTTCATGACGGCAATCTCCAAAAGGGTGCTTGACCCTATAGTGGCTACAGGGTCTTTACTTGGCAACAGGCACCTTCATGGACGCGACCAATGAGCGATTCCCTGCACACCCACAAGCCCGGCGACGGGCACGATCACAGTCAAAAACTGCAGCCTGTGCATAAACATGCCCACGGCGGCGATTCCTGCTGCGGTTCGAAAACCGTTACGCCTGCGCCGGCTCATTCGAGTGAAGACGCCTGCTGCTCGTCGAAAGCCGCCGCGCCTTCACTGGTGCAACTGAGCGAGGCAAAAAGCGCCGACGCCCGGCTGAGCAGTTTCCGCATCGAGGCGATGGACTGCCCGACCGAACAGACGCTGATCCAGAACAAGCTCGGCAAACTGGCCGGGATCCAGCAACTGGAATTCAACCTGATCAACCGCGTGCTCGGCGTGACCCACAATCTGGCGGACACCGCGCCGATCATCGACGCGATCAGATCCCTGGGCATGCAGGCCGAGCCGCTGGAGGCGGGCGTCGAAGCGCCAGCGCCGGCGCCGGTGAAAAAACACTGGTGGCCCCTCGCGCTATCCGGCGTCGGCGCACTCGCTGCTGAAGTTATCCACTTCACCAGCGCCGCCCCGACCTGGGTGGTGGCGATCATCGCGCTGATCTCGATCCTCAGCGGCGGCCTCACCACCTACAAGAAGGGCTGGATCGCCCTGAAGAACCGCAACCTCAACATCAACGCCCTGATGAGCATCGCCGTGACCGGCGCCGTGTTGATCGGCCAATGGCCGGAAGCGGCGATGGTGATGTTCCTGTTCACAGTGGCCGAACTGATCGAAGCGCGCTCGCTGGATCGCGCGCGCAACGCCATCAGCGGCCTGATGCAGATGACGCCGGAGCAGGCCACTGTGTTGCAGGCTGACGGCAACTGGGTCGAACTGGACGTAAAAGGCATCGATCTCGGCGCCCGCGTGCGGGTGAAACCCGGTGAGCGTATCGCGCTGGACGGTGAAGTCGTCAGCGGCAGTTCGACCATCGATCAGGCGCCGATCACCGGTGAAAGCCTGCCGGTGGAAAAAACCGTCGGCGACAAAGTGTTCGCCGGCACCATCAACCAGGCCGGTTCGCTGGAATATTCGGTGACCGCAGCGGCGAACAATTCGACTCTGGCGCGGATCATCCACGCCGTGGAACAGGCGCAAGGCGCGCGAGCGCCGACTCAGCGCTTCGTCGATCAGTTTTCGAAAATCTACACCCCGGTGGTCTTCGTCCTGGCGCTGGCCGTGGCGATCATCCCGCCGCTGTTCATGGGCGCCGCGTGGTTCGACTGGATCTACCGCGCGCTGGTGTTGCTGGTGGTCGCTTGCCCGTGTGCATTGGTGATTTCCACTCCGGTAACCATCGTCAGCGGCCTCGCCGCAGCGGCGCGCAAAGGCATTCTGGTCAAGGGTGGCGTGTACCTGGAGGGCGGTTTCAAGCTCGACTATCTGGCCCTCGACAAGACCGGCACCCTCACCCACGGCAAACCGGTGCAGACCGATTACCTTTCCCTCGACCCGACCGCCGACGCCACGGCCCCGGCGATTGCCGCCGC
Organism: Pseudomonas sp. GW456-12-10-14-LB2; assembly: GCF_002884345.1. Lineage (NCBI taxonomy): Bacteria > Pseudomonadati > Pseudomonadota > Gammaproteobacteria > Pseudomonadales > Pseudomonadaceae > Pseudomonas > Pseudomonas sp. GW456-12-10-14-LB2. The sequence goes on from NZ_POHV01000002.1 coordinate 32,354, forward strand.
GCTGGCCGGGCGCTCCGATCACCCGGTGTCGCTGGCCATCGCCAATGCGGCTGTGGATAAAGGGTTCGCGGCTCTGCTTGTGGATAACTTCGAAGCGCTGGCCGGCCGTGGGGTAAAAGGCGAGGTCAACGGTCAGGTCTACCACTTGGGCAACCATCGTTTGGTGGAAGAACTGGGCCTGTGCTCGCCGCAGCTGGAAGAAAAGCTGTTCGCGCTGGAGAAACAGGGCAAGTCCGTGGTGCTGCTGCTCGACCGTTCCGGCCCGCTGGCGCTGTTCGCCGTGGCCGACACGGTCAAGGAAACCAGCCGTGAGGCGATCCGCCAATTGCACGAACTGGGCGTGAAAACCCTGATGCTCACCGGCGACAACGTCCACACCGCGCAGGCGATTGCGGCGCAGGTCGGGATCGATCAGGCCAAGGGCGACTTGCTGCCCACCGACAAACTGCAAGCCATCGAAGACCTGTACGCCCAAGGGCGCCGGGTCGGCATGGTCGGCGACGGCATCAACGATGCGCCGGCACTGGTTCGGGCCGAGATCGGGTTTGCGATGGCGGCGGCCGGCACCGATACGGCGATTGAAACCGCCGATGTCGCCCTGATGGACGATGATCTGCGCAAGATTCCGGCCTTCATCAACCTGTCGCGCCATACCGCCACTATCCTGAAACAGAACATCGCGCTGGCGCTGGTGATCAAAGCGATCTTTCTTGGGGTAACCTTCGCCGGGCTCGCCACCATGTGGATGGCGGTGTTTGCCGACATGGGCGTGAGCCTGCTGGTGGTGTTCAACGGTTTGCGCCTGCTGCGCAAATAGAGGAAGAGGGACGGTTGTGCTGAGTGCCGAGCTGAAAGCGTTTTACATGGTGGCCCGCCTGGGCAGCATCACGCTGGCGGCGAAAAAGCTCGGCCTCAGCCAACCGACCGTGACCACCCAGATCCGCAATCTGGAAAGCCAGTATTCGGTGGAGTTGTTCTACCGTGGCGGCCGGCGCTTGAGTGTCAGCGACGAAGGTGCGCGACTGTTGCCGATGGTCAAGGCGTTGTTGCAGCAGGAAGCCGATATCGAGTTCTTCCTGCGTAACAGCGGCCAGGTGCAGGGCACGCTGCGCATCGCCGCCACCGCGCCGTATTACATCCTTGATCTGGTTAAGACCTTCCGCGAGCGTTTGCCACAGGTAGAAGTGTCGGTGGAAATCGGCAACTCGCAGCAGGTGCTCGAAGCGCTGGAGGATTATCGGGTGGATGTCGCGGCCTCGTCGCAGTTGCTCGACGATGCACGGCTGATCCGTCGGGTGTTGGGCAGCGACCCGCTGGTGCTGGCGGTGCATCGCAATCATCCACTGGCGGCGCACGAGCATGTGACGCTGAGTGCGCTGGCCGGGCATACCTTGTTGATGCGTGAATCCGGCTCAACTACCCGTCGCCTCACCGAAGAGTTGCTGGCCAGCGCCGGCGTCAGTTTCGGCCCGTTGCTGGAGATCGGCAGCCGCGAATCGATTCGCGAGGCGGTGCTGCGCAACATCGGCATCAGCATCATTGCACGTCAGGAAGTGCCGCACGATCCGCAGTTGCGGGTGCTGACCCTCGAAAATGCGCCGCAGATTCCCGAATACCTCTACTGCCTCAAGGAACGCAAGAACGCCCGGTTGCCGGCGGCGTTTCTCGGGCTCGCGCAGGAAATGTCCCCCGCTTGATCGTAATGATCGTTCCCACGCTCTGCGACACATGATCTGAAGTTCTGAACCCAAATCCCTGAATACCACTATCGGTCGATTTTGCCTTGTTGCCATATGACCGACGCATTACAACTCTAGGATTCGTCTCATCTGCTTGATGAGGCCTGTCCATGAACCCTGCAATCGCAACTGCCCTGACCAACCCCGGCGCACCGATGAAAGTGCGCGGCGTGCAGAAGCGCTTCGGCGCATTCACTGCGCTGGATAACGTCTCCCTCGATGTCGCGGCCGGTGAACTGGTGTGCCTGCTCGGCCCGTCGGGCTGCGGCAAGACCACGTTGCTGCGTTGCATCGCCGGTCTGGAGAAGCAGGACAGCGGCGAGTTGTACCTCGGCGAGCGCGATGTTTCCCACCTCGCGCCGCAGGCCCGCGACTACGGCATCCTGTTCCAGTCCTACGCGCTGTTTCCCAATCTGACCGTCGAAGCGAACATTGCCTACGGCCTCGCCGGCAGCGGTCGCGATGAAGTGCGCCGTCGCGTCGGTCAGATGCTGGAACTGGTCGGCCTCACCGGCAGTGAGAAGAAGTACCCCGGCCAATTGTCCGGCGGCCAGCAGCAACGGGTGGCACTGGCCCGGGCTCTGGCACCGGCGCCGTCGCTGCTGTTGCTCGACGAACCGATGTCGGCCCTCGATGCCCGGGTTCGCGAGCATCTGTGCACCGAGCTGCGTCAACTGCAACGCAACCTCGGCATCACCACCCTGATGGTCACCCACAATCAGGACGAGGCCATGCTGATGGCCGACCGCATTGCCGTGATGAACAACGGCAAGGTCGAGCAGTACGCCACCCCGCAGGAAATCTACAACCGCCCGGCCACGCCGTTCGTGGCCGAGTTCGTCGGCCAGGGCAACTGGTTGCCATTCCAGCGCAGCAGCGACAGCCACGCCAAGGTCGGCGGGATGAACCTGCGCCTGGCCGACGGCAGCGTCCACAGTGCGTCGGGCCGGCTGTTCTGCCGCCCGGAAGCGATCAACGTCAATCCGCTGGTACACGAGGAAAACCTGTTCCCGGCCAAGGTTCGCGAGATCACTTTCCTCGGCAACCGCTGCCGCATGAGCTTCGAACTCGATCAGTTGCCCGGCCACCCCTTGCTCGCCGAACTGGCACCGGAAGCCATGCCGCGCCTCGGCGCCCAGCAGATCATGGTCGCCTTGCCGCCACGCAGCCTGCAGGTGTTTGCCTGATGAACAGCAACCTCGCACTGCCGCTACCGCAAAAGCAGGCGCGGCAGGTGTCCGGGGCCGAGGTCGGCGACCGGATCTTCGTCCTCGGCGGCAAACTTCTGCTGCTGGTGCTGCTCGGTGTGGCGGTGCTATTGCCATTGCTGGCGATCTTCTGGCGCGGCTTCAGCAGCGAAGCCGGGCAGGGCGGTGGCTGGCTCGCCGCCAAGGAGTTGGTGAGCAGCGACAATTTCCACTGGCTACTCGGTAACAGCCTGAAAGTTTCCCTCAGCGTCGCGGCGATCGTCGTACCGCTGGCCTATCTGTTTGCCTACGCCTTGCAGCGCACGTTGATTCCGGCAAAAGGCATCTGGCGCGGGATCTCCCTGCTGCCGCTGATGGCGCCGTCGATGTTGCCGGGGATCGCGCTGGTCTATCTGTTCGGCAATCAGGGGATGTTGCGCGGGCTGCTGTCCGACAACATCTACGGTTTCTGGGGGATTGTTCTGGGTGAGGTGATCTACACCTTCCCACACGCCTTGATGATTTTGCTGTCAGCCCTGTCGCTGGCGGATGCGCGATTGTTCGACGCTGCGTCGAGCATGGGCGCCAGCCCGGCGAAAGCCTTCCGTAGCATCACCTGGCCGGCGACTCGCCAGGCTGTGTTCGCCGCGTTCTGTCTGGTGTTCACCCTGACCATCACCGATTTCGGTGTGCCGGTGGTGGTCGGTGGCGACTATCAAGTGCTGGCGCTGGAAGCCTACAAAGCGGTGGTCGGCCAGCAGCAATTCGGGCGCGGTGCGCTGATCGGCATGGTTCTGTTGCTGCCGGCACTGTTCAGCTTCGGCGTCGATGCCTGGCTGCGTCGGCGTCACGGTGATTCCATGAGCGGCCGCGCCCAGGTGTTCAAACCGGCACCGTCGAAGAAGCGCGATGCCTTTTATCTCAGCGTGGTCCTGCTGATCAGCGCCGCGTTGCTGCTGGTATTCGGCATGGCGGTGTTCTCGTCGCTGGTGAAGTTCTGGCCGTACAACCTGTCGCTGTCGCTCAACCACTATCAGTTCAACGAGACCGCTGGCGGTGGCTGGCTGGCCTACGGCAACAGTTTGAAGATGGCGCTGGGCACGGCGTTGATCGGCAGCATGCTGATCTTCACCGGCGCCTATCTGATGGAAAAGACCCGCAGCCAGCGCGGGCTGAATCTGACACTGCGCATGCTCAGTTTCGTACCGATGGCGGTGCCGGGGCTGGTGCTGGGTCTGGGTTACGTCTTCTTTTTCAACCTGACCGGCAACCCGTTGCACGTGCTGTACGGGACCATGACCCTGCTGATCGTCTGCACCATTGCTCACTATTTGACCACTGCGCAAATGACCGCCACCACTGCGCTGCGTCAGCTCGACGCCGAGTTCGAAGCCGCCGCGCTGTCGCTCAAGGCGCCGCTGTACCGGCATTACCTGCGGGTCACCGTGCCGATCTGCCTGCCGGCGCTGCTGGACATCGTGCGCTACCTGTTTGTCTCGGCCATGACCACCGTGTCCGCCGCGATCTTCCTTTACAGCCCCGACACCATCCTCGCGGCGGTGGCGGTGCTGAACATGGATGACGCCGGCAACGTCGGCGGCGCGGCGGCGATGTCGACCCTGATTCTGTTCACCTCGGCGGGCGTGTCCTTGCTGCTGGCGTGGGCTTCGCGCGGCTTGCTGCGCCGTTCCCAGGCCTGGCGGCAAACCGCGCCCGGTCACTGATTCACGACTTGTCCCTATCGCCTCAACTCACCTACAGGAAAACGATCATGTTCAAGCCTATGGCCCTGGCCGCTGCTGTGCTCGCTACTTTCAGCCTGAATGCCTTCGCGGCAAAAACCGAGTTGACGGTGTACACCGCCCTCGAAGCCGAGCAGTTGAAGTCCTACAAAGAGGCCTTCGAAAAGGCCAACCCGGACGTCGAGATCAAGTGGGTGCGCGATTCCACCGGGATCATCACCGCCAAACTGCTGGCCGAAAAGGATCGCCCGCAGGCTGACGCGGTCTGGGGCCTGGCGGCGTCGAGCCTGGCGATCCTCGATCAGAAGGGCATGCTGCAAAGCTATGCGCCGAAGGACCTGGGCAAGATCGGCGCGAACTACCGCGACGCCGCCAACCCGCCAGCCTGGGTCGGCATGGACGTCTGGGCCGCGACCATTTGCTTCAACACCGTCGAGGCCGAGAAACAGGGCCTGAGCAAACCGGTGAGCTGGCAGGACCTGACCAAGCCTGAGTACAAAGGCAAGATCGTGATGCCGAACCCGGCCTCGTCCGGCACCGGTTTCCTCGACGTCAGCGCCTGGCTGCAAACCTTCGGCGAGAAACAGGGCTGGGCCTATATGGACGGTCTGCACCAGAACATCGGCCAGTACGTTCACTCCGGCTCCAAGCCTTGCAAACTGGCGGCAGCGGGCGAATTCCCGATCGGGATTTCCTTCGAATACCCGGCCGTTCAGCTGAAGCGCCAGGGCGCGCCGTTGGACATCATCCTGCCGAAGGAAGGCCTGGGCTGGGAAATCGAAGCGACTGCCGTGATCAAAGGCACGCCGCATGAAGAAGCCGCGAAGAAAATGGCCGACTTCTCCGCCAGCGCCCCGGCGATGGATCTGTACAAGGAAAACTTCGCCGTCCTCGCCCAACCGGGCATCGCCAAGCCGCAGACCGAACTGCCGGCCGACTACGAGCAGCGCCTGATCAAGAACGACTTCGCCTGGGCCTCGAAGAACCGCGACGAGATCCTGACCGAATGGCGCAAGCGTTATGACGGCAAGTCCGAGAAAGTCGCTGCCAAGTAAATCTTCTTACCCGATCGTTCCCTGACGGAGCATTGATCGTTCCCACGCTCCGCGTGGGAATGCAGCCAAGGACGCTCCGCGTCCTCTGTGACGCAGAGCGTGGGAACGATCATTGAGGTAGCTGCATGACACAACACAAAGACTTGCTGATCGTCGGCGCCGGCATCCTGGGTCTGTCCCACGCCTGGGCCGCCGCCCGGCGCGGTCTCAAGGTCACGGTTTTCGAGCGCACCGCCACGCCCATTGGCGCCTCGGTACGCAACTTCGGCCAGGCACTGGTCACCGGCCAGCCACCGGGGCCGATGCTTGAACTGGCCAAGGCCAGCCGCGACATCTGGGGCCAGTGGGCGCAGCTCGCCGGCCTGCAACTCAAGCGCAACGGCTCGTACCTGTTCGCCCGCACCGAAGCCGAAGAGCACTTGCTCGAAGCCTTCTGCGCCGGACGCGCCGTCGAGCACGACTACCGCGTCGAACTGCTGCGCGGTGCCGCGCTGCGCGATCTGTACGGCGGCCAGTTCAGCCATCACCGCGCCGCGCTGCACGGCATGGACGATCAACAGCTGTATTCCCGGGAGGCGATTCCGGCGTTGATCGAATACCTGCGCCGCGAGCTCGACGTCGAGTTTCACTTCTCGACGCTGGTTCGCGACGTCGAGCCTGGGCGCCTGCAAAGTACTGTCGGCACATTCTCCGCCAAGCAGATCATCGTCTGCTCCGGCCACGATTATCAGACCTTGCTGGCCGAGCCGATTGCCGCCCTCGACCCGCAAATCTGCCGACTGCAAATGCTCCGCGCCCGGCCGCAGATCGACCTGAACCTGCAACATGCCTTGCTCACCGGCCTCAGCTGCGTGCATTACGGCGCCTTCGCCGATCTGCCGGAAGCGGCCGCCGTGCAGGCGCAAATCCTGCGCGAGCAACCGCACCTGCAGGAAAACGGCATTCACCTGCTGATCAGCCCGACGCCGTATGGCGAACTGATCATCGGCGACTCGCACCATTACGGCAGCGATCCGTCGCCGTTCAACGCCGAGCAGGTCGACAACTGGATGCTCGAACTGGCCGAACAGACTCTCGGTTGCAAGGTGCAGGTGGTCGAGCGCTGGCAGGGCGTCTATGGTTCCCGGGGTCCGGGGCCGTTTTCGTTCCTGCGTCCGGCGCCGGGGCTGAGTGTGGCGCTGATGCACAGCGGCGTCGGCATGAGCGTCGGCCCGGCCATGGCCGAGCGCAATGTTGCACAGCTTTTTGGAGAGCACTGATGTTGAGTCACGAGCAAGTCATCGACCGGGTGTTCGGCCTCTATGAACGCTTCGGCGCCAGCGACTACATCGGCGAACCGGTGTCGCAGATCGAGCACATGTCCCAGGCGGCGCAACTGGCCATCGCCGAAGGCTTCGACGACGAAGTGGTGCTTGCCGCGTTCTTCCACGACATCGGCCACTTGTGTGCCGAAGGCGCGGAGAACATGGGCGGTTACGGCGTGGTCAGCCACGAACGTCTCGGCGCGGATTATCTGCGTGAGGCCGGCTTCAGCGAACGCCTGGCGCGACTGGTGGAATATCACGTCCAGGCCAAGCGCTATCTGACGCTCAGGGAATCGGGCTATTACGACCGCTTGAGCGAAGCCAGCCGCCGCACCCTGGAATATCAGGGCGGGGTGATGACCGAGGCTGAAGCGGATGCGTTCGAGCAGGATCCGTTGTGCGCCGTCAGCCTGCGAATGCGCCAGTGGGATGAACTGGCGAAGGAAATGGCGGTGCCGGTGATGGATTTGTCCGTTCTGAAGCGCAAGGCTGAAGCTTTGTTGTCTGCCTAGTGATTGCTGCCCTCATCGGAGCGCCGCCCGCCCAGCCCTCTCCCGAAGGGAGAGGGCGTCGATTCTCATGCTTTTCAAACTTGAGTTCCGCTTAATTATTTCAGGTCGATGTATGACCCAAGAACAACACCGTCAGCTCCCTCTCCCTCCGGGAGAGGGTTGGGGTGAGGGTCTGGGATTTAAAGCTCAAGCACCTTTTCCACCAACGACTCAATCTGCTCCTGCCGCTCCGCCTGATTCAGCTTCGGATGCGGATTCAGCGAAGACCATTGCGGATGCGCCCGCGCCTTGTTCAGTGCTTCCGGCAACTTGCCCTCGCGCCAGGTCTTGTCCTGCGGCGTCGCCACCTGAACGGCATCCATCGCCGCATGGCCGCGGGCATTCAGCGCTTGCAACAGTTGCCGCTGACGCAGGGCCAACAGGCGCAACACGTTGTCGTCGACCGTCAGCTCCCGCTGCCCCTTGATCTTGCCGATCAAGCGGTTGCCATAGCTGCGGGCGGTTTGCAGGGCGCCGCCGGCAATGGCGCCGGCCAGCGCGGCGGCGCCTAGGGTGATGCCGCCGACCAGCAAATCCACACCCGCACCGGCCGCTGCACCGGCCGCAATCCCGCCGCCGACCCGCACGCCGAGTTGCTTGAGGGTTTCCGGGTTGAACAGGTCATCGCCCCAACGTCCGTCGAGCAACGGTAGATCGCTGGCGGCGGCGTCCTGCGGGCGGAAGGCGTAGAGCTTCAGCAGCGCCTCGACGCACTTCTGTTCGCGTTGACGCACGGCTTTGCGCAGTTCGCTGATGGCCTGTTGTTCCTGCTCGGCGTTGCTCGCCACACTGCGTCGGCACGCAGCGCAGTCGATCAGCAATTCGGCAATCAGGCGTGCGGCGCTTTGCTCGCGGGCGAGGCGCTGGGCCTGTTGATCGGCGATCAGGCGTTCAAGTTGTGGGCGGGCGTTTTCCAGCAACAGTGCGAGGCTTTCATACAGCCGCCGCTCACCGTCCTCGGGCGGGGCGACGCTGTCGAAACGCACCAATGCATGCAGGCCGAGACGCGCCAGTGCTTCGCGCCAGTCCGGCTCGCGGTGGTTGGCGCTGCTGACGAAATTCAGCACCGGCAGCAGCGGCTTGCCGCAACTGGCCAACACTTCCAGTTCATCGCGGTACTTGGCCAGCACCGGTTCGCGGGCGTCGATCACGTACAGGCCGGCATCGGAATCGAGCAGATGCCGCAGGACTTTGGCTTCCTGTTCGAAACGCTGGCGCGCTTCGCTGCCGTCGAGAAACCGCGCCAGCCGTGCCGGGCCGTCGAGGCGTTCGCCGGGGCGCTCCAGACGTTCCAGAAAATCCAGCAGGGCGATGGCGTCTTCCAGACCGGGCGTGTCGTAGAGGTCGAGCAACGGCTCGCCATCCACCGACAACCGCGCGCCTTCGACATGCCGCGTGGTACTCGGTCGATGGGAGACTTCGCCGAAGCCGACGTCGCGGGTCAGGGTGCGCAACAGCGAAGTCTTGCCGACGTTGGTGTGGCCGACCACCGCCAGTTTCAGCGGCGCTTTCCAGGCATCAGTCATGTCCGTGCTCCAGCCAGTTCAACGGGGCGCAATCGGCGAACGGCAGTTCCAGCTGTTGCAACGCCACATGCCAGTCACCGAGGCGTTCGGCATCCAGCGCTTGTCCTTGCGGCGCCTGCAACAACCAGACACGGGTCGCAGTGGCATTGCGCGCCAGCTCGGCGATCAGCGCCAGGCTGCCGCGATCCGGCGAACGTCGTGGGTCGCAGGCAATCGCGAGGCGCGCCGGCGGGAAGCGGCTGAGCTGTTCGAGCAGTTTGTTGCGCGATTCACGGCTGTCGAGGATGCCGGCGTTGCTGACGTTTTTCGGCAGCGTCGGCGGCCATGAGTGTTGATCGTCGAGTTCGATCGCCACCAGCAACGCGCCATCGCTGGCGTGTTCGCCGACGGTGCTTTCGACGCGGTGCAATTGCGCAGGTTCTGGATCGGTGATGCCGAGGCGTTCGCTGGTCGGCATCAGGCGTTCGCGCAGTTGGGCGTAGCCGGGCAGGTTCAGGTCAAGACGCAATGCGGCTTTGCCGCTGTTCCAGCGCCAGAAGCAAAACAGCGCCAACAGCAGACGCGGCAGCACGCCGTACACCACCAGCACGCCGACCAGCCAGGTTGCCCAGGCCTGACGGGCGCTTTCGATGTTCAGCGTGGTGTCGCCGCTGGCGCGGATCATGTCCACGGTCGGCACGTTGAAGCCCAGCAGCGCCGGCAATGCGCCGAGGGCCTGGGTCATGTTGATGAATGTGTCGGCGCTGAGAATCGTGGTTTCCCAGACGAAGCCGTAGCGCCGGGTCGCCATCAGCGTCAGCAGCAAAACCAGCGCGCTGAACATCGCCAGCAACCACAGGCCGTTGACCAGCGTGCCGAGCGCCCAGCGATTGAGTTTCTGGCGTTGCAGCATCAGCAGCAGCGCCGGTGCGAGTTGAGCAGCCTTGGCGTCGCGGGCGAGTTTTTCACTGAGCCACAGCCACAAGCGGCCGAGTGTAGCGTCGTGTTCGCCAGCGAAGACCAGCCCCAGCGCCCAGCTCAACAGCAGAATCAGATTCAACCCCAGCAGACTGCCCAGGGCCCAGAACACATTGACCGGCGTCTGGCCCAGTGCGGCGAAAGCCAGACCGGCACCGCTCAGTACCGCGAAGATCGCCAGCAGCACCAGCGCCAGGCGTGCGCCTTGCAGCCAGTGCTTGAGCGCAGAGGTCAGACCATCGCGCTCGGCCAGCCACAGGGCGCGGCGTTGAATGCGTCCCGGCAGATCGCCGCCGGCCGCGCGGGCCAGGCGATTGGCTTCCAGATCCTCCAGCGGGCCTGCGTGTTCTTCGCGCAGGCGCACGGTTTCGGTGAGCCAGAGGTTTTGCAGTGGAGTCAGTTCAGTCACGCGGCATCCCGTTGCTTGATTGAGCCGTGAGCATAACCGCTGTGGCGCTTATCGGGGTAAGGGCGGCTCTGGTATCCTCGCCGGCATGACTAAATCACTCCCCCTCAGCCTGATTGCAGCCCTCGGTGAAAACCGTGTGATCGGCGTCGACAACAGCATGCCCTGGCACCTGCCCGGAGACTTCAAATACTTCAAGGCCACGACGCTCGGCAAGCCGATCATCATGGGCCGCAAGACCTGGGATTCGCTGGGTCGTCCGTTGCCGGGCCGCTTGAACATCGTGGTCAGCCGTCAGGCCGGTCTGGTGCTGGAGGGCGCGGAAGTCTATCCGTCGCTGGAAGCCGCCGTGGTTCGCGCCGAAGCGTGGGCGAAAGAGCAGGGCGTCGACGAGTTGATGCTGATTGGTGGGGCGCAGTTGTATGCGCAAGGGCTGGCGCAGGCGGATCGTTTGTATCTGACCCGTGTGGCGTTGAGCCCGGAAGGGGATGCGTGGTTTCCGGAGTTCGATCTGAACCAGTGGAAGCTGGTGTCGAACGTGCCGAATCCGGCTGAAGGCGACAAACCGGCTTACAACTTCGAAGTCTGGGAAAGAAGATAGCTACAAGCTTCGAGCTGCAAGCCGCAAGTAAAAGCTGGAATGCTCTTCTTGCAGCTTGCAGCTTGCAGCTTGCAGCTTGCAGCTGGCTAGCTCGCTAGCTGCGCATGCTCATCGGCATCCAGCAGTGCCTTGTCGGTCTGCTGCATCACCTGGCTGGTAATCGCGCCAGCGGTGATCGAACCGCTCACGTTCAGGGCCGTACGGCCCATGTCGATCAGCGGCTCGACCGAAATCAGCAACGCCACCAGCGAAACCGGCAAGCCCATGGCCGGCAGCACGATCAGCGCGGCGAAGGTCGCACCGCCACCCACGCCCGCCACACCGGCCGAACTCAAGGTTACGATCGCTACCAGCGTCGCGATCCACAGCGGATCCAGCGGGTTGATGCCGACGGTTGGCGCAACCATCACCGCCAACATTGCCGGGTACAGACCGGCGCAGCCGTTCTGGCCGATGGTCGCGCCGAACGAAGCAGCGAAGCTTGCCACCGATTGCGGAATGCCCAGACGACGGGTCTGCGCTTCGATGCTCAACGGAATGCTCGCTGCGCTGGAGCGGCTGGTGAACGCGAAGGTCAGCACCGGCCAGATCTTGCGGAAGAAGCGCAGCGGGTTGATCCCGGCCGCCGACACCAGCAGACCGTGTACCACGAACATCAGGCCCAGACCGAGGTACGACACCACCACGAAACTGCCGAGCTTGATGATGTCCTGCAGGTTGGAACCGGCGACCACTTTGGTCATCAGCGCCAGCACGCCGTACGGGGTCAGCTTCATCACCAGACGCACCAGACGCATCACCCAGGCCTGCAGGGTGTCGATGGCGTTGATCACTTTTTGACCTTTCTCGACGTCATCCTTGAGCAGTTGCAGCGCGGCAACCCCCAGGAACGCGGCGAAGATCACCACGCTGATGATCGAGGTCGGCTTGGCCCGGGCCAGGTCGGCGAACGGGTTCTGCGGGATGAACGACAGCAGCAGTTGCGGCACATTCAGTTCGGCGACCTTGCCGGCGTAGTCGGTCTGAATGGTTTGCAGACGGGCCATTTCCTGCGTGCCGGCGACCAGGCCTTCGGCGGTCAGGCCGAACAGGTTGGTCAGGCCGATGCCGATCAGCGCCGCAATTGCGGTGGTGAACAGCAGCGTGCCGATGGTCAGGAAGCTGATCTTGCCCAGCGACGATGCGTTGTGCAGACGGGCCACGGCGCTGAGGATCGAGGCGAACACCAGCGGGATCACGATCATTTGCAGCAGTTGCACGTAACCGTTGCCGACCAGATCGAACCAGCCGATCGAGGCTTTCAGCACCGGGTTGCCGGCACCGTAAATCGTGTGCAGCGCGACGCCGAACGCCACGCCCAGCACCAGCGCGAGCAGGACTTTTTTCGCCAGGCTCCACGAGGTGTGACGGGTTTGCGCCAGGCCGAAGAGCAGGGCGAGGAACACCAGCAAGTTGAGAATCAGGGGCAGATTCATGAGGACTCCAGAAAAGACTGTGCCAACAACCTTCCGGGGCTGTTGCGAACCGGCAAGCCTAACAGTTTGATTTCCAATGATTTAATACCGAAATCGGAGGTCGTCCGTCGTTTTTGGAATAAGCGGGTGTCGCTCTCGGGGATGCAGCTGGCGCGAAACGGACGTGGACGGTCGCTGACAGACGAGGACTGTCACACATATTTGTTAGCGTCGATTTCTTTGACCCAGGGAGAAAGCGCCAATGAAGTTCACACCGAAATTTCTGGCTGTCGCACTGACTGTGGGGATGGGCCTGGTCACTCAGGCATTCGCCACCGACCTGAAACACTGGCCGGCGGATCAGGCCAAGGCATTGGACGCGATGATCGCTGCCAACGCCAACAAGGGTAACTACGCGGTGTTCGACATGGACAACACCAGTTACCGCTACGACCTCGAAGAGTCGTTGTTGCCATTCATGGAAAACAAGGGCCTGATCACCCGGGACAAGCTCGACCCCTCCCTGAAACTGATGCCGTTCAAGGACACCGCCGACCACAAGGAAAGCCTGTTCAGTTACTACTACCGCCTCTGCGAAGTCGACGACATGGTCTGCTACCCATGGGTGGCGCAGGTGTTTTCCGGCTTCACCCTCAAGGAACTCAAGGGCTACGTCGATGAGCTGATGGCCTCGGGCAAACCGGTGCCGGCGACTTATTACGAAGGTGACGTGGTCAAGAATCTGGATGTGAATCCGCCGAAGATCTTCACTGGCCAGAAAGAGCTGTACAACAAACTGATGGAGAACGGCATCGAGGTCTACGTGATGACCGCCGCCTCCGAAGAACTGGTGCGCATGGTCGCGGCCGATCCGAAGTACGGCTACAACGTCAAACCGCAGAACGTCATCGGCGTGACCACGTTGTTGAAGAACCGCGAGACTGGCGAACTGACCACCGCGCGCAAGCAGATCACCGCCGGCAAATATGACGAGAAGGCCAACCTCGGCCTCGAGCTGACACCATACCTGTGGACCCCGGCGACCTGGATGGCCGGCAAGCACGCGGCGATCCTGACCTACATCGACGAGTGGAAAAAACCGGTACTGGTGGGTGGCGACACGCCGACCAGCGACGGCTACATGCTGTTCCACGATGTGGACGTGGCCAAGGGTGGCATTCACCTGTGGGTCAACCGCAAGGATAAGTACATGACCCAGATCCAGGGCATGATGGCCAAACACGCGGCGGCCCAGGCGAAAGAAGGTTTGCCGGTGACGGCGGACAAGAACTGGGTGATCGTCAAACCTGAAGAAATCCAGTAATTGCTACGGTGATTGCTCCCGAGCAGAGCGCGATGATCGTTCCCACGCTCTGCGTGAGAATGCAGCCCGTGACGCTCCGCGTCACTGGACGCAGAGCGTCCCTTGAGGCATTCCCACGCGGGAGCGTGGGAACGATCAAACTGAAGGCAAAAAAATGCCCCGCACTTGGCGGGGCATTTTTATGCGCGACGGTTAAGCATCACAGCCCGTCGAGCATCGCCTTGTTGCGCACGGCACCCTTGTCGGCGCTGGTCGCCAGCAGGGCGTAGGCCTTGAGGGCGGTGGTCACTTTGCGTGGACGCTGTTCGACCGGTTTCCAGCCTTTCTTGTCCTGCTCGACCCGGCGTGCCGCCAGTTCTTCGTCGCTGATCAACAGGTTGATCGAGCGGTTTGGAATGTCGATCAGCACCTTGTCGCCGTCCTGCACCAGACCGATCGCGCCGCCGGCCGCAGCCTCTGGCGAAGCGTGGCCGATGGACAGACCGGAAGTACCGCCGGAGAAACGGCCATCGGTCAGCAGGGCGCAGGCTTTGCCCAGGCCTTTGGATTTCAGGTACGAGGTCGGGTAGAGCATTTCCTGCATGCCCGGGCCGCCTTTCGGGCCTTCGTAGCGAATGATGACGATGTCGCCTTCCTTCACTTCGTCGGCGAGGATGCCGCGCACGGCGCTGTCCTGGCTTTCGAAGATCTTCGCGTTGCCTTCGAACACGTGGATCGACTCGTCGACGCCGGCGGTTTTCACCACGCAGCCGTCCAGGGCGATGTTGCCGTACAGCACGGCCAGGCCGCCTTCTTTCGAATAGGCGTGTTCAAAGCTGCGGATGCAACCGTTTTCACGGTCGTCGTCCAGGGTTTCCCAACGGGTCGACTGGCTGAACGCGGTTTGCGTCGGAATGCCGGCCGGGCCTGCCTTGAAGAAATGGTGCACGGCTTCATCGTCGGTCTGGGTGATGTCCCACTTGGCGATGGCTTCTTCCATGCTGCGGCTGTGCACGGTCGGCAGGTCGGTGTGCAGCAGGCCGCCACGGGCCAGCGAACCGAGGATGCTGAAGATGCCGCCGGCGCGGTGCACGTCTTCCATGTGGTACTTCTGGATGTTCGGCGCGACCTTGCACAGCTGCGGCACCTTGCGCGACAGACGATCGATGTCGCGCAGGTCGAAGTCGATCTCGGCTTCCTGGGCCGCGGCCAGCAAGTGCAGGATGGTGTTGGTCGAACCGCCCATGGCGATGTCGAGCATCATCGCGTTCTCGAACGCCTTGAAGTTGGCGATGTTGCGCGGCAGTACCGACTCGTCGTTCTCGCCGTAGTAGCGTTTGCACAGCTCGACGATGGTGCGGCCGGCCTGCAGGAACAGCTGCTCGCGATCGCTGTGGGTGGCCAGGGTCGAACCGTTGCCCGGCAGTGCGAGGCCCAGGGCTTCGGTCAGGCAGTTCATCGAGTTGGCGGTGAACATGCCGGAGCACGAACCGCAGGTCGGGCAGGCGCTGCGCTCGTACTCGGCAACCTTCTCGTCAGAAGCGCTGGAGTCGGCGGCGATCACCATGGCGTCGACGAGGTCGAGACCGTGGCTGGCCAGTTTGGTCTTGCCGGCTTCCATCGGGCCGCCGGAGACGAAGATCACCGGGATGTTCAGGCGCAGGGCGGCCATCAGCATGCCGGGGGTGATCTTGTCGCAGTTCGAGATGCAGACGATGGCGTCGGCGCAGTGGGCGTTGACCATGTACTCGACGGAGTCGGCGATGATCTCGCGGCTCGGCAGCGAATAGAGCATGCCGTCGTGGCCCATGGCGATGCCGTCGTCAACGGCGATGGTGTTGAATTCTTTTGCAACGCCGCCAGCGCGTTCGATCTCACGGGCAACCAGTTGGCCCAGGTCCTTCAGGTGAACGTGGCCCGGTACGAACTGGGTAAAGGAGTTGGCAATGGCGATGATCGGCTTCTTGAAGTCGTCATCCTTCATCCCGGTGGCGCGCCACAATGCGCGGGCGCCGGCCATGTTGCGGCCGTGGGTGGATGTTTTCGAGCGGTAATCTGGCATGGAGCACTCCGGGCGGCTAATCAGGTATCAAAAGGGAGTGAGCTTCTATTGACGTCTGGAACACTCAGAAATGGCCGTGTGTCCTGATGTTGCCGATGACGTTGCGGGATCGCCGCTGGTCTCAGCCTGAGCTCATAAACCCGCCGGGGATGAATGGCGATGAATCTCGCGATTCTACACCGCTGGCGTCAGGAGGGAATGGCGCAAAGCGTTGTTCCAGTGCTGACGAAGCGTGCGGGATGACGACCGGCAGGATTAATCGCTGTCCGGTTGCCCCACGAGATCGCTGCGGCGACTGATCCGCGCGTTCAACGCCAGTGCCACCCCGCTGAGTATCACGAAGCTGTAGCCCAGCGTGGATTGCAGATTGGTCGGGCTCAGGCTGATCAAGGCACTGATCAAGCCGCCGCAGATGAAAATGATCGTGCTGCCGGCCGAGGCCGAGGTGCCGGCGTTTTCCGGAAACAGACTCATGGCCCGGGACGTGGCTGCCGGCCGGGCAATGGTGGTGCCGGCGGTGCAGATCAGCATCGGGATCAGCACGGTCGCCGGAGCCAGTGCAAAGTTCGACGACAGGTACAGCATGGTCACGCCGGCGAACAGGATCAGGCTCAGGCCGACGACCATCTGCTGGCCGCTGTTGATGCGCCTGCTCAGCACGCTGGCGAGGATACCCCCGGTGACGTAAGCCGCACCGTAGATCAGCAGGATCAACGAAAACTCGTAAGCGGACAGTTGCAGCCGATCCATGAAGATCAGCGGCGAGATCACGATGAATGAAAAGTGGCAGGCGAACGCAAATGCCGAAATCAGCCAGTAGCCGACGAAGTCGAAATCTCCCAGAACCCGTCGATATGCCGTGAGGAAGTTCGTACGTGTGCCAGTGGCGGTAGGTCGGGTGTTCTCCAGAAACAGCCAGGCCTTGAGCAGCACTGCGGCTGATAATGCGATGAACACCCAGAAGCTGCCGCGCCAGCCCAGCGTCGCCTGAAGAAAGGTGCCAGCCAGCGGCGATATCGAGATGAAAATCCCGCCGGCGGTGACCATTAAAATCCGTAGGCGGTCACGTTCTTCGCCTTCGAACAGGTCCTGCACCAGCGCCTGTGACAGCACGAAGCAACCGCAGCCCAGCGCCTGCAACACCCGGAACATCAGAAACAGCGAATAGTCCGAGGTCATCACGCAACCGAGGGCGCCGAGTATGGAAACGCTCATGCCGGCGAGCAGCAGCCCCTTGCGTCCGATCACATCCGACAGCGGGCCGATCAGCAACTGGGCGAAGGCAATTCCGACCGCAAACAGGCTGATCGACAGGGCGATGTCCGCCGGGGTGCGGCGAAAGTGTTCGGCCAGTGCCGGGAACGAAGGCAGCAGGACATCCAGTGGAAAGACGCCGAGCAACACCATTGCCAGCAAAAGACTGACAGCCCCGCGCCGCTGTCGTCGGGTCACCACAGATTGTCCGTCATCCATCGATCAGTCCCGCCCTGGCAAATAGTGTCTGGTTTTGAGGTTCGGCGAAAAATCCGGCTTTCTTCAATGCCTTCAACGTAGCGAGGCTGCCGGCGCGTGCCCGCCGTCGACTGGCCTGGGTCGATGTCATCGTGCCGAGAATGTCCGTCACCGTCGTATTTGCAATGCCCGCGCCACAGAGGCTTTCCTGCAGCCAGTGCTCATCCACTTCGAAGAAGATTTCCAGAATGTCGAGCAAGGTCGTCGCGGTGAACGTTCGCTGTCGCGGGTTCAGGTGCAACCAGAGGTAGTGGAACACTTCGGTGAAATAGCGGCTGTGGCGCGCTTCGTCGGTGAGGTGATCGCGCAACATGTCGTTGACGCCGGACACCAAGCTGTCGCGGCAGACATCCAGCAGTTCACGGGCAATGATGGTTTCCGAGACGAAGCCCAGAAGAAAGCACGCCAGCGGCCGTTGCTCCTGCCTTGTGCGTGCGACCAGCAGGTTCATCCGGGTGATGCGTCTGGGCATCACGGGTCGCCCGGTGATGGCGTAGAGGCTGGCGATCTGCTCTGCCACCTGACTGGAAAACAGGGCGTGATAGCCCTCGTCGGTGTAGAGCTGGAGCGCGGCGGTTTTCATCGACGTCGGTACCTCGACCGGCAGTTCGCCATGCACGATGGTTTCGACGGCGCGATTGACGATCCGGTGTTCGAGCAGCGTGGTGTAGTCGAGAAAGTGCACCAGATGCCGGGCCGTAAGCCGGTGCAGCATCGAACGGCCCGCTGCTTCAATCGCCGGGTGGGTTAGATAAGGCAGGAATGCCGGCGGAAACCAGTGCCGGGTCTCCAGTTGTTCCTGCACGTTTTCCGGCAAGCGGTAATCGTGGGGGCTGGCGCGAACGGAGGCGCGGCTGTTCCAGTCGCTCAGGGTGAACTGAAAGACCGGTTCCGGGGCCAGGGCGCTCATGGTTGTGCCTCACGCAGCAGGTCACGCATTTCCTGACACATCGCCTGACCGTCGCTTTCCCCGCAACCGACAAAGAACAAGGGTTGTTCCGCACTGTTTTCGAGCTTCAGCAACGCTTCGACCTGCTCATCGGAAAACGCGCCTGTGAGCCAGGTGTTCATGCCGAGCGCTGTCGCCACCAGTTGAAACGTTTGCGAAAGGTGCCCGGCTTCGATGAACGCCATTCGATAGGCGCGCGAGTGCGGGTATTTCCACCAGAGCCGGTCGAAGCGGGCGGTGATGAACAGCCCCAATGGCAGGTTGTTGATGAAATGCTGCCCCCCCAGCAGATTGCCGGGCGCGGTGTCGGGCAAAGGGTTGATGAAGCTCAGGGCGTGATCGGCGGGGTGGTAGGCATACACGCCGGGTGCCAGTCCGTCGACGTTCTGTACAAACACGAACCCGGCGCAGGCATTAAGGCCACCGCCGGAAGGGCTGCTGCGCCGCGCGCCCAGTCCTTCGGCGATGCTGTCGTCGCAGTCGGTTTCGCGTTCTCCCAGGTAACCGAGTGACAGGTAAAGCAAGGTGCCCACATCATCCAGCGGCACGGCAGCGCCAGTGAAGGATCGGCAGGTCTTTCGCCGGGTCAGTGAATTCGACAGGCTGTCGTCATTCAGTGCCAGCGGCTTGGGCAGGGCGATGAGTGCGTTCGGACGGGTATCCACAGGGATGTCGGCTGGCGGGGGAGTGGCAAGCACTTTGTTGCAGTGTTCGAGATATTGCCTGGACCATTCCTGAATGTTTCGGGGAGTGTGTTCGCAAGGAATGTCCCGAGTCCCGATATGGTAGATCCTGGACAGTTCATCCCAGCCCCAGGCAGGCGCCGGGATTTTATAAGAAGTCAGTATTCCTGCATTTAAAAGCTGTGTATCTATTATGTTGCTGTTGTCGTATAAGTCAGGGTTGTGGACAAGTTGCGCCAGTCGGGAGGAATATTCAAGATCAAGTTCATGTTGAGTATGGTCTTTGTAGTTCCAGACTATCTGGCCGGGCGTTCGTGGCAGTATGAATAAATAAGGATTTATATGCATGTTGGGGCACGCTGCTCTGGATAGGTGCTTTGTCAGAGGCGCTGGGTAGCCGGCTATACCCAGCGCCCACCTTACTTAACGGGCTTTAGGTGCGACCAGAAAAGCCAGATTTGCGAGGGTGCGGGATTCCAGAGTAATTGCTTTCATGATTGAACTCCTTGTTCGTTGCTGCTTCGTGGTTAGTTGGTGTCACCTCCGTGGCGACGACTTAATAATAGTTTGTAATGGATTAATCGCAAGCAAATATTAAGTAGGAATAATCCAGTAATTTTGTCGGAGTGATCTTTGGCTGGAAATGGGTGTGTAAGTTAAATTTCAGTAAATAAAGTATTCGCGGAAATATCCTGCAAGTCTGCAGGACAATAAGTGTAGGAAAGCAACGTTAAAGGCAAAAAGAAGGGGAGCCCTAGGCTCCCCTTCTTTATACGCATCGATACCGTTAGCTGTTCGGCAGCAGGCGGCAGGTGATGCTCTTGATGTAGCGGGTTTCCGGGATGGCCGGGTGTACCGGGTGATCCGGACCCTGACCGCCACGCTCCAGCAGCTGGATATTGCGGTCCAGGTGACGGGCGCTGGTCAGCAGGATGTTCTGCAGGTCGTCTTCCGGCAGGTGCATCGAGCACGAAGCGCTGAACAGGATGCCGTCCTTGGTGAGCAGGCGCATGGCTTGCTCGTTCAGGCGACGGTAGGCGCCTTCACCGTTCTTCAGGTCTTTCTTGCGCTTGATGAACGCAGGCGGGTCGGCAACGATCACGTCGAAGCGCTCTTCGCTGGCCTTGAGTTCTTTCAGGGCTTCGAACACGTCGCCTTCGATACAGGTCATCTTGTCGGCGAAGCCGTTCAGTGCGGCGTTACGCTCAACGCCGTCGAGGGCGAAGCCCGATGCGTCGACGCAGAACACTTCGCTGGCGCCGAATGCGGCCGCTTGCACACCCCAGCCACCGATGTAGCTGTAGAGGTCCAGTACGCGTTTGCCTTTGGCGTAAGGGGCCAGGCGGGCGCGGTTCATGCGGTGGTCGTAGAACCAGCCGGTTTTCTGACCTTGAACCACTGGCGCTTCGAACTTCACGCCGTTCTCTTCCAGCGCTACCCACTCCGGCACCACGCCGAACACGGTTTCGGTGTAACGCTCGAGGCCTTCGGCATCGCGCGCGGCGGAGTCGTTCTTGAACAGGATGCCGCTTGGCTTGAGCACCTGGGTCAGTGCCGCGATCACGTCATCTTTATGGGCTTCCATGGTCGCCGAGGCGAGCTGCACCACGAGGATGTCGCCGAAACGGTCGACCACCAGACCCGGCAGCAGGTCGGAATCGCCGTAGACCAGACGATAGAACGGCTTGTCGAACAGGCGCTCGCGCAGCGACAGGGCTACGTTCAGGCGATGCACCAGCAGCGACTTGTCCAGCGGCAGCTTGATGTCGCGCGACAGCAGACGCGCGCAGATCAGGTTGTTCGGGCTCATGGCGACGATGCCCAGCGGCTTGCCGCCGGCGGCTTCGAGGATCGCCTGGTCGCCGGCCTTGAAGCCGTGCAACGGGGTCGCGGCCACGTCGATTTCGTTGCTGTAGATCCACAGGTGACCGGCGCGCAGGCGACGGTCGGCGTTGGCTTTGAGGCGCAAGCTAGGCAGGGACATGACGTCGCTCCGGAAAAAAGAGCGGGAGTATACCGTGTTGCGCCTTATGCCGGGTTTGGCGTGCGATGAAACGCGGCTGACCTCATCACGAGCAGGCCCGCCCCGTATCCATACGCTTATGCTCTATGCCGACAGCGCGTCGATCAGCGCATTGCTGAACGCCGGAATATCGTCCGGCTGGCGGCTGCTGATCAGGTGGCCGTCTTTTACTACCTCCTGATCAACCCAGTTCGCCCCCGCATTCACCAGATCGTCCTTGACGGTCTTGTAGCTGGTCATGGTCTTGCCATTGACCAGCCCTGCCGAAATTAGCAGCCAGCTGCCATGACAGATCACTGCGATCGGCTTGCCGGCGGACGCACCGGTCTTGACCAGGTGCTGGGCGTCCTGGTCGATGCGGATGGTGTCAGAGTTCTGCACACCGCCCGGGAGCACCACGGCATCGTATTGATCGATGCTTGCGCCCTGGAAGGTCTGGTCGACCTTGAAGTCGTCCGCAGGTTTATCGTGATTCCAGCCTTTGACGCTGCCGGCTTCGGCGGAGAGGATGTCAACCTGCGCTCCCGCCTGCTCCAGTGCCTTTTTGGGGCCAGTCAGTTCAACCTGCTCGAAACCGTCGGTTACCAGAAAAGCGACGCGCTTGCCGCTGAGAGAAGTGGCCATCGTTCAGCTCCTGAGTCTGTTGGAATTACTGCCCGCGACAGATGGGGAACTGCTCCGGGCACTACAGATTCCGAAGGCTGGTGGAAAGTGAAAGTTCCTGCGAATTGCCCACTGGTGTGTCGTCCGTCGGTTTTTAGAGGTTAGAATCGCGGCCTGTCCCAGAGTGTGTACTTATGTCCCAAGAGCTGACCACCGAACAGATTCAACAGTCCCTGCAAGGCATCAGCGTGCCCGCGCAGCCGCAGATCATGGTGGATCTGCAAATGGAGCAGTACATGCCCGACCCCGACCTGGAGACGATCGCCAAGCTGATCTCCCAGGATCCTGGCCTGTCCGGCTCGCTGCTGAAAATCGTCAATTCGCCCTATTACGGCCTGAGCAACAAGATCACTTCGATCAAGCGCGCGGTGAACCTGCTGGGCAGCCGTTCGATCATCAATCTGATCAACGCGATGTCGATCAAGGGCGAGATGAACGACGACACCATCGTCACCCTCAACCGTTTCTGGGACACCGCCCAGGACGTGGCCATGACCTGCCTGACGCTGGCCAAGCGCGTCGGCACCGAGGCGAGCGACGAGGCTTACGCCTTGGGCCTGTTCCACGACTGCGGCGTGCCGCTGATGCTTCAGCGTTTTCCGGATTACATGAAGACACTCGAACTGGCTTATGCCAACGCGAGCGCCGAGCGCCGGGTCGTGGACACCGAGAACGATGTCTACAACACCAACCATTCTGTGGTGGGTTACTACACCGCGAAGTCCTGGCGCCTGCCGGAACACGTTAGCGCGGCCATCGCCAACCACCACAATGCCTTGGCGATCTTCAGCGACGAGACTTCGCGCAACAGTCAGATGAAAAACCTGCTGGCGATCCTGAAGATGGCCGAGCACATCTGCGCGTCGTACCGGGTGCTGGGCAACCAGACCGAAGACTTCGAATGGCAGGCCGTCGGGCCGCTGGTGCTGGAATACATCGGCCTCTCGGATTACGACTTCGAAACGTTGAAGCAAACCATCCGCGAACTTGGCGCACACTGATTTAGCAAACTGATTCGAGACCCCCATGCCTGAATTGCCGGAAGTCGAAACCACCCGCCGCGGCATCGCCCCGCACCTGGAAGGCCAGCGAGTCAGCCGGGTGATCGTGCGTGATCGCCGGCTGCGTTGGCCGATTCCCGAAGACCTTGATGTGCGGCTGTCCGGGCAGCGCATCGTGCTGGTGGAACGGCGCGCCAAGTATCTGCTGATCAACGCCGAAGTCGGCACACTGATCAGCCACTTGGGCATGTCGGGCAACCTGCGGCTGGTGGAGATCGGGATGCCGGCGGCCAAGCATGAGCATGTCGATATCGAACTGGAGTCGGGCCTGGCCTTGCGCTACACCGATCCTCGGCGTTTCGGGGCGATGCTCTGGAGCACCGACCCGCTCAATCACGAATTGCTGATTCGTCTGGGCCCTGAGCCGTTGACCGATCTGTTCGATGGCGAGCGCTTGTATCAGCTGTCACGCGGGCGTTCGATGGCGGTCAAGCCGTTCATCATGGACAACGCGGTGGTGGTGGGGGTCGGCAATATCTACGCGACCGAAGCGCTGTTCGCCGCCGGTATTGATCCGCGCCGTGAAGCCAAAGGCATTTCCCGGGCGCGCTATTTGAAGCTGGCGATCGAGATCAAACGCATCCTCGCTGCCGCCATCGAGCGCGGCGGCACCACGTTGCGTGACTTCATTGGTGGCGACGGGCAGCCGGGGTATTTCCAGCAGGAACTGTTTGTCTACGGTCGCGGCGGCGAGCACTGCAAGGTCTGCGGCACGGGCCTGCGGGAAATGAAGCTCGGCCAGCGCGCGAGCGTCTGGTGTCCGCGCTGCCAAAGCTGAGCAGGGCGTCCGAAAAAGTCCTACGGTCTATAGTGAGTTGTCTCACTGTTCAGCCCGAAGGATCGTGCCATGAAGTCCTTGCAAACCCTCATCGTCGCCCTGCTGCTGTGCTTCAGCCTGACCGTTCAGGCCACGGAAGGCGGCAGCGGTGACCCTCGTTACGCCATCCAGAATCCACCGGCCTACGCCATGCTCGGCGATCTGCTGATTGCCCGACCATTGCTGGTGGTGGCAACGGTGATTGGTGCCGGGGCGTTCGTCGTGTCGTTGCCGTTCACCGCGCTGGGTGGCGGGATTGGCGATGCGGGAGAGGCGCTGGTGGTGGCGCCGGCGAAAGCGGCGTTCGTGCGATGCCTGGGCTGCACAGGGGAGGGATTCGAGCAGCGCGAATGACGCGATCGCAGCCGGGAGCTGCGATCGTATTCAGTGGCTCAAGCCTTGCCGGTGATCTTGCGGTACTTCTCCATCAACTGTTCTTCAGTCTCCGGATGAGCTTCGTCCAGTGGAATGCAATCCACCGGGCAGACCTGCTGGCACTGCGGCTCGTCGTAGTGGCCGACGCACTGGGTGCACAGGTTCGGGTCGATCACGTAGATCTCTTCGCCTTGGGAAATGGCGGCGTTCGGGCACTCGGGTTCGCAGACGTCGCAGTTGATGCAATCGTCGGTGATGATCAGGGACATGCTAACTCCAGCCGGGGCGGGGAGCCCGGGCGCTATGAATCAATGCGCGCAATTGTGCCGCATTGGCGCCCGTAGTGCACGCGGGCGCCGTTTGAACGGTCGTTACTTCTTGAAACGCAGGGTCAGGGCTTCGGCCACCGCCGGGTGGACGAACTTGCTGATATCGCCGCCCAGGGCCGCGATTTCCCGCACCAGTGTCGAGGAAATGAACGAATAACGCTCGGACGGGGTGAGAAACAGGCTCTCCACATCCGGGGCCAACTGGCGGTTCATGTTGGCCAGCTGGAATTCGTATTCGAAGTCCGACACCGCGCGCAGGCCACGCAGGAACACGTTGGCGTTCTGCTCTTTGGCGAAATGCGCCAGCAGCGTCGAGAAGCCGACCACTTCCACGTTCGGCAGGTGTTTGGTGACCTCGCGGGCCAGCTCGACCCGTTGTTCCAGCGGGAACAGCGGATTCTTCTTGGGGCTGGCGGCGACGGCGATGATCACGTGGTCGAACAGGCGCGAGGCGCGTTCGACCAGATCGCCATGGCCCTTGGTAATAGGGTCGAAGGTACCTGGGTACAACACTCGGTTCATCGCGTCGTCCTGGCGGGAATCCGTTGGGGAGTCGGATGGTATCGCAGCCGTCCCGGTCGGGAAAGTCGCCTGTTGGGTAAGAAAGCACTATAGACGATCGGAATTTTCGCCTTTTTCACGGGTTTCTCAACCGTTCGCCGAGAGATGTCGCCAGTTGCGCCGTCAGACCATACACCGACAACTGCGGGTTGGCGCCGATGCTGGTGGGGAACAAAGAGCCGTCATGAATCGACAGATTGCTCAGTTGATGATGGCGGCCGAGGCTGTCGGTGACGGCGGTTTTCGGGTCCTCGCCCATGGCGCAACCGCCCATGACGTGAGCGCTGCCCAGGCGGGTGCGATACAGCTCCAGACTCAGGCTGTCGATCAACGAGCGGGCCTCGGCCAGGCTGTTCACGTAGCGGGCATCGGCGTGCATCGGCATCACCGCTTTGGCGCCGCCGGCGAACTGGATCTCGGCCATGCTGTGGAAAGACCGGCGCAAACCCTCCCAGGTGTAAGGCGACACCTGATAGTCGAGCACCGGCGAGCCGTCACCGCGCAATTCGACGCTGCCGCCCTGGCTATCCGGGTGAAAACCGTCGCGCAGCAGGGCGAGCATCGCGTGGGTATGCGGCAGGTTCGCCATGTGTTGCGCGCTTTCCTGACCGAAACCACCGAGCAACGTGGCGGCCAGCGCCGGGTGCAGCGGCGGTACTTCGAGTTTGTAGGCCATCGGGCCGGTAGTGCCGTCCTTCCACTGGAAATGGTCCGAGTAGATCGACTGCGGCGCACCGTAGAACGGGTTGATGACCTCGTCGAAACGCCCGGCGGACATGTTCACCAGATGCAGAAAGGTGCGTTTGCCCAGCCGTTTGTGCGGATCCGGTGCATCCGAACGCATCAGCAGCGCCGGGCTGTTGATCCCGCCGCCGGCCAGCACGTAATGCCGCGCCTTGACGGTGATCGTACGTCCAGTCGGCTCGACGCAGCGTTCGTCCATCGCCACGCATTGCAGGCCGGTGACCTTGTCGCCGCTGATCAACAGCTTTTCGGCCCGGGCCAGATAGAGCAGTTCACCGCCCTTTTCCAGGGTTGCCGGAATGGTCGTGACCATCATCGATTGCTTGGCGTTGGTCGGGCAGCCCATGCCGCAGTAGCCGAGGTTCCAGCAGCCGCGCACGTTGCGCGGGATCACGTGCCAGCTGTAGCCAAGTTGTTCGCAGCCTTTGCGGATCACGTCGTTGTTGGCGTTGGGCGGCACCATCCACGGG
The DNA here is from genome assembly GCF_002884345.1 of Pseudomonas sp. GW456-12-10-14-LB2. Lineage (NCBI taxonomy): Bacteria > Pseudomonadati > Pseudomonadota > Gammaproteobacteria > Pseudomonadales > Pseudomonadaceae > Pseudomonas > Pseudomonas sp. GW456-12-10-14-LB2. The sequence continues at coordinate 58,428 of NZ_POHV01000002.1, forward strand.
GCGACGCCGAGACGCTGCTCCATTTTTTCGAACCACGGCGCCATGTCGGCGGGGCTGTGGCCTTTGACGTTGTGTTCTTTGGCCCAGTGTTCGAGGGTCGGCTCGGGCGTGCGAAAACTCGATGTCCAGTTGATCAGCGTGGTGCCGCCGACCGCGCGGCCCTGAAGGATGGTGATCGCGCCATCCTTGCTCATGCGGCCGATGCCTTCCTGGTAGAGGCTGCTGTAGGCCTGGTCTTCCAGCAGTTTGAAATCGCTGCTGGTCTTGAGCGGGCCTTCTTCGATCAGCAGCACTTTATAGCCGGCGGCGCTGAGGATTTCCGCCGTAGTGCCGCCACCGGCGCCGCTGCCGATGATGACGACATCGGCTTCCAGAGTCAGGTCATCGGTGAGTTGCGCGCCGTTGTAGGTTTTCCAGCCACGGGCAAGGCCTTCGCGAAACGGGTCGGGTACGGGCATCGATCAGGTTCTCTTATTATTGTTATGCGTGGGTCGCCAGGCTCAAACGGCGGGCGGGCCGGGATAACCGCAATGGGCCCAGGATTCGGCGCGGGTGTACCAGGCCATCATTACCATTTGCAGCAATGAGCTGTGGCCCATGCGCAGCAGGCTCAGCGAGCTGTTTTCCCAGCATTCGAGGAAGTGACGGATCGCCTCGGGGCTGGCGTTTTCCCAACTGCCCCAGATTCCGGTCAATGGCCCGCGCGTCACGGCCATGCCCAGCACATCGAACAGTTGCCGGGTGAGCTTGAGCATTTCCGGCGACAGGTGATCGAGGCTGTAATCCAGCGACTTCAGGGTGCCATCGACAGCGGCGGGCAGCTTTTCCACAGCAACGGCGCCATCCAGCATCACTGGAATCAGTGCGCGCAGAAACAGCAGATCGCCGCTGCGCAACGTGGCGAATCCGTTGGCCGATACGCTCGACGAACAGCCGCTGAGGCTGGCACCAAGGCCGGCAGTGGCGAGGAAGGCCGTGGCGCCCAGGCTGAATTTCAGCAGGCCACGGCGCGACAGGGCAGGTGTTTCGGTCAGGCTTGGGTGCATTGTTGTTATTACCCGGCGGTGACGTTAGCGAATGAACAGTTTCTGGATCAGTTTCTGAATGGATTTGCCGTACGGCGGGTAGATCAGCTTCGCCGCGTTGAAGCGCTGTTTGACCAGCACGCCCTTGGCCTTGCTGAACGTCAGGAAACCCTCGTGCCCGTGGTAATGGCCCATGCCCGACGGGCCGATGCCGCCGAACGGCATGTCGTCCTGCGCCACGTGCAGCAGCGTGTCGTTGAGGCAGACGCCACCGGAATGGGTTTCGCTGAGTACGCGCTTCTGTTCGCGCTTGTCGTAGCCGAAGTAGTAAAGAGCCAGAGGACGTGGCCGCTGATTGATGTAAGCAAATGCCTGATCCAGATCCTGATACGGCACGATCGGCAGCAGCGGGCCGAAGATTTCGTCCTGCATCACCGTCATCTCGTCGCTGACATTCAGCAACAGGCTGTGCGGCATGCGCCGGCCCTGGCCCTGGTCGAACAGCGGAATCAGCAGCGCGCCCTTGCTGGTGGCGTCGCTGAGGTAGCTGTTGAGCCGCGCCAGTTGGCGCTCGTTGATGATTGCGGTGTAGTCCGGGTTGTCGGCAAGCGTCGGATAAAACCCGCGCACCGCCTGGCGATAGGCTTCGACGAAACCGCCGATGCGCTCCTCCGGTACAAGCACGTAGTCCGGGGCCACGCAGGTCTGGCCGGCGTTGAGGGTCTTGCCGAAAGCGATGCGTTCGGCGGCGTCCTTGAGAGGTACGTCGTGGGAAACGATGGCCGGGGATTTGCCGCCCAGTTCCAGGGTAACCGGTGTCAGGTTTTCTGCCGCTGCGCGCATCACATGCTTGCCGACGCTGGTGGAGCCGGTGAACAGCAGGTGGTCGAAGCGCATCTTGGAAAACGCCACGCCGACATCGGCCTCGCCGAGCACCACGCACACCAGATCTTCGGGGAAGATCCGCGCCAGCAGTTCCTTGAGCAGCAGGCCGGTGGCCGGGGTCGATTCGCTGAGTTTCAGCATCACCCGGTTGCCGGCCGCGAGCGCGCCGGTCAACGGGCCGATGGCCAGGAACAGCGGGTAGTTCCACGGCACGATGACGCCGACAACGCCCAGCGGCTGATACACGACTTTCGCCGATGCCGGCTGGAAAGCCACACCCACTTTGCGCCGCGAAGGTTTCATCCACTGGCTGATGTGCCGGCTGGCGTAGTGAATGCCGTGCAGGCTCGGCATCAGTTCGGCGAGCAGGGTTTCATCGGCGCTGCGGTGGCTGAAATCGGAGCTGATCGCGTCGATGAGGGCCTGCCGTTCGTTGCTCAGCAAATCGCGCAGGGCCTTGAGCCATTGCTGGCGCTGGGCTGCAGGTGGCATCGGGTTGGCGGCGTAGGCGGCACGCTGCGCGTTGAACAGCCGGTTGAGCTCTTCCAGCGGCTGCTGCAGCGTTTGCAGGTAGGCAATATCGGCAGTCATTGTCAGCTCCGGAGATGTTGTTTTGAGGAACTTTTTAGAGTCTATGCTCTAGAAAGTCAAATGGCTTCCTTGCGCATCCTGGTTTTATCCCGTTCCGGTTAGGTCGTAAGATGCCCCCCAACGCACTCTGAATTAAAGCTCAAGCCATGGCCCCACGGATCAAAACCAGCGAGCGCATCGTGCAGAACAGCCTCGAGCTGTTCAATCAGCAGGGCGAGCGCAGCATCAGCACCAATCACATCGCCGCCCATATGGAGATTTCTCCGGGCAATCTGTACTACCACTTCCCCAACAAGCAGGCGATCATCGCCGTATTGTTCAGTGAGTACGAAAGCCTGGTGGACAGCTTCCTGCGTCCGCCCCAGGGCCGTGCCGCGACGGTCGAAGACAAGCGTTTCTATCTCAAGGAACTGCTGTCGGCGATGTGGCGCTACCGTTTCCTGCACCGCGATCTCGAGCACCTGCTCGACAGCGATCCGGACCTGGCCGGGCGTTATCGGCGCTTCTCCCAGCGCTGCGTGATCCAGGGCGCGGCGATCTACGAAGGCTTTGTTGCCGCCGGGATCCTGAAGATGGACCGCGTGCAGATCGAATCCCTCACCCTCAACGCGTGGATCATCCTCACCTCTTGGGTGCGCTTCCTGTGCACGACCCGGGAGAATTCCAATCACCTCAGCGAGCAGGCCATCAAGCGTGGCGTGTATCAGGTGCTGGTGCTGGAAGCAGGGTTCGTCACCGAGCAGGCCCGCGATGAAGTCAACGCCTTGTTCGAAGAGTTCTACGTGCCGCTGGCCCAGGCCCTCGAAGAGAGACCGTAAGCCCATTTATTCACTGGAGTCGTTCGCTATGCCGATTGCGCAACTGATCAGCCCGACCGCACTGGATGCCCGCAAGGCGCAACCGGGGCTGGTGATTCTCGATTGCCGTTTTGCCCTCGAAGACCCGGATTACGGCCAGCGCAGCTACGCCGAGGGGCACATTGCCGGGGCACATTTCGCCGATCTTGAACGCGACCTCAGCGGCCCGGTGACCAAGGGTGTGACCGGTCGCCATCCGCTGCCGGAGCCGGCGGCGCTGATCGAACGCCTGCAAGCGTTCGGCATCAATAACGACAGCGACGTGGTTTTGTATGACGACGGCCCGGGCGCCTATGCGGCGCGGGCCTGGTGGTTGCTGGCGTGGCTGGGCAAGCGTGACGGCGTGTTCATTCTCGATGGCGGGCTCAAGGCCTGGCATGCGGCGGGGCTGCCGTTGAGTCTTGATCCACCGTCAGCGGCCCGGGGTAATTTCAGCGGCCAGCCGGACATGAGCCTGCTGCTCAGCGCCGAGCAATTGCAGCAGCGCCTCGGCCAGCCGGCCCTGACCCTGCTCGATGCCCGCGCCTTGCCGCGCTTCAAGGGTGAAGTGGAACCCATCGACCTGATCGCCGGGCACATTCCCGGCGCGCAATGCGCGGCGTTTACCGACAACCTGGGCAGCGACGGGCGTTTCCTGCCGGCCGATCAGCTCAAGCAGCGTTTCGCCGCGAAACTCGGCGAGCGTTCCCCGAACGATCTGGTGGCTTACTGCGGCTCCGGGGTGACGGCGTGTCACAACCTGTTCGCCCTGTGCCTGGCGGGTTATCCGTTGGGTTCGCTGTATGCCGGATCGTGGAGCGAGTGGATCAACGATCCTGCGCGCGGTATCGCTACGGACGAGTAATCGCTCAGCGATCCAGCCGCGCGCTGCGATAGGCCGCCGGCCCCACGCCGTAAACCTGTTTGAATTGCCGGCTCAGATGGCTCTGGTCGGCAAATCCCAGCTGCGTGGCGACCTCCACCGGCAGGCAGCCGCTCTGCAACAAGCCACGCGCGCAGGCGATCCGCTGCTGCATCAGCCAGCTGTGCGGCGGCATGCCGGTGGCGCGACGGAACACCCGGGCAAAGTGGAAGGGCGAGAGGTTCACGGCCGCCGCCAGTTCTTCCAGCGAGGGCGGCGCCGCCAGTTGCGCGTGCAGCAACTCCTTGGCCATCGCCACCGCGCGGTGCTCTTTGCCGGGGTTGCCGTTGATCTGCACCGCTGCGTGACGCTGTAACAGCAACATCATCATTTCGCGCCACACCGTTTGCTGTTGCAGCGCGGTGGCGGGGCTTTCCAGCAAGCGATGCAACTGACAGAAACCGTTGACCAGGTCCGGATCGCGATACAGCGTCGCGCCGAAAGCCGGCATCGGTGCGGTCGGCAGTTCCAGCTCATTCAGCAGCGCGACGATCTGCCCTGTGTCGGGATAAAACGCCCGGTACAGCCAGCCGTCCTCCGTGCCTTTGTGGCCGTTATGCACTTCGTCCGGATTGATCAGCACCAGCGTGCCGCTGCCCGCCAGGTGTTCGGCGCCGCGATAACGGTAGCGCTGGGCGCCGGCCATGATCATGCCGATCACATAACCGTCGTGGACGTGCGGGGCGAAACGATGCTCGATGTAGCGCGCGGTCAACAGCTCGACCCCGGCCAGAGGCGCGGCCTGCCAGAAACGGATCGACTCGCCCTGATCGCTCATGACTTCACCCGCGCCCCGCGTCGGCCAGCCACTGCGGAATCCGTCGCTCCAGGTAATAACCCGGTTGGCGGAGCGTGCCGTCAACAAAGCCGACATGCCCGCCCTTGCTCTGTAATTCGAACTGCGTCGTGGCCGACAGCTCGCTGGCCTGCGGCAGGCTGTGGGGGAACACGAACGGGTCGTCAGCCGCCTGAATAATCAGGGTCGGCGTGCGGATCTCGCCGAGAAAGTAGCGGCTCGATGCGCGGCGATAGTAATCCTCGGCATCGGCGAAACCGTGCAGCGGCGCGGTCACCCGGCCATCGAAATCCCAGAAAGTGCGCATGTTTTCCAGCGAGCCGAGGGCTGCCAGTGCGGCGAGACCATCCTCGCGCCCGTCGTGCTGGAACTGGCGCTGCTTGTTCTTGATGTAGGCGACCATCTCGCGCATGAAGTGCGCCTGATAGACCTTCGAGAAGCCCTGGCCGATACGGTCGGCACATTGATCGAGGCGAAACGGCACCGACACCGCCACCGCGCCGAGCACGCCGCTGGCACTGCCGGTTTCCCCCAGATGCTTGAGCAACACATTGCCGCCGAGGGAATAGCCGACCGCATACAGCGGCGCCAATGGCCGCTTGGCTTTCAGATGGCGGATGGTTTCGGCGAGGTCTTCGCTGGCCCCGGAATGGTAGCTGCGGGGCAACAGATTCGGCTCGCCGGAGCAGCCGCGCCAGTTCAGCGCAACACTGGCCCAGCCTTGCGCGGCGAGGGCTGCCTGGATTCCGGCGACGTAAGGCGAATTGGAAGAACCGGTCAGCCCGTGCAGCACCAGCACTAGAGGCGCGTCGGCGCTGTGCGGGCCGTGCCAGTCGAGGTCGAGGAAGTCGCCGTCGTCCAGCCACAGCCGTTCGCGCTGGCGATCAAGGTGCACGGTTTTACGCCATAGCGGCCCCCACAAGGTTTGCAGGTGTGGATTGCCGAGGCCGAAGGCGGGGATGAACGGTTTAGACGAAGGGGACACGATTGCTCTCGATGCAGCGCAGCGAGCCTCGGCTGAGACTCGCCGCTTTTTCAGGCCGGTCGGTTAACCGGCGATCACTGCCATACGTTGCCACAACGCGTAGTACACCCGCCCGGATTTCTGCTCGCGGTGCAGGCGCCAGTTGCCCGGCAGGCCGAGGGTCGATGGCGTGGTTTCGCTTTCAGTGTAGATCCACGAATCGTCGGCCAGCCATTGGCGCTCTTCCAGCAATGTGCACACCGTCGGCAGCAGGTTCTGGTTGAACGGCGGGTCGAGGAACACCAGGTCGAACGCGGTCGCAGTCTGGGTTTCCAGGTAGCGCAGCGCATCGGCGGTCTGCACGTGACCGTTGGTGCAGCGCAGCGTGCCGAGGTGTTCTTTCAGGCTGGAGACCGCGACGTGGCTGGCATCCAGCGCCTGACCCATGGCCGCGCCACGGGACAGCGCTTCCAGAAACAGCGCGCCGCTGCCGGCGAACGGATCGAGCACCTTGGCCCCGGCAACGTAGGGTGCGAGCCAGTTGAATAGGGTTTCGCGCACCCGGTCTGGCGTCGGGCGCAGACCCGGCGCATCAGGAAAGCTCAGCTTTCGGCTGCGCCATTCGCCGCCGATGATGCGCAACTGGTTCACACCGTTGTGCAGTTTTTGTACAGGTTTCTTTGGACTGGCCATTAATGCTCCGGAACCCCGAGCGGCTGCTCGGCAGGTTTATCAGATGGGGCCGGTAACGGCTTTTGCGGCACGGTCGGGCCAGCGCTGACGATGACCAGTTTGTCCGTGCTCAAGTGTTTGTTCAGGACGTCGCGAACCTGCTCGACTGTCAGGCTCTGGGACTGACGCATGAAGTCATCGAGATAGCTCAGCGGCAGGTTGTAGAAACCCATGGCGCCGAGCTGGCCGACGATATCGGCATTGCTCGCGGTGGACAGCGGGAAGCTGCCGGCCAGTTCGCGCTTGGCGTCGTCGAGTTCTTTCTGGGTCGGGCCGGTCTTGAGGTAGTCGGCGAGCACGTCCTGCACCAGTTTCAGGGTGCCTTCGCTCATTTCCGCGCGGGTCTGCAGGTTGATCATGAACGGGCCGCGAGCCTGCATCGGGCTGAAGGCCGAATACACGCCGTAGGTCAAGCCGCGCTTCTCGCGGACTTCGCTCATCAGCCGGGTGCCGAAACCGCCACCGCCGAGGATCTGGTTGCCCATCGATAGCGCGGCGTAGTCCGGGTCATCACGGTCGATGCCCAGTTGCGCGATCATCAGGTTGGTCTGCTTGGACGGGAACTCGATGTGACCGACGCTGGCCTTCGGTTCCTGCGGCTGGGCGATCTTCGCCAGCGCCGGGCCTTTTGGCAGCGCAGCGGACACCTGATTGGCAATCGCCTCGGCTTCACTGCGGGACAGATCGCCCACCAGCGCGATCACCACGTTGCCGGCCGCATAGGCCTTGGCGTGGAACTCACGCAGTTGCGCCAGCGTGATCTTCGGCACGCTTTGCGCGTTGCCGTCGCTGGAATGGGCGTACGGGTGATCGCCGTACAGGCGCTTCATCAGTTCCAGGCTGGCGAGCTTGCCGGGGTTCTGTTTCTGGTACTCGAAACCGGCGAGCATCTGGTTCTTGATGCGCGCGAAGGAGTCGGCCGGGAAGGTCGGTTTGCCCACCACTTCCGAGAACAGCTTCAGCGCCGGCTCGCGCTTGTCGGCGGCACTCAGACTTCGCAGCGACGCGATGGCCATGTCCTTGTAGGCGCCGTTGCCGAAATCCGCGCCCAGGCCTTCGAAACCTTGGGCGATGGCGCCGACATCCTTGCCCGCCACACCTTCGTTGAGCATGGCGTTGGTCAGCAGGGCCAGCCCCGGCGCGTTGCCGTCCTGGCTGCTGCCGGCGGAGAAGATCAGGCGCATGTCGAACATCGGCAGTTCGCGGGCTTCGACGAACAGCACCTTGGCGCCTTCGGCGGTGTTCCAGGTCTGCACGTCGAGCTTGCGACTGGCCGGGGCCTTGCCGTCGAGTTCGGCCAGCGATTGCAGCTTCTGGCTGGACTTGGCGTTATCCAGCGCTTCGCTGGCCTTGGTGTTGTCGCTCGGCACCAGATAGAACGCGGCGGAGCCGATGATGGCCACGGCGATCAGGCCGAGCAGCAGACGTGGGGTTTTGCGCTCACTCATGAGTCGTCTCCAGTGGCAGGACGTGGGCGACGCTGAGACGTTCGCGGGTGAAATACAGCTTGGCGGCGTTCTGGATGTCTTGCGGAGTGACGCTTTCCAGATCCGCCAGTTCGGTGTCCATCAGTTTCCACGACAGACCGACGGTCTCCAGCTGGCCGATGGCAGTGGCCTGGCTGGTGATCGAGTCGCGCTCGAAGACCAGACCGGCGATGACCTGCGCACGCACGCGTTCCAGCTCTTCGGCGGACGGTGCGGTGGTTTTCAGCTGTTCCAGCAGTTTCCACAGGCCGGCTTCCGCCTGGGCCATGGTTTTTTTCTTCTGGGTGTTCGGTGTGGCCGACAGGGTGAACAGGCTGTCGCCGCGGGTGTAGGCGTCGTAGCTCGACGAACCGCCGGACACCAGTTCTTCGCCACGCTCCAGTTGAGTCGGGATGCGACCGCTGTAGCCGCCGTCCAGCAATGCCGAAATCAGGCGCAAGGCGTTGACCGAACGTTTGTCTTCGGCGGTGGCGATACTCGGGACGTTGAAGCCGAGCATCAGGCTCGGCAGTCGGGTCTGCACGTGCAGGGTGATCTGGCGTTCACCCGGTTCGGCCAGTTCCAGCGGCTTTTTCGCCGGCGGCACGTCGCGTTTCGGGATCGGCCCGAAGTAGCGCTGGGCGAGGGTCTTCACCTCGTCCGGAGTCACGTCGCCGACCACCACCAGCGTGGCGTTGTTCGGCACGTACCAGGACTGGTACCAGTGACGCAGCTCTTCGACTTTCATCCGCTCCAGGTCAGCCATCCAGCCGATGGTCGGCGTGTGATAACCGCTGGCCGGATAGGCCATGGCCTTGTAGCGCTCGAAGGCCTTGGCCATCGGCTTGTCATCGGTGCGCAGGCGGCGCTCTTCCTTGATGACTTCGATTTCCTTGGCGAACTCGTCAGCCGGCAGGCGCAGGTTGGCCATGCGGTCGGCTTCCAGTTCGAAGGCCACGCCCAGACGGTCGCGGGCCAGCACCTGGTAATAAGCAGTGAAGTCGTCGCTGGTGAACGCGTTCTCTTCGGCGCCGAGGTCGCGCAGGATCAGCGAGGCTTCGCCGGGACCGACTTTCTCGCTGCCCTTGAACATCATGTGCTCGAGGGCGTGGGACAGACCGGTCTGGCCCGGGGTTTCGTAGCTGGAACCGACCTTGTACCAGACCTGCGACACCACCACCGGCGCGCGATGGTCTTCGCGCACGACGACCTTCAAGCCGTTGTCGAGGGTGAATTCGTGGGTCGGTTGCGGGTCGGCCGCCAGGGCCGAAAGGGGCAGGCAGACTGTGCTGAGCAGCAGGCCTGCGGCGCGGCGGGCTAGAGCATTCATTCGTTTTTAAACCTGTTGGGCTGCCCGCTTGGTCTTAGCGTCGGCGGGCGAGAGGGTGCTAGGATACTGATCCGTTTTACTGGCGGCCACGCCTATCAGGCCACTGATCGGTCTATAGGTTGTACGGGTTACCGGCAGAAGCTTTGAGTTTCTCAGCTAAACTCTGCGTTTTCGCCGACGATGCCGTTCCAGTCCTTCGTATTTAATGACCTTTGAGGTGCTTTTGGCGCCTCGACAAAATGTTGCGCGTGAACAAGCTGGGTGAAACACAGTCTGTTCTGCATCGAATATTTATTTGCCGGGGCGCCCCTGTGGCGCGTCGCTACCGTGAGATAGCCGTCCTCCATGTTTGGTTCCAACGACGACAAGAAGACCCCAGCTGCGGCTGGCGAGAAGAAAAGCCTGTTCGGATGGCTGCGCAAGAAACCGCAGGAACCCGTCGTCGAACAGCCGACTGCCATTCCTGAGCCGGCCCCCGCGCCCGCTCCGGTAATAGAAGAAGCGCCGGCACCGGTTGTGCTGCCGATCGCCGAGCCGGTGCTGCAACCAGTGGTCGAGGCCGAGCCTGAAGCGCCGGCTGCCGCTGAGTTGCCGCTGACCCCGGCCAGCGAGCCGTGGCTGACCTTGCCAGTGGCGGAAGAGCCGGTGGCGCTGGTTGAAGAGGCTGCGCCGCACGTTACGCCGCTGATTCCTGCGCCGGTTGCGTTCGCCCCCGAGCCTGTTCAGGCGCCGGTGGTGGAAGCTGCTCCGGTCATTCCAGAACCTGTGGTTGCTCCGGTTGCCCCGATTGTCGAAGCGCCCGAGCCTGCACCTGCACCTGCACCTGCACCTGCACCTGCACCTGCACCTGCACCGGTCGCCGTAGCGCCAGTCGCGCCAGTCGCTCCTGTGGAAATCCAGGTTGAAACCCCGGTCGAGGCCCCGCGCACCGAAGAAACCAAGGCCGGCTTCTTTGCCCGTCTCAAGCAAGGCCTGTCCAAGACCAGTGCCAGCATCGGCGAGGGCATGGCCAGCCTGTTCCTCGGCAAGAAAGCCATCGATGACGATCTGCTCGACGACCTCGAAACCCGCCTGCTGACGGCCGACGTCGGCGTCGAGGCGACTTCGGTGATCATCCAGCGTCTGACCCAGAAGGTCGCACGTAAAGAGCTGGCCGATTCCGACGCCCTGTACAAATCCCTGCAGGCCGAGCTGGCCGCAATGCTCAAACCGGTCGAGCAGCCGCTGAAGATCGCTTCCCAGAACAAGCCGTTCGTGATTCTAGTGGTCGGCGTCAACGGCGCCGGCAAGACCACCACCATCGGCAAACTGGCGAAAAAACTGCAGCTGGAAGGCAAGAAAGTCATGCTCGCTGCCGGTGACACCTTCCGTGCCGCGGCTGTCGAGCAGTTGCAGGTCTGGGGCGAGCGCAACAAGATTCCGGTGATTGCCCAGCACACGGGCGCGGACTCGGCTTCAGTGATCTTCGACGCCGTGCAGGCCGCCAAGGCCCGTGGCATCGACGTGCTGATCGCCGACACCGCCGGTCGTCTGCACACCAAAGACAACCTGATGGAAGAGCTGAAGAAGGTTCGCCGGGTGATCGGCAAGCTCGACGCCGATGCGCCGCACGAAGTGCTGCTGGTACTCGACGCCGGCACCGGCCAGAACGCCATCAACCAGGCCAAGCAATTCAACCAGACCGTCGAACTGACCGGCCTGGCGCTGACCAAGCTCGACGGCACCGCCAAGGGCGGGGTGATTTTCGCCCTGGCCAAGCAGTTCGGCCTGCCGATCCGCTACATCGGCGTCGGTGAAGGCATCGACGATCTGCGTACCTTTGAAGCCGAACCCTTTGTCCAGGCACTGTTTGCCGAGCGGGAGCGTTCATGATTCGTTTCGAACAGGTCGGTAAGCGCTACCCGAACGGTCACGTCGGCTTGCATGAGCTGAGCTTTCGAGTCCGTCGCGGCGAGTTCCTGTTTGTCACCGGCCACTCCGGTGCCGGTAAATCCACGTTGTTGCGCCTGTTGCTGGCGATGGAGCGTCCGACCAGCGGCAAACTGCTGCTGGCCGGGCAGGACCTGAGCACCATCAGCAATGCGCAGATTCCGTTCCTGCGTCGGCAGATCGGGGTGGTGTTCCAGAACCATCAACTGTTGTTCGATCGCACGGTGTTCAACAACGTCGCGCTGCCGTTGCAGATTCTCGGGCTGTCCAAGGTCGAGATCGCCAAGCGCGTCGACTCGGCGCTGGAGCGCGTGGCGCTGTCGGACAAGGCCGAGCTGTATCCGGGCGACCTGTCCACCGGTCAGCAACAGCGCGTCGGCATTGCCCGGGCCATCGTTCACCGTCCGGCCCTGCTGCTGGCGGACGAACCGACCGGTAACCTCGACCCGCGTCTGGCGGCCGAGATCATGGGCGTGTTCGAAGACATCAACCGTCTGGGCACCAGCGTGCTGATCGCCAGTCACGACCTGGCGCTGATCGCGCGTATGCGCCATCGCATGCTGACCCTGCAACGTGGCCGATTGATCGGCGACGGGGAGGCCGGCGTATGAGTGCAACACGCAGTCCGAAGGTTTCCGAGCGCGTGGCCCCGAAGGCCGCCGATCCGCAACCGCCAAAGAAGAAAAAGCACGACGATGACGACGGCCCGGATTTCGCCACGTTGTTCCGTGCCTGGATCGAAAGCCATCGCGCCAGCTGGATCGACAGCCTGCGCCGTCTCGGCAAGCAGCCGATCGGCAGCTTCTTCACCTGCATGGTGATGGCAGTTGCGCTGAGTCTGCCGATGGGCCTTTCGTTGTTGCTGAACAATGTCGAGCGCCTGGGCGGCTCGTGGCAGCGCGCGGCGCAGATCTCGCTGTACCTGGAGCTCGAGGCCAGTCCGGCTCAGGGCGAAGCGTTACGTGATCAGATCAAGGGCATGCTGGGCGTAGCTGATGCTGAATATGTCGGCCGCGACCAGGCGCTGGAAGAGTTCCAGCAGCAGTCCGGCTTGGGCGAAGCCCTGCGCGAGCTACCGGAAAACCCGCTGCCGGGCGTGGTACTGGTGACGCCGAACGAGGTCGACAAGTCGACCCTGGAAGCATTAAGACAAAAACTTTCCGAGCTGCCCAAGGTACAACAGGCGCAACTTGATCTAGTCTGGGTCGAGCGTCTGGCCGCCATCCTCAAGCTCGGTGACCGTTTTGTGTTCGGTCTGACGGTGTTGCTGGTTTCTGCATTACTTTTGGTGATAGGCAATACCATTCGTCTTCATATTGAAAACCGCCGCACCGAGATAGAAGTGATTAAACTCGTCGGCGGCACCGACAGCTATGTGCGTCGTCCCTTTCTTTACATGGGCGCGCTGTATGGCTTCGGTGCGGGTCTGCTGTCCTGGGGTGTTTTGGCGTTCGGCCTGAATTGGCTGAACGACGCGGTGGTCGGGCTGGCCGGCTTGTACGGCAGTGATTTCGCACTGGCCGGCGTGCCAGTTGCCGATGGTCTGTCGCTCTTGCTTGGCGCGGTGCTGTTGGGTTATATCGGTGCATGGATTGCCGTCGCACGTCATCTCAGGGAGCTGGCGCCGAAGTAGAATCTTTTTTGCGCGTGATTGACCTTTCAGTGGTTAAGGAAACTTTCATTTGAGTTTCCGGTCAATTTTTCGCAATGCTGAAAAGCATGAGTATGTAAGTCGGAGGTTTTTCCGTATGTCCAATTCTTTGCAACCTGCGTATGCATTGGTTCCAGGCGCAAACCTGGAAGCCTACGTGCACACCGTCAACAGCATTCCATTGCTGACGCCGGAGCAGGAGCGTGAACTGGCCGAGAGTCTCTACTATGAGCAGGATCTGGGGGCGGCTCGGCAGATGGTGCTCGCCCACCTGCGGTTTGTCGTACACATCGCCCGTAGCTATTCCGGCTACGGTCTGGCTCAGGCTGACCTGATCCAGGAAGGTAACGTCGGCCTGATGAAGGCCGTGAAGCGTTTCAACCCGGAAATGGGCGTGCGTCTGGTGTCCTTTGCGGTGCACTGGATCAAGGCCGAGATTCACGAGTTCATCCTGCGCAACTGGCGGATCGTGAAGGTCGCGACCACCAAGGCCCAGCGCAAGCTGTTCTTCAACCTGCGCAGCCAGAAGAAACGTCTTGCCTGGCTGAACAACGAGGAAGTCCACCGTGTGGCGGAAAGCCTCGGCGTCGAGCCGCGTGAAGTGCGTGAGATGGAAAGTCGCCTGACCGGCCATGACATGGCCTTCGACCCGGCTGCGGAAGCGGACGACGACAGTGCTTTCCAGTCGCCGGCCAACTACCTGGAAGACCACCGGTATGACCCGGCGCGTCAACTGGAAGATGCCGACTGGAGCGACAACTCCAATCACAACCTGCACGAAGCGCTGGAAGTGCTGGACGAACGCAGCCGCGACATCCTCTACCAGCGCTGGCTGGCAGAAGAGAAAGCCACGCTGCACGACCTGGCGCAGAAGTACAACGTGTCGGCCGAGCGGATCCGTCAGCTCGAGAAGAGCGCGATGAACAAGCTCAAGTTGTCGATTGCCGCATAACCGGCAGTCCGGCAATAAAAAACGCCCCGATCAGTGATGATCGGGGCGTTTTTGTTTGCCTGTCAGGCAGTCATTGGGCCCAGGGCGCGCGGCGCGAATCATTGAGTGTCAACAAATAGCTGTCGCCACCCAGCTGGCTCATTTGCTGGCGAATCCAGCCGGCCCGACGCGACACATAAGCGGTCGGATGACTGGCGCTCCAGACCCGCGGATTCGGCAGCACAGCCGCCAGATAGCTCGCCTGTTGCCGGGACAGCGACCTGGCGCCTACGCCAAAGTGATGCCTTGCCGCCGCTTCGGCACCAAACACGCCGTCATCCCACTCGACGCTGTTCAGGTACACCTCGAGAATCCGCTGCTTGGGCCAGAACACTTCGATCAGCGCGGTAAACCACGCTTCCAGCCCTTTGCGCAGATAACTGCGGCCAGACCACAAAAACAGGTTCTTCGACACTTGCTGGCTCAAAGTGCTGGCGCCGCGAATCGAACCGCCGAGTTCGTTGTGGGCCAGTGCGGCCTTGATCGCACTCAGGTCAAAACCCCAGTGCTCGGGGAATTTCTGGTCTTCGCCGGCAATCACCGCGACCTTCAGGTCATCGGAGATCTCGTCCCACGGTTTCCAGGTGCGTTGCAGATCGATCGGCTCGCCGTCGACCCAGGATTCGATCTTGCGCTCGACCATCAGCGCCGTGAACGGTGGCGGCACAAAGCGAAACACCAACACCAGCAATACGCTGCCGCCCGCGAACCAGAGCAGGGCCTTCGTGAAACGACGGAGAAATAAACGCAGCATAGAGATGGCTTGGCCGAACCGTTTGAGCGGGCCATTATACAGACCCTGCCGATCGAGTCTGACTGGAGTTCTACATGCTGCGTAGCTTTCTGATGCTGGCCGCCTTCTTTGGTTTCACCGGTGTCGGCCTCGGCGCATTCGCCGCACATGGCCTGAAAAACCGCCTGACCCCGGAGTATCTGGCGATCTTCCACACCGGCGTCACCTATCAACTGGTGCACTCGCTGGCGCTGTTCGGCGTGGCGCTGCTGGCGACGCAGCTTCAGGGGCGTCTGGTCGCCTGGGCCGGCATCTCGTTCACCGTCGGTATTCTGCTGTTCTCCGGCAGTCTGTACCTGCTGACCACCCTCGGCATCAGCAAGCTCGGCATCATCACCCCGTTCGGCGGCCTGGCGTTCCTGATCGGCTGGCTATGCCTCGGACTCGCCGCCTGGCGCCTGCACCCAACCGCTTGACGCTTGGTGCTGACCTTTAGGTCATGATCGGGCTAGAATGCCACCCCCTAAAAAGTGATGGCGGCGTTGCGCATGCGCATTCAGTTGAACGGTGAATCCTTTGAACTGCCCGACGGTGAAACCGTTGCGGCCCTGCTGACGCGTCTGGATCTGACCGGACGCCGCGTCGCGGTCGAACTCAATCTGGATATCGTCCCGCGCAGCCAGCATGCCGACACCACTTTGAACGACGGCGACAATGTCGAAGTCGTGCACGCGATCGGCGGCGGCTGATCGCCAGGCCTGCATGGGCCGAGAATTCTGCAAGACCCTCACCCCAACAGAGGATTCCCCATGAGCATCGTTCGTAGCGACAAGCCTTTCGTTCTGGCCGGTCGTACTTACCAGTCGCGTTTGCTGGTCGGTACCGGCAAGTACCGTGACATGGAAGAAACCCGTCTGGCCATCGAAGCCTCGGGTGCCGAGATCGTCACCTTCGCCGTGCGCCGCACCAATCTGGGCCAGATCGAAGGCGAGCCGAACCTGCTCGAAGTGCTGTCGCCGGATCGCTACACCTTCCTGCCGAACACCGCCGGGTGCTACGACGCAGTCGAAGCCGTGCGCACCTGCCGACTGGCCCGTGAGCTGCTCGACGGCCACAATCTGGTGAAGCTGGAAGTGCTGGCCGACCAGAAAACCCTGTTCCCCAACGTGATCGAAACCCTCAAGGCCGCCGAAGTGCTGGTCAAGGAAGGCTTCGACGTGATGGTTTACACCAGTGATGACCCGATCATCGCCCGGCAACTGGCGGAAATCGGCTGCATCGCGGTCATGCCGCTGGCCGGTCTGATCGGTTCGGGCCTGGGGATCTGCAATCCGTACAACCTGCAGATCATCCTCGAAGAAGCCAAGATCCCGGTGCTGGTGGATGCCGGTGTCGGCACCGCTTCCGACGCCACCATCTCGATGGAACTGGGCTGTGACGCCGTGCTGATGAACTCGGCCATCGCCCACGCCCAGCAGCCGATCATGATGGCCGAAGCCATGAAACACGCGATCGTCGCGGGCCGCCTGGCCTACCTCGCCGGCCGCATGCCGAAAAAACTCTATGCCAGCGCCTCTTCGCCGCTGGATGGTCTGATCAAGTAAGAGCTATTGATGACTGAATCGAACGACACGCCAATCCAGACGGAAGAAGGCGACGAGCGCCAACACCGCCGCATCAAGAGTTTCGTGATGCGCGCCGGGCGCATGACCGAAGGCCAGCAGCGCGGCCTGGATCAGGGCGCGCCGAAGTTCGTCCTGCCGCTGGCCGATGCGCCGGTGGATTACGACCAGGTGTTCGGCCGTTCCGCGCCGCGTTCGCTGGAGATCGGTTTCGGCATGGGCCACTCGCTGCTGGAAATGGCCGCCGCTGCGCCGGAACAGGATTTCATCGGTGTCGAGGTTCACCGTCCGGGTGTCGGCGCGCTGCTCAACGGCGTGCTGACTCAGGGCCTGACCAACCTGCGGGTCTACGATTGCGACGCGATCGAAGTGCTCAACCGCTGCATCGCCGACAACAGCCTCGATCGCCTGATGCTGTTCTTCCCGGATCCGTGGCACAAGAGCCGCCACCACAAGCGCCGCATCGTTCAGGCGTCCTTCGCTGAGCTGGTGCGCAGCAAGCTGAAGGTTGGCGGCATTCTGCACATGGCCACCGACTGGGAGCCGTACGCCGAATACATGCTGGAAGTGATGAACGTCGCCCCGGGCTATCGCAACCTCGCCGAAGACGGCAAGTGCGTACCTCGCCCGGCCGAGCGCCCGATCACCAAGTTCGAACGCCGCGGCGAACGTCTTGGGCATGGCGTGTGGGATCTGAAGTTCGAAAAGCTCGCTTAAACGTTACGCAATAAAAAACTGTGGGAGCCAATGGCTCCCACAGTTGTTTTGGGTAGTAGCTGAAAATCAGCGGCGATCCGCGACCACGCCAATCAACACCAGCACCACCAACAACACCGGCGCCAGGCTGTAGTTGTTGAACTGGCTCAGCCCCTTCACTACCCACGGCGTCGCGTAGATCAGTGCTGCGCCGCTGCCGATCAGGCACAGCAGGGCCATCAGCGGCACGCGCAGAGCGCCGGCGATGCTGCCCAGGCGTTGCTCGACCCAGCCTTTGAAGTCAGCGCCGAACAGCACCAGCAGGCAGCCCACCAGGGCCAAAGCGATTTCCGAAAGGTTGCTGCGGCTCCAGCGGGACACGGTGGCGAGCAGGTCGAGTATCAAATCCATGCGGTTTCCTTAAGAGCGGTCAGCTCAGAAATTTCTGCAGCAAGTCGTTGAGGAACAGTTGTCCGCGCTCGGTGGCCGCCAGACGTGACGGTTCGACCTGCAACAGACCGCTTTGTTCGGCCTCGCGCCGGTGTTCGTCGAGGCTCTCCAGCGGCAGGCCGGTGCGCTCCGGGTACAGGCGCGATTCGACGCCAGCGGTCAGGCGCAGGGCGTTCATCAGGAATTCGAACGGCATCTCGTCGTTGGTCAGGGCTTTCTCGCCGGCCTGGAAGCTTTTGGCCGGGTTGAGGTAGTCCTTCGGCAGGCGCGTCTTCCATGTGCGCACGATGCGCCCGTCCGGATGGCTGAGCTTGCCGTGGGCGCCGGCGCCGATGCCGATGAAGTCGCCGAAGCTCCAGTAATTCAGGTTGTGCCGCGCCGGGCGACCCGGTTGCGCGTAGGCTGAAACTTCGTACTGCGCGTAACCGTGCTCGGCCAGCAGCGCCTGTCCGGCCTCTTGAATGTCCCACAGCGTGTCGTCTTCCGGCAGCACCGGCGGCTGGTTCCAGAACACGGTGTTCGGCTCCAGTGTCAGCTGATACCAGGAAATGTGCGTCGGCTTCAGCTCGATCGCCTGGCGCAGATCGCTCAGGGCATCTTCCAGCGACTGGTCCGGCAAGCCGTGCATCAAGTCGAGGTTGAAGTTATCGAACCCGGCCTGACGCGCCATGCCTGCCGCCCGCACGGCTTCGTCGCCGTTGTGGATACGGCCCAGAGCCTTGAGCTTTTCCTGCTGGAAACTCTGGATGCCGATCGACAGGCGATTGATCCCCAGTTTGCGGTAGGCGACGAACTTTTCTTGCTCGAAGGTCCCGGGGTTGGCTTCCAGGGTGATTTCGATATCGTCGGCAAACGGAATGCGTTGTTTCACGCCTTCCAGCAGTCGACCAAGGGCTTCGGCGCTGAACAGGCTCGGCGTGCCGCCGCCAAAGAAGATCGAACTCAACTCACGGCCATACACCGCGTGCAGATCCTGATCGAGGTCTGCCAGCATCGCGTCGACGTACTCCTGCTCCGGCAGCACCGGGCTGGCGGTGTGGGAGTTGAAGTCGCAATAGGGGCATTTGCGCACACACCACGGGATGTGGATGTACAGCGCCAGGGGCGGCAGCGTCGGTAACGGTGCCCGAGGCGAGGAGGCGGCGCCGCCGATAATCAGCGACGACGCGCAGGAGCTATCGGTCATTTCAAGCCCAGACGCTGGCGCAGCAGATCCATTGCACGGGCGCGGTGGCTGATCTGGTTCTTGTCGCTCGGGCTCAGCTCGGCGCTGGACACGTTACGCTCCGGTACCCAGAACAGCGGGTCGTAGCCGAAACCGTGCTCACCGCTGGCGGCGGTCAGGATGCGCCCGTGCCACAGACCTTCGCAGAGGATCGGCAGCGGATCGTCGGCATGACGCACCAGCGCCAGCACGCAGACGAACTGCGCGCCACGCTCGGCTTCCGGCACGTCCTTCAAGGCGTCGAGCAGTTTGGCGTTGTTCGCCGCGTCACCCTTGCCGTCGGCGTAGCGCGCCGAGTAGATGCCCGGCGCACCGCCGAGGAAATCGACCGCCAGGCCCGAATCGTCGGCCAGCGCCGGCAGCCCGGAAATGCGAGCGGCATTGCGCGCCTTGAGGATCGCGTTCTCGACGAACGACAGACCGGTTTCTTCCGGCTCCACACTGCTGAATTCGCCGATCGAGCGCAGTTGCACCGAATCGCCGAGCATGGCCTGGAGTTCCTTGAGTTTGCCGGCGTTATGGCTGGCCAGTACGAGTTGCTTGAGATTGATCATTGGCCAGGGAAAAGCTCTTGGTTGAAATTGAGGGTGTTGATCTTGTCGCCGGTCTGCACCTTGATTTCAAAGGTGCGGGTTTCCTGCTGCTCCACCGGGTACTGGGCGATGTAGTAGATCGCGCCTTGCTCGGTGATCTGGCGGAAGGTCAGCGGCACGCTCTGGCTGGTCAGGTCCTTGACGGTGCCACTGACCTGGGCGATCAGCGGTTTGCCGTCCTTGATTACCGAGACATTGATCACGCCCTGGTTCTTGCTGCGGATCAGCTCGGCAGCCTTGGCGATGTCCGGCGTCAGGAAGGTCGAGTTGAAGGTGTTGTAATGCACGGTGACATCACCGAACACTTCCTTGCGTTCGCCCTTGATGGCATCGGCGGCCACGGCCGACAGGCTCAGGCAGGCGGCCAATAGCGCGGTAATCAAGCGTCCCATGTTCGCTCTCCTCGCAATGTCGTGGTTCAGACCGCGATTCTGTGATCCGCAAGCCCCGGGCTGCTGACGCGGTAGATACCGATCTCACCTAACAGATTAGGCCATAGCTTACTGGCCCACCCGTGGCGGTGCTGTTGATCCACGGCAAGCCGATCAATGACCTTCGCCTCACGTTCGCGACAAAGTTCTTCAAAGTCTTCGAAGGTGCAGAAGTGGATGTTCGGCGTGTTGTACCAGGTGTACGGCAGAAATTCCGACACCGGCATCCGGCCCTTGCTCGCCAGATACCAGCGGCAGCGCCAGTGACCGAAGTTGGGGAAGGTGATGATGCACTGGCGTCCGACCCGCAGCATTTCGTCGAGGATCTTGTCCGGGTAATGCACGGCTTGCAGGGCCTGGGTCATCACCACGATGTCGAAGCTGTTGCTGGCGAAGTTGCCCAGGCCCTTGTCCAGATCCTGTTCGATGACGTTGATGCCCTTGGCCACGCACTCGGCGATGTTGTCCGGGTCGTTTTCCAGGCCATAGCCGGTGACCTGCTTGTGGTCGCGCAGCCAGGTCAGCAACTCGCCGTCACCGCAGCCGAGGTCGAGCACGCGGCTGCCGGCGGGGATCCATTCCTGGATGATTTCCAGATCAGCTCTCATGGCTTTCTCACAACGTAATGCGGTTCATGTAATTGCCGAACGCCTGCAAATAGCGCGGGATCGGAATCAGGAAGGCGTCGTGGCCCTGCGGCGCGTCGATTTCCAGGTAGCTGACGTCCTTGCGCGCAGCCATCAGCGCATCCACCAGTTCCCGCGAGCGGGCCGGGGAGAAACGCCAGTCGGTGGTAAACGACATCACGCAGAACCTGGCTTTTGCACCTTCGAAGGTTTTCGCCAGGTTATCGTTGAAGTTCGCTGCCGGATCGAAGTAGTCCAGCGCCTTGGTCATCAACAGATAAGTGTTGGCATCGAAGCGCCCGGAGAACTCTTCGCCCTGATAGCGCAGGTAGCTTTCGACCTGGAACTCGACACTGTGGAAGTCGTAGTTGAGCTTTTCGCTCTTCAGGCCACGGCCGAATTTCTCGCCCATGGAGTCGTCGGACAGATACGTGATGTGTCCGACCATCCGCGCTAGCATCAGGCCGCGTTTGGGGATCACGCCCTGTTCCTGGAACGAGCCGCCGTGGAATTCCGGGTCGGTGAGGATCGCCTGGCGCGCCACTTCGTTGAAGGCGATGTTCTGCGCCGACAGCTTCGGGGCCGAGGCGATGGCCAGGCAGTGGCGAACGCGATCCGGATACGTGATGGTCCATTGCAGCGCCTGCATGCCGCCCAGGCTGCCGCCGATCACCGCGGCCCACTGGCCGATGCCGAGCAGGTCGGCCAGACGTGCCTGGCTGTGCACCCAGTCTTCCACGGTCAGCACCGGGAAGTCGGCGCCGAACGGCTTGCCGGTTTCCGGGTTGAGGCTGCTCGGGCCGGTGGAGCCGTTGCAACCGCCGAGGTTGTTCAGGCTGACCACGAAGAACTTGTTGGTGTCGATCGGTTTGCCGGGGCCGATGCAGCTGTCCCACCAACCGGGCTTGCGGTCGTCGACGCTGTGATAACCCGCAGCGTGGTGGTGGCCGGACAAGGCGTGGCAGATCAGCACGGCGTTGCTCGCTTGCGCGTTCAGCGTGCCGTAGGTTTCGTAGATCAGGTCATAATCGGCCAGCGAACGGCCGCAGGCCAGGGCCAGCGGTTCGCTGAAGTGCGCCGTTTGCGGCGTCACCAGACCAACAGAATCGGGGGGAAAGGCAGCTGGCATCGACCCTGCTCTCGTTGAAATGAGGCGTAAGTCTAAAGACCGGTGGGGTTAGCGGCAAGCAACGATCAGGCCTGATTTGCGCTCGTTCCCACGCTCCGCGTGGGAACGCCTCATTGGACGCTCCGCGTCCGCTTCGGCGGGGGACGCGGAGCGTCCCGGGATGCATTCCCACGCGGACGGTTCGACGCCTCGACGTGGGAACGATCAGCGCACTAGTCCGGGCAGATCCGGCAACTTCTTCGGCGAGCAGATCTTCACCCGCTTCTGCCGGTTCAACTCGCCGCTGAGCAAACTGACCTGGCTTTTGGAAACCCCAAAAGCCTTGGCCAGAAACCCCATCAGGTACGCATTGGCCTTGCCCTCGACCGGCGGCGCGGTCAGGCGAATTTTCAGGCGATCACCGTGCAGCCCGCAGAAATCATCGCTGCGGGCGGCCGGTTGCAGGTGACATTCCAGAATCAGGTCGTCACCGTCCCAGCGAAACCAGCTCACATCAGCAGGCGCAGGATTTCCGGCATCATCGTCATCGCCGCGAGGTTGTTGATCACCAGCATGTCGATCAGCTTCAGCACGAGGAAGGCGAAGATCGGCGACAGGTCCAGACCACCGAGGTTCGGCAGGATGCGGCGGAACGGCGCCAGGGCCGGTTCGCAGATCTGGTTCACCAGTTCGGCGCCCGGATTGTGGCTGCCCGGTGCGACCCAGGACAGGATGATGCTGATGATCATGGCCCAGAAGAAAATCTTCAGGAACAGCGCCGTCACGCCGATCAGCGACCAGATCAGCAGTTGCAGCGGGTTACCGGTAGTGCCATAGGTCAGCAGCAGGGTCAGCGCCATCAGCGCCAGTTGCACGAGAATCGCCAATACCAGCGACGACATGTCGAGGCCGAACAGGCTCGGGATGATCCGGCGCAGTGGCTTGAGCAGCGGCTGCGTGGCCTTGACCACAAACTGGCACAGCGGGTTGTAGAAGTTCGCCCGCACCAGTTGCAGGACGAAGCGCAGCAGCACGATCAGCAGGTACAGGCTGCCAAGGGTTTGCAGCACGTAGACCGCTGCGGTGTTCAATCCAATCATGTAAGGCTCCTTATTTGCCCAGTTGTTCGGCCATTTCGGCCGAGCGGTGCGCGGCGGCGCCGAGTGCTTTTTCCACCAGGGCTTCGAAGCCTCCGGCCTGGAACGATTTGATCGCAGCTTCCGTGGTGCCCGCTGGCGAGGTCACGCGGCGGCGCAGTTCGGCGGCGTCGACGTCGCTGGACACGGCCATGTGCGCGGCTCCCAGCGCGGTCTGCAAGGTCAGCTGCTCGGCGGTTTCCTTCGGCAGGCCGAGTTTGACGCCGGCGGCGGTCATGGCTTCGATCAGCAGGAAGAAGTACGCCGGGCCGGAACCGGAGACGGCGGTGACGGCGTCCAGTTGCTGCTCTTCGTTCAGCCACAGGGCAATGCCCACGGCGGACAGCAGTTCTTCAGCCTGCTGGCGTTGTTCGGCACTCACTTCGTCGGTAGCGTACAAACCGCTAACGCCCTGACGCAGCAGCGCCGGGGTGTTCGGCATGCAGCGCACGATCGGTTGCTCGCCAAGCCATGCGGTCATGCTGGCGCAGGTGATGCCGGCGGCGATGGAGACCACCAGTTGATTCGGTTTCAGGCTCGGGCGAATCGCTTCGCACACGGCTTTCATGGCCTGTGGCTTGACTGCCAGCACGACAACGTCGGCGCCGTCGATGGCCTGGGCGTTGTCGGCGAAGGTTTCGATGCCGTGTTCGGCGCTGACTTTGGCGCGGGTTTCTTCACCCGGATCGCTGGCGCGAATGTGTGCAGCTTCCAGACCCTTGGCCCGCAGGCCGCCGATCAGGCTGGCGGCCATGTTGCCGGCACCGATAAAGGCAATACGTGTGTTGCTCATGTCAGGTCCTTATCTGGAAATGGTCAAGATTGGGAATAGTCGCGGGCGCCGAACAGGGCCGTACCGATACGGACCCAGGTCGCGCCCTGGGCAATGGCCGACTCGAGGTCGTGGCTCATGCCCATGGAAAGTGTGTCGAGCGGCAGATCGAGGCTGGCCTGCAACTTCTGAACGGCGGCGAATGCAGCATCCTGCTCGGCGCGATCTTCAGTCGGTTCGGGAATCGCCATCAACCCGCGCAGCTTCAGGCGTGGCAGGGCGCTGATGGCCTGGGCCAGCGCCGGCAGGTCTTGCGGCGTGCAGCCGGACTTGCTGGCCTCACCGCTGACGTTGACCTGAATGCAGATGTTCAGTGGCGGCAGATCCGCCGGGCGTTGTTCGGACAGGCGTTGGGCGATTTTCAGACGATCCACGGAGTGCACCCAGGCGAAATGCTCGGCAATCGAGCGGGTCTTGTTCGACTGAATGGGGCCGATGAAGTGCCAAATCAAGGGCAGGTCGGCCAGTTCGAGCTGTTTGCCCAAGGCCTCTTGCAGGTAGTTCTCGCCAAAGTCGCGCAGGCCGGCGGCGTACGCTTCGCGCAGGGCTTCGGCCGGTTTGGTCTTGCTCACGGCCAGCAGCTGGACGCTGTTTTCATCGCGTCCGGCGGCAGCGGTGGCGGCATGAATACGCGAACTAACCTGGAGAATGTTGTCTGCTATCGTGGACATCAAGAGGCGCCAGCGGTCTGAAGGTTCGCGGCATTCTACTGGAATTGAGGGACGCTATGGATATCACTGAACTGCTGGCCTTCAGCGCCAAACAGGGCGCTTCCGACCTGCACCTGTCGGCCGGTCTGCCGCCGATGATCCGCGTGGATGGCGACGTGCGGCGGATCAATCTGCCGGCGCTGGATCACAAACAGGTGCACGAGCTGATCTACGACATCATGAACGACACCCAGCGGGTGGACTTCGAGAAACATCTGGAGACCGACTTTTCCTTCGAAGTCCCCGGCGTGGCGCGCTTTCGGGTCAATGCCTTCAACCAGAACCGGGGCGCCGGGGCGGTGTTCCGCACTATTCCGTCAAAAGTGCTGACCATGGAAGACCTGGCCATGGGCGACGTCTTTCGCAAGATCACCGATGCGCCGCGCGGGCTGGTGCTGGTGACCGGGCCGACCGGCTCCGGCAAGTCGACGACGCTGGCGGCAATGATCGATTACCTCAACACCCATCGCCATCACCACATCCTGACCATTGAAGATCCGATCGAATTCGTCCACGAATCACGCAAATGCCTGATCAATCAGCGCGAAGTCCATCGCGATACCCGCAGTTTCGCCACCGCATTGCGTTCAGCGCTACGCGAAGACCCGGACGTGATCCTCGTGGGCGAGATGCGTGATCTGGAAACCATCCGCCTGGCACTCACCGCCGCCGAAACCGGGCACCTGGTGTTCGGCACCTTGCACACCACGTCGGCAGCCAAGACCATCGACCGGGTGGTGGACGTGTTCCCCGGGGACGAAAAATCCATGGTGCGCTCGATGCTTTCGGAGTCCTTGCTGGCGGTGGTGTCGCAGACGCTGATCAAGAAGATCGGCGGTGGCCGGGTGGCGGCGCACGAGATCATGCTGGGGACGTCGGCGATCCGTAACCTGATCCGTGAGGACAAGGTGGCGCAGATGTATTCGGCGATCCAGACCGGCGGCTCACTGGGGATGCAGACACTCGACATGTGCCTGAAGGATCTGGTGACCAAGGGCTTGATCAGCCGCGAGCATGCGCGGGAAAAGGCGCGTACGCCGGATAACTTCTAGGCAAAAAAAACGCAGCCCTTGGGCTGCGTTTTTTTGTACCTGAACAATCAGCGCTGAACGACGCGCATCTGCCCCTGTTCTTTCGGCAATACGCGTTTGGCCACCACGTAATGCTTTTCCCAGTACGGCTTGTTCAGTGTGTCGATGCTCACCGATTTGCCGCGCCGTGGCGCATGGATGAAACGATCGTTGCCCAAATAGATGGCAACGTGATTGACCCGACGGCTCTTGATGTTGAAGAAAATCAGGTCGCCCGGCTTCAGGTCCTTGCGTTCGACTTTCTCGCCGTGACCGCTGGCCATGGCGTTCGAGGTGCGTGGCAGGTCGAACGTGGCGTCGTTGAACGCGTATTTCACCAGACCGCTGCAGTCGAAGCCTTTACTCGGGCTGCTGCCGCCCCAACGGTAGGGTGTACCGAGGACGTTTACCGCGCGACTCAGGACGTTGCTGCTTTCCTTGGTCGCCATCGGTGGCACCAGCTTGCTGCGGCCGTTGCTGCTCAGCGTGGTGTGTTTGACCTGTTTGCCTTTGTTCGAAGGAGCAGAGGCATGGGATTTAGGGGTGAAACCGTTAACGTTTGGAAGACGTTGCTCACGATTGGTGGCGTGGGCGGCCAGTGGCATTAATAGGCAAATGGTTAGCCATGTCTTGAAAAATGGACGCATTAGGCAGGGCTCTTGGTGTGTTAGCGCGCAACTTTATAACAGCTTTTTTGTCACTTCCGAGGCCGTTGGTCGATTCAATCGGGTGCCAACGGAACCAAATAAGCGGCAAAAAGACGCAATTGTCGGACAGAAGTCCGGTGCTATAAGGCTTTGACGGGAGACACGGTAGCATTTGCCATACGTCGGCTGCCTGTAAAAAAGTCACAAAGAATTAAAGAATATTTATCTATCGCGTGTATCGAGGTCTTAATGAACGGCTATCAGCTGCCCCGTGTGAAGGAAAAAGACACTCATAGCAAGGTGATCGGCTACCTGTTGTGGATTTTCGGTTTCACAGGCTCACACCGCTTCTATTACGGCAAGCCGGTGACCGGCACGATCTGGTTTTTCACCTTCGGATTGCTGGGGATCGGCTGGCTGATCGACGTGTTCCTGATCCCGGCGATGGATCGAGAAGCCGACCTGCGTTTCGTGGCGGGCCCTATTGAATACAACGTGGCGTGGATTCTGCTGACCTTCCTCGGCGCGTTCGGCGTGCACCGGATGTATCAGGGCAAGTGGATCACAGGTTTGCTGTACCTGCTGACCGGCGGGTTGTTCTTTCTGGGGGTGCTGTATGACTTCTGGACGCTGAACGATCAGGTGTCGGTGCGTAACGCCGAAGGGCGGGGTGCCTTTCAGTAAGTGATGGCGAGGGAGCTGGCTCCCTCGCCATTTTTGTTACGCCTGGTGGCTGATCCGGCCATCCACCAGCGTGTAACGCACCACACCCGGCAGGCTATGGCCGAGGAACGGGCAGTTCTCGCCCTTCGACAGCCAGGTTTCGCCGGCAACGGTCGAAGCCTTCGGATCGAACAGCACGATATCTGCCGCGCCACCCACCGCCAGTTTACCCGCCGGCAGGCGCAGGGCCTCGGCCGGGCCGGCGCTCAGGCGGGCCAGCAGGGTCGGCAGATCCAGCAGACCATCCTCGACCAGCGTCATCGCCAGCGGCAGCAACAGCTCGACGCTGCTGATGCCGGGCTCGGTCGCGCCGAACGGTGCCAGTTTGGCATCGCGTTCATGGGGCTGGTGATGGCTGGAAATCGCCGAGACCACGCCGGACTTCACCGCCTCGCGCAGACCGTCGCGGTCGGCGCGGGTGCGCAGCGGCGGTTGCACGTGATACAGGCTGCTGAAGTCGATCAGCGCTTCGTCCGTCAGGATCAGCTGATACAGGGCGACATCCGCCGTGACTTTCAAGCCACGGGCCTGGGCCTGAGCGATCAGGGCCACGCCGCGAGCACTGGTCAACTGGCTGAAGTGCGCACGCACGCCGGTCTGCTCGACCAGCAGCAGATCACGGGCCAGCGCCACGGTTTCAGCGGTTTCCGGAATGCCCGGCAAGCCGAGGAAGCTGGCGGTGGCGCCTTCGTGGGCCAGGCCGCCGTCGGCCAGGTCGTGATCCTGCGAGTTGAAGATCACTGTCAGGTCGAAGGTCGCCGCGTAATCCAGCGCCCGGCACAGGGTGCGGGTGTTGCGGAAACTCTCCAGACCGTTGCCGAACGCTACGCAACCGGCGTCGCGCAGGGCGACCAGCTCGGCCAGTTGTTCACCATCCAGACCTTTGCTCAGCGCGCCGATCGGGAACACCTTGGTGTTGCCGGCCTCGCGGGCGCGGTCGAGGATCAGTTCGGCCACGGCGGAGGTGTCGAGCACCGGTTTGGTTTTCGGCGGGCAGCACAGGCTGGTCACGCCGCCGGCTGCAGCCGCGCGGGTTTCGCTGGCGATGGTGCCTTTGCGGCTGTAGCCCGGCTCGCGCAGGGCGACGTTCAGGTCTACGAGGCCTGGAGCGGCGACAAGACCTTGGGCGTCGATGGTTTCGACGGCGGTGAAGCCGGCCGGTGCAGCGCCGAGGGCGACGATCTTGCAGGCTTCAACGTGAATATCGGTGATTTGATCCAGGCCGCTGCTCGGATCGATGACGCGGGCGCCGAGAATGCTGAGCTTCACTGGGCGTTCTCCTGCTCGAATTGACGTTGCGCCGTTTGCCCGCTCATGGCCATCGACAGCACGGCCATACGGATCGCGATGCCGTAAGTGACTTGATTGAGGATCACCGAGTGCGGGCCGTCGGCCACCGCCGACTCGATTTCCACACCACGGTTGATCGGCCCCGGGTGCATGACGATGCAATCGGGCTTGGCGCCTGCCAGGCGCGCGGTGGTCAGACCGAACAGGCGGTAGAACTCGCCTTCGCTCGGCAGCAGGCCGCCGGTCATGCGCTCACGCTGCAGGCGCAGCATGATCACCACGTCGACGTCTTTCAGGCCTTCGGTCATGTCGGTGTAGACCTTCACGCCGTATTGCTCGATGCCGATCGGCAGCAGGGTTTTCGGTGCGATCACGCGGATGTCCGGGCAACCGAGGGTCTTCAGGGCGAGCATGTTCGAGCGCGCCACCCGCGAGTGCAGGATGTCGCCGACGATGGCCACCGAGAGGTTCTCGAAACCGCCCTTGTGACGGCGGATGGTCAGCATGTCGAGCATGCCTTGGGTCGGGTGCGCGTGCCGGCCGTCGCCGCCGTTGATGATCGCCACTTGCGGGCAGACATGCTCGGCGATGAAGTGCGCGGCGCCCGAGTCACCGTGGCGCACGACGAACATGTCGGCGGCCATGGCTTCCAGGTTGCGCAGGGTGTCGAGCAGGGTTTCGCCCTTGCTGGCCGACGAAGTCGACACGTTCAGGGTGATCACGTCCGCCGACAGGCGCTGGGCCGCCAGTTCGAAAGTGGTGCGGGTGCGGGTCGAGTTTTCGAAGAACACGTTGCACACGGTCTTGCCGCGCAGCAACGGGACCTTCTTCACGGCCCGGGCGCCGACTTCGAGGAACGAGTCGGCGGTGTCGAGGATTTCCGTCAGCAACTCGCGGCGCAGGCCGTCGAGCGAGAGGAAGTGGCGCAGCTGGCCCTGATCATTGAGCTGCAGCGGGCGCTTGGTATCTAGAGGCGTCATCGCGAGGGGGACTCTCAATAGGGCGGATTAAAGGGCAAGGTCTTGCAGTTCGAGGGCCAGCTCCGGCCCGGACAGCTTGACCCGCTCGTGGGCGGCCAGCGACAGGGTCGCGCCGACCACGTTCGGGCGGATCGGCAATTCGCCGGCGTCCAGGTCCAGCAGGCAGACCAGCGTCACGCTGGCCGGGCGGCCGTAGTCGAACAGTTCGTTCATGGCGGCGCGGATGGTCCGGCCGCTCATCAGTACGTCGTCGATCAGCACCAGATGCTGGCCTTCGATTTCGAAGGGCAGGGCGGACGGGCGCACTTGCGGGTGCAGGCCGTTCTGGCTGAAGTCGTCGCGGTAGAAGGAAACATCCAGCGTGCCCAATGGCGCGTCGCTGCCCAGCTCTGCGAGCAGGGCCTGGGCGACCCAGACGCCGCCGGTGCGGATGCCGATGTAACGCGGTTCGCTGATATCACGCTGGGCAAGGTGCGCCTTGAGGCGGGTCGCCATCTGGCTGATCAGATCGGCAGGATTGGGCAGGCTCATGGTTGCTCCTTCTCGGGGTCGAGCCGGTTCTCGCGAACCGGAGCTCGGGTTGTAACCAAAAGAAAAGCGCCGTAGCGCTTGTCAGGATTCAAATAGTGCGGTGTTTTCGTCGAGCCAGCCTTGCAGCAGCAGGGCGGCGGCGATGGCGTCCACCGGGTTGTCGCGGTAGCTGCCTTTCTGTCCGCCGCGCACCAGTCGTTCGCCCTTGGCTTCGAAGGTCGTCAGGCGTTCGTCGTGGGTATAGAAAGGCAGGTTGAAGCGGCCGTTGAGGCGGCGGGCGAATTTCTCGGCGCGGGCGCACATCTCGCTGGGCGTACCGTCCATGTTCAGCGGCAGGCCGACCACCACGGCGTCGGGCTTCCATTCCTTTATCAGGGCTTCGACCTGATTCCAGTCCGGCACACCGTTTTGCGCCTTCAAGGTGCACAGTTCGCGGGCCTGGCCGGTAATCACCTGGCCGACCGCCACGCCGATCTGTTTGGTGCCGTAGTCGAAGCCGAGGATCAGGCGCAGGGCCATCAGGCGTGTCCTGCCTGGCTGGTCAGCAGGCTGAGGTTGATTCCCAGATGCTTGGCCGCCGCTTCCAGGCGCAGTTCACTGCTGGTGTTGAACAGGATGTCGGCGTCGTACGGGCAGGTCAGCCAGGCGTTGTCGGCCAGTTCGGCCTCCAGCTGACCGGCTTCCCAACCGGCATAACCGAGGGTGATGACGCTTTTGGCCGGGCCCACGCCGTCGGCGATGGCGAACAGCACATCCTGCGAGGTGGACAGGGCCAGATCGCCCTCCAGCTCAACGGTAGCCTGGAACGTCTTGCCCGCCGGGTGCAGGACAAAACCGCGATCGGTCTGCACCGGGCCGCCGATGAAGATCGGCACATGCTGGCACAGCGCCGGCGGATCGATGTCCGGGCGCAGTTGTTCGAGGATGTCGGCCAGATTCAGCTCTTGCGGTCGGTTGACCACCAGCCCCATGGCGCCATTGGCCGTGTGCTCGACGATGTAGGTCAAGGTGTGGGCAAAGTTCGGGTCGGCCATGTGTGGCATGGCGATCAGGAAGTGATGCTTGAGGTAGCTGGGGCTGACGTTTTTCATGTGCGCTAGTGTGGCGTTCGGGGGGCGAACTGACAAGCTGGAGCGGGCAAAAGATCGACTCAGTTACTGGACAGCCGGTCGCCCCGGGCGAATTTCCAGGTGCGGATGATTTCCAGACGGTCGATGTCCGACAGGTCCCCGGTAAACGGTGCAAACGGTGCCGCCAGACGCACGATCCGCTGCGCCGCCTGATCCAGCAGTGGCTGGCCGGAAGACTCCAGCACCAGCACTTCATACAGCGAGCCGTCGCGGTTGATCGACACCATCAGGCGCAGATTGCCGTAGATCTGCTTGCGCCGGGCTTCGTCGGGGTAATTGAGGTTGCCGATGCGCTCGACCTTCTTGCGCCACTCGTCCTTGTACCAGGCGCCCTTGTCGCGCATGGTCGAGGCGGCGCTGAGGCGGTGGATACGCGGGCGCTTGGCGTACAGCTGTTGTTCGTTGGCCAGTTCGGCTTCAAGGCTGGCGATGTCGCTGGAGAGCTGCGAACTGTCGAAGGTCGGGGCGTCGACCGTCGGTTTGGTCTCGGTCCTGGCTTCTTCTTTCTTGGTCGGCGCCTTTTTCGGTTTCGGCGCGACGGTGGTCACGGCCGCCTTGGGCGCGGCTTCCTGCACTTCCGGCTTGGCGGCGGGCGGCGGGGTGACTGTCTTGACTTCGTTTGCCTGAAACGGCGCGACCTCGGTGGTCTTGGGGATCGCCTTCTTGTCGAGGGTGCCGCTGCCTTCCTGGTTTTCCTGGGCGAGGAAATCGGCCTTCGCCGGCTTCTTTTCGCTCTTGAAGGTAGCGAGGGTGATTTCCAGGGTTTTGCTGATCTGCTTGGGCTCGACCATGGTGAAACCCACGCCGAGCAGCAGCGCCAGATGGATCAGCGCCGCGAGAAACAGGGTAAATCCGAGGCGATCGACCGGGCGCACGCCTTTATGGGCGAGTTCAGCGGGCAGATCGGACGGAAGTGTCATTCGAGAAAAACCAACATCGCGTTTTTACGGGCTCGGCATGATAACGCAATGTTGGTTTTTAGCTGCAAGCTTGAAGTCTCAAGCGACAAGCTGCACACCACTGGCTTTAAGCTTGCGGCTTGCGGCTCGACGCTTGCAGCTTGCCTTCGATCGCATCCATCAGCAGGCCGCCGATGTCGGTGCCGAAGGCATTGTCGATTTCGCGGATGCAGGTCGGGCTGGTGACGTTGATTTCGGTAAGGTGCTCGCCGATCACGTCCAGGCCGACGAACAGCAGGCCTTTTTCGCGCAAGGTCGGGCCGACCTGGGCGGCGATCCAGCGATCCTTGTCGGTCAACGGACGAGCTTCGCCACGACCACCGGCCGCGAGGTTGCCACGGGTTTCGCCCTGGGCCGGAATCCGCGCCAGGCAGTAATCCACCGGCTCGCCGTCGATCATCAGGATGCGCTTGTCGCCGTCCTTGATCGCCGGCAGGTAGGCCTGACCCATGATCTGCTGGGCGCCGAGGGCGGTCAGGGTTTCCAGGATCACCGACAGGTTCGGATCGCCGGCGCGATGACGGAAGATCGAGGTGCCACCCATGCCGTCCAGCGGCTTGAGGATCACGTCGCCATGTTTGGCGGCGAATTCACGCAGCACGTCGGCGCGGCGGCTGACCATGGTCGGCGGCGTGCACTGCGGGAACAGGGTGGCGAACAGTTTTTCGTTGCAGTCGCGCAGGCTCTGCGGCTTGTTGACCACCAGCACCCCGGCGGACTCGGCCTGTTCGAGCAGGTAGGTGGAGTAGACGAACTCCATGTCGAACGGCGGATCCTTGCGCATCAGGATCACGTTCAGGTCGCTCAGCAGCGAATCCTGTTCGGTGCCCAGTTCGAACCATTTTTCCGGGTTGGCGAAGACTTTCAGCGGCTTCATCCGCGCCCGTGCCTGGCCTTCACCCTGGTAAAGGTCTTTCTGTTCCATATAGAACAGTTCCCAGCCGCGCTTTTGCGCCGCCAGCAGCATGGCCAGCGAGCTATCCTTTTTATAGGAAATGCTGGCGATAGGGTCCATGACAATCCCGACGCGAACGCTCATTGGGTTTTCCTCGAAAATTGGCTACCGGATCGGTATGAAAAAAGTGCCGCCAGAGTGGCGCCGGGCGGGTTTTCGGTCAAGGAAAAACCCGTCGATAGATTGGATCAGGAGACTGTGCTAAAAAGGCTGCCATGTCGTGCTGGCCCTTGAACATCAAGGGTTTCCAGCCATTACGCATCGCAAAACGGACAAATTGATTCGCAAAGGCGACGGTAGAGCCCCCTTATGGAACAGCAGTCCAGCGCCTTGAAGGTCATGGTGATCGACGACTCGAAAACGATTCGTCGCACCGCCGAGACCCTGTTGAAAAATGCAGGGTGCGAAGTCATCACCGCGATCGACGGTTTTGACGCCCTGGCGAAGATCGCCGACCACCATCCCGGGATCATCTTTGTCGACATCATGATGCCGCGTCTGGATGGTTATCAGACCTGCGCTTTAATCAAGAACAACAATGCGTTCAAGGGCACGCCGGTGATCATGCTGTCGTCCCGGGACGGGCTGTTCGACAAGGCCAAGGGGCGGATTGTCGGTTCCGATCAATTTTTGACCAAGCCTTTCAGCAAGGAAGAACTGCTCGACGCGATTTCGGCCCATGTTCCGGGCTTCGCTGCCGCTTTGCCGCAGTAAGACACGCACAGAGACGCTCGGCCAGCGGGCCCGGTGTCGACAAGAAAAATGGGGAAGACCATGGCACGTATCCTGATCGTCGATGATTCGCCGACCGAAATGTACAAACTCACCGGCATGCTGGAAAAGCACGGGCACGAAGTGCTGAAAGCCGAAAACGGCGCCGACGGCGTGGCCCTGGCCCGTCAGGAAAAACCCGATGCGGTACTGATGGACATCGTCATGCCCGGCCTCAACGGCTTCCAGGCCACCCGTCAGTTGACCAAGGATGCGGAAACCAGCCACATCCCGGTGATCATCATTACTACCAAGGATCAGGAGACCGACAAGGTCTGGGGCACCCGCCAGGGCGCCAAGGACTACCTGACCAAACCGGTCGACGAAGACACGCTGATCAAGACCCTGAACAACGTGCTGGCCGGTTGATCGCGCCGCCATGAGCGAGTCGCTGACCGCGTTCGAACTGTTGTGGCAGATCGACCAGCGCTGTCGCCTGCTGGCGGCGGACCTGCCGTCGCAACCGGCGCGCCAGGATCGCTGGAGCGGCATCGGCTTTCGTCTGGGCGAGCACTGGTACGTCACGCCGATGGGCGAAGTCAGCGAAGTGCTGCCCGAACTGCGTGTCACCCAGTTGCCGGGCGTCAAGCCGTGGGTCAAGGGCGTGGCCAACCTGCGCGGACGGCTGCTGCCGGTCATGGACCTGTGCGGCTTCTTCGGCCATGAGCTGTCACCGATGCGCAAACAGCGGCGGGTACTGGTGGTAGAGCATCAGGACGTGTTTGCCGGGTTGCTGGTCGATGAAGTCTTCGGCCTGCAGCACTTCGAGCAGGACAGTTTCGAATCCGTCTCGATCAGTAAACGGCAAGGCTCCAAGGGCGAGTTCATCAAGGGCTATTTCCGGCGCGAGCAGAACTGGCGGGTGTTCAGCCTGTTTGCGCTGGCGCAGTCACCGAGTTTCATGCACGTCGCGGTTTAACAGGCGAGGACCGATGATCAAAGCAAAAACAGGCAAGCCCGCAGAAGGCTCGCGCAGCCGCTCACAGATCATCGTGCTGTTCATCGCACTGATCGTGTTCATCATGCTGCTGTTCGCCAACTTCGCTTACCTCAACACCCAGGCCAACTACGACAAGCAGTACATCGGCCACGCCGGCGAGCTGCGGGTGCTGTCGCAGAGGATCGCCAAGAATGCCACCGAGGCCGCCGCCGGCAAGGCCGCCGCGTTCAAGCTGCTCAGCGATGCGCGCAACGATTTTGCCCAACGCTGGGGTTACCTTAAGAAGGGCGACCCGGCCACCGGCCTGCCGCCGGCTCCATCCGTCGTGCGCCCGGAAATGCGCGCCGTGCAGCTGGACTGGGAACGCCTGCTGAAAAACACCGACGCGATTCTCTCCAGCGAACAGACCGTGCTGTCGCTGCATCAGGTGGCCGCGACCCTGGCCGAAACCGTGCCGCAATTGCAGATCGAATACGAAAAGGTCGTGGAAATCCTCCTGCAACGCGGTGCGCCGGCGGCGCAGGTGGCGATGGCTCAGCGTCAGTCGCTGCTGGCCGAGCGGATTCTCGGCGCGGTGAACACCGTGCTGTCGGGCGATGAAAACTCCCAGCAGGCCGCCGACGCGTTTGGTCGCGATGCCGCGCGCTTCGGTCAGGTGCTCAATGGCATGTTGCAAGGCAACCCGGCGCTGAAGATCAGCCAGGTCGAAGACCGCGACGCCCGCGCTCGCTTGAGCGAGATTTCCGAACTGTTCCAGTTTGTCTCAGGTTCCGTGGATGAAATCCTCGAAACCTCGCCTGAGCTGTTCAAGGTCCGTGAGTCGGCCACCAATATCTTCAGCCTGTCGCAGACCCTGCTTGACGAAGCCTCGCACCTGGCCAGCCGTTTCGAAAACCTCGCCGGCGGGCGCAATACCGACACCATTGGCGGTTATGTGCTGGGTCTGTTGGCGCTGGCTTCGATCATCCTGATCGGCATGGTCATGGTCCGGGAAACCAACCGTCAGTTGCGCGAGACCGCCGAGAAGAACGAGCGCAACCAGAACGCGATCATGCGCCTGCTCGACGAGATCGAAGACCTCGCCGACGGTGACCTGACCGTGACCGCCTCGGTGACCGAAGACTTCACCGGGACCATCGCCGACTCGATCAACTATTCCGTCGACCAGTTGCGCGATCTGGTCGCCACCATCAACCTCACCGCCGGCCAGGTCGCCGCAGCGGTGCAGGAAACCCAGGCCACCGCCATGCACCTGGCCCAGGCCTCGGAGCATCAGGCCCAGCAGATTTCCGAAGCCTCGACCGCGATCAGCGACATGGCCCAGTCGATCGATCAGGTATCGGCCAACGCCGCCGAATCTTCGGCGGTGGCCGAGCGTTCGGTGGAGATCGCCAACAAGGGCAACGAGGTGGTGCACAACACCATCCACGGCATGGACAACATTCGCGAACAGATCCAGGACACCGCCAAGCGCATCAAGCGTCTGGGCGAGTCGTCCCAGGAAATCGGCGACATCGTCAGCCTGATCGACGACATCGCCGACCAGACCAACATCCTCGCCCTCAACGCCGCGATTCAGGCGTCGATGGCCGGTGATGCCGGGCGCGGTTTTGCCGTGGTTGCCGACGAAGTGCAGCGGCTGGCCGAGCGTTCCTCCGCCGCGACCCGACAGATCGAAACGCTGGTGCGGGCGATCCAGACCGACACCAACGAAGCCGTGATTTCCATGGAGCAGACCACCACCGAAGTGGTGCGCGGCGCGCGGCTGGCGCAGGATGCCGGTGTGGCCCTGGAAGAAATCGAAGGCGTGTCCAAGACACTCGCGGCGCTGATCCAGAGCATTTCCAACGCGGCGCAGCAGCAGACGTCTTCGGCCGGGCAGATTTCCCTGACGATGAACGTGATCCAGCAGATCACCTCGCAGACTTCGTCCGGCTCCACGGCCACCGCCGAGAGCATCGGCAACCTGGCGAAAATGGCCAGCCAGTTGCGTCGCTCGGTGTCCGGGTTCACCTTGCCGGCGGCGCCTGCGCCCGTCGCGGACAAGGCGTGAGGCCTGCGGGCGAGGCAATGTCGAGCGGAGTGGTTATGGGTGACCGGCACGATTACGTGGCCCTCGAATGGGTCAAGGGTGAAATCGCCGAGACGCTGAGGCAGGCGCATCAGGCCATCGAAGCCGTGCTCGACGATCCGCAGTCGGTGCCCGGGCTGGACGAATGCCTGGCCTGCATCCATCAGGTGCACGGCAGCCTGCAGATGGTCGAGTTCTACGGCGCGGCATTGCTCGCCGAAGAAATGGAACACCTGGTCGAAGCGTTGCAGAACGACCGCGTCAGCCACCGCGACGAAGCGCTGCACTTGCTGTTGCAGGCGCTGGGTCAGTTGCCGATCTACCTCGACCGCGTGCAGGGCGCCCGCCGTGATCTGCCGCTGGTGGTGCTGCCGCTGATCAACGACTTGCGCAGCGCCCGGGGCGAAAGCCTGTTGTCGGAAACCAGCCTGTTCAGCCCGCAGTTGCCTGAGCTTGCGCCTTTGGGCGAGGAAACCCTGGCGCTGCTGGAACCGGCGGAGCTGCCGAACGTGCTGCGCAAATTGCGCCAGATGCTGCAAATGGCGCTGGTCGGATTGCTCCGCGAACAGGACGATCAGACGCACCTCGGTTATCTCGCCAAAGTCTTTACCCGGCTTGAAGCACTCAGCGGTAACTCGCCGCTGAGCCCGTTGTGGCAGGTCGCCTCGGCACTCGTCGAGGGCATGCGCGAAGGGCGGATCGCCAACAGCCCGGCTCTGCGCAGCCTGTTCAAGGATGCCGACAAGGAACTCAAGCGCCTGCTCGAACAGGGCATGCCCGGCCTCAACCAGCCGCCACCGCCTGAACTGCTGAAAAGCCTGCTGTTTTATATCGCCAAAGCCGAACATCCCACCGGGCAGATGCTGACCATGAAAGATCGCTACTCCCTGGACGACGCGCTGCCCGACAGCGCGATGGTCGACGAAGAACGCGCGCGCCTGGCCGGCCCCGACCGCGATGCCATGCGCTCGGTGCTCGCGGCGCTGTGCGAAGAGCTGGTGCGGGTCAAGGAGCGCCTCGACCTGTTCGTGCGCAGCGACCGCCAGCACGCTTCGGATCTGGATAGCCTGCTGGCGCCGCTGCGGCAGATCGCCGACACCCTGGCGGTGCTCGGTTTCGGCCAGCCGCGCAAGGTGATCATCGATCAACTGGCGGTAGTGCTCAGCCTCGCGCAAGGCCAGCGCGAACCGAACGACGCCACGTTGATGGATGTCGCTGGCGCCTTGCTCTACGTCGAAGCGACCCTGGCCGGGATGGTTGGCACGGTGGAACCGGAGAGCCCGGAAGACTCGCGCCTGCCGACCACCGACCTGACGCAGATCCATCAGATCGTGATCAAGGAAGCGCGCATCTGCCTGCAACAGGCCAAGGACATGATCGTCGACTACATCGACGCCGACTGGGATCGCCAGCAACTGCAAAGCCTGCCGGCACTGCTGACCCAGGTGCGCGGCGCACTGGCGATGATTCCGCTGGCGCGGGCGGCCAGCCTGCTCGAAGCCTGCAACGGATTTATCCGCGAGCACCTGTTGCTTGATCCGCACGAGCCGGGCTGGCAGCAACTCGACAGCCTCGCCGACGCTATCACCAGCCTCGAGTACTACCTCGAACGCCTGACCGACGACCCGCAGGCACCCAGCGAACACTTGCTGGATATCGCGCAGAAAAGCCTCGCCAGTCTCGGCTTCTTTCCTGACGAACAGCCCGGCGAGCCGCATGTGCCGGTGCTCGACGACGTGCTCAGCCCCAGCGAAGCGCTGGTGATGCAGGATTTGCAGGAGCTGGACGATACGCAGATCGTGCAGTCGTTGGCCGAAGTGCTGGCCAGTCCGGTGTCGGCGGTCAACCCGCCGGCGCAGACCACGCCGGGCAGCCTGCTGCCGCCACCGGCCGATGAAGAACCGGTGGATGACGAGCTGCGCGAAGTGTTCCTCGAAGAGACCGGGGAAGTGCTCGAAGTGCTGAGCGAATACCTGCCGCGCTGGTCTGCCGAGCCCGATGACCGCGCCGCCTTGAGTGAACTGCGCCGCGCTTTCCACACCCTCAAGGGCAGCGGCCGGATGGTGCGCGCGCTGGTCCTCGGCGAGCTGGCCTGGGCGGTGGAAAACCTGCTCAACCGCGTGCTGGAACACAGCGTTGAACCCGGCCCGGCGGTGCGCCAGTTGCTGGCCGACACGCTGCTGCTGTTGCCGGACCTGATCGGAGAATTCGCCACCAACGGCCAGCGTCAGCGCCACGATGTCGATCAACTGGCGGCTCGCGCCCACGCGCTGGCCAAGGGCGACACGCCGCTGCCGGCCGAAGACGTGGAAGACGTCGCGGCCCTCGATCCGCTGTTGCTGGAGATTTTCCGCAACGAAGCCGAAACCCACCTCGCCAGTCTCAACCGTTTTCTCGATCAGGCTGCCGAGCATGTGCCGTTACAGGCCAGCGACGAATTGCAGCGAGCGCTGCACACCCTCAAGGGCAGCGCCTCGATGGCGGGGGTGTCGCCGATTGCCGAACTGGCGGCGCCGCTCGATAAGCTGGCCCGGGAATTCAAGGCCCATCAGCTGGCGCTGGATCTGGACGAAGTGGAACTGCTGCTCGAAGCCGAGGGCCTGTTCCGTGTCGGTCTGCGTCAGCTCAAACACGATCCACTGGCGCCGATTGTCGGTGCGCAGTCACTGATCAAACGCACCGAAACCCTGCTCGGCGAGCGTCTGGAATCGATCCTCAATGCCCCGAGCAGTGCGGTGCGGGTCAAGCGCGATCCGCAACTGATCAACAACTTCCTGGCCCAGGGCATGGACATCCTGCTCGACGCCGAAAACCTCTTGCAGCGCTGGCAGCAGCACCCCGGTGAACGTCAGGAACTCAGTGCATTGCTGGATGAGCTGACCACCCTGGGCGAAGGCGCGCACCTCGCAGATCTGCTGCCGGTGGATGTGTTGTGTGAAGCCTTGCTCGACCTGTACGGCGCCGTCGAAGAGAGCAGCCTGGCGGTCAGCGAGCGGTTTTTCCATGAAGCGCAGCAGGCCCACGAAGCGCTGATCAACATGCTCGACGAACTGGCGGCCGGCCAGGAAATCACCCCGCAACCGCAACGCATCCGCGCCTTGCACGAACTGCTCGACGAGAGCCTCGATCCGTCGGCCATGGGGCTGATCCGCAGCGACGGCAGCCGCACCCTGAGCATCCGCGAACTGGGCAGCGCCACCGCCGAACTGCAACAACACAGCGTCGATAGCGGGCCGGACGACGAGATCGTCGAGATCTTCCTCGAAGAGGCGGTGGACA
The DNA here is from genome assembly GCF_002884345.1 of Pseudomonas sp. GW456-12-10-14-LB2. Lineage (NCBI taxonomy): Bacteria > Pseudomonadati > Pseudomonadota > Gammaproteobacteria > Pseudomonadales > Pseudomonadaceae > Pseudomonas > Pseudomonas sp. GW456-12-10-14-LB2. The sequence continues at coordinate 98,054 of NZ_POHV01000002.1, forward strand.
TTCTCGACAGCGCCGGCCAAGCCTTGCAGCGCTGGCTGAAGGACCCGGAAAACGGCGCACCGCTGTCGTCGCTGCAACGGGATCTGCACACGCTCAAGGGCGGTGCGCGGATGGCCGAGGTTGCAGCGGTCGGCGATCTGGCCCATGAGCTGGAAGGCCTTTACCAAGGGCTGGTGGATCGGCGTTACAGCCACAGCGAAGCTCTGGGTCGGTTGTTGCGCCAGAGCCACGAGCGCCTGGCGCTGTTCCTCGAACAGTTGCACCGGCACCAGCCGCTGGATCCGGCGCAGGACCTGATCGAGGCGATCCGCCGCTTTCGCCAGGGTCCGAGCGCCAGTCCCGAAACGCCATCAGCCACTGTCACGCAGGACGGCCCCGGACACGATCCGGAGCTGCTGGAGATCTTCCTCGAGGAAGGTTTCGACATCATCGAAAACTCCGGTGCCGCGCTGCTGCGCTGGCAGGCCGAGCCCGGCAATCGCCAGGAAGTGGAAACCCTGCTGCGTGACCTGCATACCCTCAAGGGCGGCGCGCGGATGGTGGAAATCGGGCCGATTGGCGACCTCGCTCATGAGCTGGAAAACCTTTACGAAAGCTTGTCCGCCGGCACCCTGCAAGGCAGCGCCGAACTGTTCGCGCTGTTGCAGCGCGGCCAGGACCGCTTGGCGCAGATGCTCGACGCGGTGCGCGCCGGCCAGCCGTGCCCACCGGCAGACCGGTTGATCAGCGCGATCCAGAATTTCAGCCATCCGCTGGTCGTGCAAACCCCGGCGCCCGTGCCGCCGGTGGCGGTCAAGGTCGAGCCTGCCGCCCCGGCGCCCGAGGCCGGGGCGGACATGGTCAAGGTCTCCGCCGAGTTGCTGGATGACCTGGTCAATCTCGCCGGCGAAACCTCGATTTTCCGTGGGCGTATCGAACAGCAAGTCAGCGATGCGCAGACCGCCCTGCACGAGATGGAAACCACCATCGAGCGGATGCGCGACCAGTTGCGCCGGCTCGACACCGAAACTCAGGGACGGATCCTCAGCCGTCAGCAAGTGGACGCCGAACGCCTCGGCTACGAAGATTTCGACCCGCTGGAAATGGACCGCCATTCGCAGTTGCAGCAGTTGTCACGGGCGCTGTTCGAATCCGCTTCCGACTTGCTGGATTTGAAGGAAACCCTCGACCGGCGCACCCACGACGCCGAGAACCTGTTGCAGCAGCAGGGACGGATCAACACCGAATTGCAGGAAGGCCTGATGCGCACGCGCATGGTGCCGTTCGAGCGCATGTTGCCGCGTTTGAAACGCATCGTCCGGCAGGTCGCCGAAGAGTTGGGCAAGGACGTCGCGTTCAGCGTCGGCAACGCCGAAGGCGAGATGGACCGCAACGTCCTCGAACGCATGGCCGCACCGCTGGAACACATGCTGCGCAATGCCGTCGACCATGGTCTGGAGTCCGCCGAAGTCCGGCTGGCGGCGGGCAAACCGGCACAAGGGCAGATCAGCCTCGACCTGTCCCGCGAGGGCGGCGACATTGTGTTCGACATCCGCGACGATGGCGCCGGTGTGCCGCTGGACGCCGTGCGGCGCAAGGCGATCAAGCGTGGCCTGCTGGCGCCGGACGCCGACATCAGCGACCGCGAAGTGTTGCAGTTCATCCTCCAGCCAGGCTTTTCCACGGCCGAGAAAATCACCCAGATTTCCGGGCGCGGCGTGGGCATGGACGTGGTCCACGAAGAAGTCCGGCAACTGGGTGGCACCATGAGCATCGACTCAGTGCCGGGGCAGGGCGTGCACTTCCGCATTCGCCTGCCGTTCACCGTGTCGGTCAACCGTGCGCTGATGGTGCAGTGTGGTGAAGATCAATACGCGATTCCGCTGAACACCATCGACGGCATCGTCCGCGTACTGCCGAATGAACTGGACGGACATTTCCGTCTCGACCCACCGAGTTATCAGTACGGCGGCCAGCGTTATGAACTGTGCTACCTCGGCGAGCTGCTGAAAACCGCTCCCCGGCCAAAACTGTCCGGCCAGAGCCTGCCGGTGCCGGTCTTGCTGGTGCAGTGCAACGACCGGCACATCGCGGTGCAGGTCGACACGATGGCCGGCACCCGCGAAATCGTAGTCAAGAGCCTCGGCCCGCAGTTCGCATCGGTGCAGGGCGTGTCCGGGGCGACAATTCTCGGCGATGGCCGGGTGGTGCTGATTCTCGACCTGCTGGCGCCGATCCGTGCGATGCAGGCGCGGTTGCCGCAGCGTCCGGCCAGTCACGAAATCGAGAGCGAACCGCAGAAGCCGCTGCTGGTGATGGTGGTCGACGATTCGGTCACGGTGCGCAAGGTCACCAGCCGTCTGCTCGAACGCCACGGCATGAACGTGCTGACCGCCAAGGACGGGGTCGATGCGATGTTGCTGCTGGAAGAACACATGCCGGACCTGATGCTGCTAGACATCGAAATGCCGCGCATGGACGGCTTCGAAGTGGCGACCCAGGTACGCCGCGACGAACGCCTGCAACACCTGCCGATCATCATGATCACCTCGCGCACCGGCCAGAAACACCGCGACCGCGCGATGGCCATCGGCGTCAACGACTACCTCGGCAAGCCGTACCAGGAATCGGTGCTGCTCGAAAGCATCGCCCTGTGGAGCAAAAAACATGCATGAGCGCCAGCACAATCAACGCGCCAGTCAGCTCACCGGGCTGCTGCTGCCGCTGGCGGATCGCAACCTGATCCTGCCCAACGTCGCCGTCGCCGAGCTGATCGACTACCAGTCGAGCGCCTTCGATCTCGATACACCGCCGTGGTATCTCGGTCGGGTGACCTGGCGCGAGCGGCAGATTCCGCTGCTGAGTTTCGAGTCGGCGTGCGGCAACAAGATCGTCATCGGCGAACGGGCACGGATCGTCATCCTCAACGCCCTGGGCGGGCGGCCGGAGTTGAAGTTCATCGCGCTGCTGGTGCAGGGGATTCCGCGCTCGTACAAGCTCGACAGCCAGTTGAGTTATGTCGATGTGCCGTTGTGTGCGCTGGAGCAGGCGGCGGTGCAGGTCGGGGAGCAGGTGGCGAAGGTGCCGGATTTGTTGGCATTGGAGAAATTGTTGGTGGATGCCGGACTGGTTCACTGAACCAGGGTCTGCGGCGATCTCACTGGCCTCATCGCTGGCAAGCCAGCTCCCACAAAGTTCTAGGTCGTTCACAAAAGCTTGGATCACCACACTCACTGTGGGAGCTGGCTTGCCAGCGATGAGGCCAGCATTCATTACGCTCACCGTAACGGTTCGCCACCGCGCTTGATTGATGCCCCTCGATCACACTCCTAAGGTAGCTCCACGACAGCGAACCCCGTGGAGTGAGCATGACAACAACCAATTCCCCCGACTCGCGCTGGACGCGGCGGCGTGACGAGAAGCAGCGGCGCCTCGACAAGGTGCGCGGGCTGGCCGACGGTGCGGTGTTGCCCACCGACAAAATCGTTGCGGCACTCGAAGCGCTGATCCATCCGGGCGACCGTGTGGTGCTGGAGGGCAACAACCAGAAGCAGGCGGATTTCCTTTCCCGCGCCCTGGCCAAGGCCGATCCGGAAAAGCTCCACGACCTGCACATGATCATGCCCAGCGTCGGTCGCTCCGAACATCTCGACCTGTTCGAACGCGGCATCGCCCGCAAGCTCGATTTCTCCTTCGCCGGCACCCAGAGCCTGCGCATCAGCCAGTTGCTCGAAGACGGTCTGCTGGAAATCGGCGCGATCCACACCTACATCGAACTCTACGCCCGGCTGGTGGTGGACCTGATCCCCAACGTCGTGCTCTCGGCCGGGTTCATGGCCGACCGTGCCGGCAACATCTACACCGGCCCGAGCACCGAAGACACCCCGGCGCTGATCGAACCGGCAGCCTTCAGCGACGGCATCGTCATCGTCCAGGTCAATCAACTGGTGGACGACGTCAGCGAACTGCCTCGCGTGGATATTCCGGCATCGTGGGTGGATTTCGTGGTGGTGGCGGACAAGCCGTTCTACATCGAACCGCTGTTTACTCGCGACCCGCGTCACATCAAGCCTGTGCACGTGCTGATGGCGATGATGGCGATCCGCGGGATCTACGAAAAACACAACGTGCAGTCGCTGAACCACGGCATTGGTTTCAACACCGCCGCCATCGAACTGATCCTGCCGACCTACGGTGAATCCCTCGGCCTCAAAGGCAAGATCTGCCGCAACTGGACGCTCAACCCGCACCCGACCCTGATCCCGGCCATCGAAAGCGGTTGGGTCGAAAGCGTGCATTGCTTCGGCACCGAACTGGGCATGGAAAACTACATCGCCGCCCGGCCCGATGTGTTCTTCACCGGCCGCGACGGCTCGCTGCGTTCCAACCGGATGTTCTGCCAACTGGCCGGGCAGTACGCGGTAGACCTGTTCATCGGCGCGACCCTGCAAGTCGATGGCGATGGCCATTCCTCCACCGTCACCCGAGGCCGTCTCGCCGGTTTCGGTGGCGCACCGAACATGGGTCACGACCCGCGCGGTCGGCGTCACGGCACTCCGGCCTGGCTCGATATGCGTCACGATGATTCGCAGCAACCGATGCTCGAGCGCGGCAAGAAACTCGTGGTGCAAATGGTCGAGACCTTCCAGGAGGGCGGCAAACCGACCTTCGTCGAAACCCTCGACGCGGTGGAGGTGGCGAAGAAAAGCGGGATGCCGCTGGCGCCGATCATGATCTACGGCGACGACGTCACGCACCTGCTGACGGAAGAAGGCATCGCCTACCTGTACAAGGCGCGTTCGCTGGAAGAGCGTCAGGCGATGATCGCTGCGGTCGCCGGCGTCACTGCCATCGGCCTGCGCCACAATCCGAAAGACACCGAACGCATGCGCCGTGAAGGCCTGATCGCCTTGCCCGAAGACCTCGGCATCCGTCGCACCGACGCCACCCGTGAATTGCTGGCGGCGAAAAGCGTGGCCGATCTGGTCGAGTGGTCCGGCGGCCTCTACAACCCGCCCGCCAAGTTCAGGAGCTGGTAATGCGCGCACTCAACCTGCAACCCAAAACCATCACCCTCGCCGAACGGCTGGCGGATCTGGCCGTGGACGCGCTGATCGACGAAGCCGACCTGTCGCCGAAACCGGCGCTGGTGGACCGACGTGGCAACGGTGCGCACACCGATCTGCACCTGGGATTGATGCACGCCTCGGCGCTGGCGTTGTGGCCGGCGTTCAAGGAAATGGCCGAGGCCGCGCTTGAGTTCGGCGAAATCGGCTTGCCGCTGCGCGAAGCCATTGGCCGCATCGGCCGGGAAGGCGAGCAAGCGATGCTCGCCACCACCCACGGTGTGAACACCCATCGCGGGGCGATCTGGGCGTTGGGCCTGTTGGTCACAGCTGCTGCGCTGGATATGAAGTCCACCAGCGCTGGCGCCGTCACCCTGCGCGCTGCGCGTCTGGCGTTGCTCGATGACCGTTATGCGCCGCGCCCGCTGAGCCACGGCGCACAGGTCGCTCAACGCTACGGCGCTCGCGGTGCTCGGGAAGAAGCGCAACTCGGCTTCCCGTCGGTGATGCAACGCGGCCTGCCGCAGCTCAAACGCAGCCGCGCCACCGGTCATGGCGAACAGAACGCTAGGCTCGACGCCTTGCTCGCAATCATGACCGACCTCGCCGACACCTGCGTGCTGTACCGCGCCGGCGAACCGGGCCTGCACGCCATGCAGCACGGCGCCCAGGCAGTGCTCGACGCCGGTGGCAGCGCCAGCCTTACCGGTCGCCGCCGCCTGCACGAACTGGATCAACAACTCATCGCATTGAATGCCTCGCCCGGTGGCGCCGCCGACTTGCTCGCCGCCACTCTGCTGCTTGATCGAATCGAGCGCGACGGCATCCTTCAGGGAGCGTTTTGATGGAAACCTTATCCTTTGAATTCCCCGCCGGGCAGCCGCCGCGTGGTCGGGCTCTGGTCGGTTGTGTCGGCTCGGGCGATCTGGAAGTGCTGATCGAACCGGGCCTGGCCGGCAAGCTGACGATCAATGTGCAGACCTCGGTCAATGGCGCCGAGCAGCGCTGGCAGCATCTGTTTGCGCGGATGTTCGACGGCACCACACCGCCAGCGATGGCTATCGATATCCACGACTTCGGCGCGACCCCGGGCGTGGTGCGTCTGCGTCTGGAGCAAGGCTTCGAGGAGCTCGGCCATGACTGACACCTCGGCACTTTTGCACAAACATTCGTTCGTCGAACTCGGCGCACGGCAGCGGGCGAAAGCCTTGCTCGACGCCGGCACCTTCCGCGAACTGCTCGACCCGTTTCAACGCGTCATGTCGCCGTGGCTGGAACGTCAGGGCGTGGTGCCGCAGGCCGATGACGGCGTGGTGATCGCCAAGGGCCGCCTCGATGGTTTGCCGGTGGTGATCGCGGCGATTGAAGGCGCGTTTCAGGGCGGCAGCCTCGGTGAAGTCGGCGGCGCGAAGATAGCCGGCGCACTGGAACTGGCCGCCGAGGACAACCGCAAAGGCATCCCGACCCGCGCCATCCTGCTGCTGGAAACCGGCGGCGTGCGCTTGCAGGAAGCCAACCTCGGGCTGGCGGCGATTGCCGATATCCACGCGGCGATTGTCGATCTGCAGCAGTACCAACCGGTGGTCGGCGTGGTGGCCGGCAGCGTCGGTTGCTTTGGCGGGATGTCGATTGCCGCCGCGCTATGCAGCTATTTGCTGGTGACCCAGGAAGCGCGCCTCGGCCTGAACGGTCCGCAGGTGATCGAGCAGGAAGCCGGGATCGAGGAATACGACTCCCGCGACCGGCCCTTCATCTGGAGCCTGACCGGTGGCGAGCAGCGTTTCTCCAGTGGTCTGGTGGACCGTTATGTCGCCGATGACGCGGCGCAGATTCGCCAGCAGGTCGGCGAGTTGCTGCAACAAGGCCTGCCGGCGCAACCGCGCAGTCAACGGGCCGAGTGGTTCCTGCAACGCCTGACGAGCCTGGACACTGACAAGCAAATCGAGCCTTCGGTGGTTCGCGATCTGTATCAAGGAGAGCGCTCATGAGTGGTTATTCCGTGCGCGGTTTGAACTGGTTCAACGCCTTGAGTGCTGGCGCGAATGCGGTTGAAGGTTTGCCGCCCTCGCTGAAGGTCGCCGACGGGCCACTCGGGCGTTTTATCGCGGTGGTCGCCGATCCGCAAAACCGTTTCCCTCGCGCTCGCAATGGCGAAGTCGGTTTGCTCGAAGGCTGGGGTCTGGCCAAGGCGGTGGATGATGCGATCACCGCCGACCGAGACAAAACGCAAAAACGCCCATTGATTGCCATCGTCGATGTGCCGAGCCAGGCCTATGGTCGTCGCGAAGAAGCCCTCGGCATTCATCAGGCCCTGGCCGGCGCGGCGGACGCTTATGCCCGCGCGCGTCTGGCCGGGCATCCGGTGATTGCGCTACTGGTGGGCAAGGCCATGTCCGGGGCGTTTCTCGCTCACGGATATCAGGCCAATCGCTTGATCGCCCTGCGTGATCCGGGGGTGATGGTGCATGCGATGGGCAAGGCTTCGGCGGCGCGGGTGACCTTGCGCAGCGTCGAAGAACTGGAAGCCCTGGCGTCCAGCGTGCCGCCGATGGCCTATGACATCGACAGCTATGCCAGCCTTGGATTGCTTTGGGAAACCCTGTCGGTGCAGCAGATCGAACAGCCGACGGCGGAGGATCTGGCGCGGGTGACCGAGTGCCTGACCCAGGCCATCGGCGATGTTGGCGCGACGGATTTGAGCAATCGTCTCGGCGCGAAAAATCGCGAAGCCTCCAGCCGTGTACGTGAACTGCTGAGGGCGCAGTGGTGAACAGCGTTCTCGCCCACGACTTGCTGTGGGGCATGACGCCTGAGCAATTGCCGGCGGATGCGTCGCAGTGGGCGATTGATTCGCTCGCTGCCGGGCAACCGGTGGTGGTGCGGCGGGCGTTGAGTGAAGACGGATTCGTGGCGGTGGGCGTGCGCGGTCTGTTGCGCGAGCAGCGGCTGGCGGCGTTCATGGCGATCGATTCGATTGCCTGTCGGGTCAGCCCGGAAGCGCTTTGTCAGGTCGAGAGCGAGCGTGATTTGCCGGTCATGCAGGCGCTGCGGCAATTGCGGCCGGTGCTCGATGATTGCGGCTGGATCTGGGGTGTCAGTGGCAGTGCCGGGTTTGAATTGGCGAGCGGGTTTGCAGCCATGCACGAGGCCAGTGATCTCGATTTGATCCTGCGTACGCCACAACTCATCACCCGTAATCAGGCACGTAAATTGATCGCGGTTTTCGATCAGGCAATCTGCCGGGTCGACCTGCAATTGCAGACACCATTCGGTGCCGTCGCTCTGCGCGAATGGGCCGGAAATGCTTCGAGGGTGCTGCTGAAAAACGCCCATGAAGCCTGTCTGGTGTCTGATCCGTGGAACCCGCAGGAGCAGGCAGCGTGAGCAGCCTGCTGGTGTTTCCCGGTCAGGGCGCGCAGCAGCCCGGCATGCTCCAGCGCTTGCCCCGGGAAACGCTGATCGAGGCCAGCGATAGCCTCGGTGAAGATGTCTTGCGGCTGGATTCCAGCGAAGCGTTGCGCAGCACCCGGGCGGTTCAGCTGTGTCTGCTGATCGCCGGCGTTGCAGCCTCGCGACAGTTGTTGCAGGACGGACTTACCGCAGATTACGTCGCCGGCCTGTCCATCGGTGCCTACCCGGCAGCGGTGGTCGCCGGAGCGTTGAGCTTCAGCGATGCGCTGCATCTGGTCAGCCTGCGCGGTGAGTTGATGCAGCAGGCTTATCCACAGGGCTTCGGCATGACCGCGATCATCGGCCTGCAATTATCCACAGTCGAAACGCTGCTGGCACAGGTGCACGGCGCAGAAACACCGGTGTACCTGGCCAACATCAACGCCGATAACCAGGTGGTGATTGCCGGCAGTGACCAGGCGATGCAAGCGGTCGCCGAGCTGGCGCGCGGTCGTGGCGCCGGTCTGGCAAAACGTCTGGCGGTCAGCGTGCCGTCGCACTGCCCGTTGCTGGACGAGCCTGCGCAAACCCTCGCCGAAGCGTTCGCCAGGGTAGAACTGAAAACACCGAAAATCGCTTACCTGAGCGGCAGTCGCGCAAGGCCTGTGACCCAGGTAGATGCGCTGCGCGACGACCTCGCCTTCAACATGTGCCGCGTGGTGGACTGGCGCGGCACCGTGCAAAGCGCTTACGAGCGCGGCGTACGTCTACAGATCGAACTGCCGCCCGGTGCGGTGCTGACCGGGCTGGCGCGCCGGGTGTTCGAACAGGGGACTGTCACTGCCTTCGACGGTGCCCGGCTCGACACCTTGCAGGCGCTGTTGCGTGAAGAGGAGAGCCGACGACCCTAAATCACCGACTCAGGCTTCGAACAACAAAAACAACATTCGACGATGCACTTTGAGGACTACAACAATGATTATTTACGGTGTGGCGCTGCTGGCGATCTGTACGCTGGCAGGGGTGATCATGGGTGACATGCTCGGTGTTCTTCTGGGCGTCAAATCCAACGTCGGCGGGGTCGGCATCGCCATGATCCTGTTGATCTGCGCGCGGTTGTGGATGCAGAAACGCGGCGGCATGACCAAGGATTGCGAGATGGGCGTCGGCTTCTGGGGCGCCATGTACATTCCGGTAGTGGTGGCGATGGCCGCGCAACAGAACGTCGTCACCGCCCTGCACGGCGGCCCGGTGGCGGTGCTGGCGGCGATCGGTTCGGTGCTGGTCTGTGGCTGCACCATTGCTCTGATCAGCCGCACCCACAAGGGCGAGCCTTTGCCCGACGAGCCGGCGGAAATCTCCCCGGTCGGCACGCCGGTAGGAGGTCGCTGATATGTGGGATCTCATTGAAAAAGGTCTGGAACACAACGGTCTGATCACCGCGTTCGCCTTCGTCGGCGTAATCATGTGGGTCTCGGTGATTCTCTCCAAACGCCTGACCTTCGGGCGGATTCACGGCTCGGCGATTGCCATCGTCATTGGCCTGGTGCTGGCCTGGGTCGGCGGGACGATGACCGGCGGGCAGAAGGGTCTGGCGGACCTGACGCTGTTCTCCGGCATCGGTCTGATGGGCGGCGCGATGCTGCGGGATTTCGCCATCGTTGCCACGGCGTTTGAAGTGCAGGCGACCGAGGCGAAGAAGGCCGGGATGATCGGGGTGATTGCGCTGCTGCTGGGCACGATCCTGCCGTTCATTGTTGGCGCGTGCATGGCTTACGCTTTCGGTTATCGCGATGCGGTGAGCATGACCACCATCGGCGCCGGTGCGGTGACTTACATCGTCGGGCCGGTGACCGGCGCAGCGATTGGCGCGACGTCGGATGTGATGGCGCTGTCGATTGCCACCGGGTTGATCAAGGCGATTCTGGTGATGGTCGGCACGCCGGTGGCGGCGCGCTGGATGGGCCTGGATAACCCGCGTTCGGCGATGGTGTTCGGCGGGCTGGCCGGGACGGTGAGCGGCGTGACGGCGGGGCTGGCGGCGACGGATCGGCGGTTGGTGCCTTATGGCGCTTTGACCGCGACCTTCCACACCGGGCTTGGGTGCCTGCTTGGGCCATCGCTGCTGTTCTTCATCGTTCGCGGAATCGTTGGCTAGGTTCTGATGATCGTTCCCACGCGGAGCGTGGGAACGATCATCAGCCGCGATCATTGTGAGCCTTGGCGATTGGCGTACATCCGACACTCCGCCAGCAACGCCAACAAATTCGGATCCCGCTCCTTGGCCTTCAAGAACACCACGCCAATGTGCTGCTGCAACCGGTACTTCTCCTGCAACGGAATCAGCTTCACCCGGTTCTCGTACACCGCCGCAATCCTCCCCGGCAGCAACGCATAACCGACCCCTGAACTGACCATGCTCAGCAGGGTGAAGATGTCGTTGACCTGCATCGCCACCTTCGGCTCGAACCCCGCCTGCCTGAACACCCGAATACCGTCCTGATGAGTAGCGAAGCCCTGGGTCAGGGTGATGAAGGTTTCGTCGCGTACCTCGGCCAGATCCACTTCGCTGCGCTGGGCGAAGCGGGAATCCGCCGGGGTGGCGAGGAAGATGTCGTCGGAAAACAGCGGAATCTGCTCGCAGTCCGGGTCGTTGACGGTGTCGTCCAGCGACACCAGGATTGCGTCGACTTCCATGTTTTTCAGCTTGTAGAGCAGGTCGATGTTCGAGCCGAGGATCAGATCGATGTTGAGTTCGCTGCGGCGGATCTTCAAACCCATGATCAGCTGCGGCACGGTTTTCACCGTCAGCGAATACAGCGAACCGAGCTTGAAGCGCTCGGCCGAGAACCCGGCGGCTTCGCGGGTCAGGCGCACGCTTTCGACTACGTCCTGAATCAGTTTCTGCGCCCGCTCTTCGAGCACGTAGGCACTCTCCAGCGGCGTCAGGTTGCGTCCTTCGTGTTTGAACAACGGGCAGCGCAGGGCGCTTTCCAGCGAATGGATCGCGCGGTGCACGCTGACGTTGCTGGTCTGCAACTCGGCGGCGGCGCGGGCGAGGTTGCCGGTACGCATGAAGGCGAGGAACACCTCGAGTTTCTTCAGGGTCAATTCTTCGTCGATCAGCATGGCGCGGACTCTTCTTGGTATCGGTCGATTGTGCCCAAATATCAGGACAGACGCAGGCCCGCGTTGAACGGAAACATTGCGCTTTTACGCTCAAGGCCCGAGCCTTGCGCGCTGCGGTAAATGAAATCGAGGTGTGCGACACATGTATCACGGAGAAAAACTGAACGCCTGGACGCATCTGGTCGGTGCGGTAGCGGCGTTTGTCGGAGGCGTCTGGATGCTGGTGATTGCCAGCCTCGACGGCAGCCCGTGGAAGATCGTCAGCGTGGCGATTTACGCCTTCACCTTGCTGGTGCTCTACAGCGCATCAACCGTGTACCACAGCGTGCGCGGGCGCAAGAAAGCGATCATGAAGAAGGTCGATCACTTTTCGATCTACTTGCTGATCGCCGGCAGTTACACGCCGTTCTGCCTGGTGACTTTGCGCGGGCCGTGGGGCTGGACGTTGTTCGGGATTGTCTGGGGGCTGGCGCTGATCGGCATCCTGCAGGAGATCAAGCCGCGCTCGGAGGCGCGGATCCTGTCGATCGTGATCTACGCGGTGATGGGCTGGATCGTGCTGGTGGCGGTCAAGCCGCTGATCGCGGCGCTGGGGACGGCGGGGTTTGCCTGGCTGGCGTCGGGCGGTGTGCTGTACACCGTGGGGATCATCTTTTTTGCGCTTGATCACCGGTTGCGGCATGCCCACGGGATCTGGCATCTGTTCGTGATCGCCGGGAGCCTGCTGCATTTTGTGGCGATTCTGTTTTACGTCCTTTAAGCGCCCATCAGGCGACCGAGTTGTTCGCCGGCGCGCTGACTGAAGATCTGCAGCAAATCATGCAGCGTATGCGGCGGTGGCTCGGTGGCGCGGGTCACGGCGTACAGCGTGATCGGCAGCGGCGGGGCGAGTGGGCGGATTACGGTGCTGGTCGGCGAGGCACCGAGGGCGGTGAACGGATCTATCACGGCCACCCCGGCGCCGGACTCCACCATCGCTCGCGCCAGTGAATACGTCTGCACGGCGATCCGAACCCGAGGCGGCGGTTCGACCGCTTCGAGATAACTATCGAGTCGCGCTGCCAGTGGATCGGCGCTGGACAGCCCGATCAGCGGCGCCCCGGCCAGAGCCATCAGCGGCAACGGCTGACCGGCATCTTCCTCCGGCCAATAACCCTTCGGCGCCAGCGCCACCAGAACCCCCGAGGCCAATGCCTGGGCCTTCAGCCCCGGATGTTCCGGCAACTGCAACGTCAGGGCCACGTCCACTTCGCGCATCAGCAGGTTTTGCATCAGCTCGCGGCTGTGGGCGCTCGACAGTTCGCAGGCAATGTCCGGGAATTGCGCCGTCCATTGCTGGATCGCCGGCGGCAGCAACGACAGCGCCAGCGCCGGAGTCGCGCCGATTCGCAGGCTGCGGCCGGGTTCGCGGCGCAGGCTTTGGGCCAGACGCCGCACGCCTTGCAGGCTTTCGGTGACCTTGTCGACTTCGCGTTCCAGCTCCAGCGCTTCGGGGGTCGCCTGCAACTTGCCGCGCACCCGCAGAAACAGTGGAAAGCCCAATTGCTGCTCGGCGTGCTGCAGCACCTTGGTCACCGCCGGTTGTGAGACGTGCAGCAATTGCGCAGCGGCGCTGACCGAGCCGGTCTGGCGAATGGCCTGGAAAATCTCGATGTGACGAAGGCGCATGACGATCCCATAACCTTTGTTTATAGGTTTGGCATCTTTATTCATTGTTCGGCGCCTGTCACCTCACCCTAACCTCGGCCTCGTCTTCAAGAACGATTAAGGACGGACATGGCTCAGCGTGTGTGCATCATCGGCGGCGGCGTGATCGGGCTGGCAACAGCTTGGGCGCTGGTGCGCGATGGTTTCGAAGTGACAGTGGTCGAGGCGCGGCAGTCGCTGGGCAGCGAAACCAGCTTCGCCAACGGCGGCCAGTTGTCCTACCGCTACGTTGCGCCGCTGGCCGATGCCGGCGTGCCGTTGCAGGCGATCGGCTGGATGCTGCGCAGCGATTCACCGCTCAAGCTGCGCCCGCGCCTGGACCCGGCGCAATGGCGCTGGATGGCCTCGTTTCTCGTCGCGTGCCGCACCTCGGTCAACCGCGAAAACGCCGCGCATCTGTTGCGTCTGGCGCTGTTCAGCCAGAGCACGCTGAAACGCTGGCGCGAGGACGACGGACTGGTCGGTTTCAACTGGCGGCGCAACGGCAAACTGGTGACCTTCCGCAACGCCGCCAGCTTCGAGCATGCACGCAAAGGCCTGGCCGATCCGCAGCAACAGCAGGTGTTGTCCGCCGCCGAATGTGCGCAACTGGAACCGGCACTGGCCGATGCGCCGTTTGTGGGCGCGATCTACACGCCGGATGAAGAAGTCGGCGACTGTCACGGATTCTGCCAACAGTTGGCGGCGCGATTGAAGGCGTCGGGTCGCTGCGAGTTTCACCTCGGTCAGGCAGTCACCGGCATTCTTCACAGCCACGGCGTCGTCACGGCGATTGAGCTTGGCGACGAAACCCTGCCGGTCGAACAGCTGGTGATCGCCGCCGGCCATCGCAGCCCGTTGCTGGCGCTGCCCGGCCTGCACCTGCCGCTGTACCCGCTGAAGGGCTACAGCCTGACCGTGCCGATCGGTGACGGGCATCGAGCACCGGACGTGAGCATCACCGACTACGACCGCAAGATCGTCTATGCACGCATCGGCGAACAACTGCGCGTAGCGGCGATGGTCGACATCGTCGGTTTCGACCCGGCGGTGGATCCTGAGCGGCTGGCGCTGATCAAACGTCAGGCCCGCGACACCTTTCCCGACGCCGGCCACTATGACGCCGCCGTTGAATGGGCCGGCATGCGTCCGGCCACCCCCACCGGCGTTCCGCTGCTGGGCGCCACGGCCTATCGCAATCTGTGGCTCAACCTCGGCCACGGCGCGCTGGGCTTCACCCTGGCCTGCGGCAGCGGGCAGTTGCTCAGCGAATTGATCGGCCAGCAGCGCACATCCATTGATCTGCACGGGTTCAATCCCCGTGCGGCGTGACGGTTTCTGCTAAAACACCCCACCCACAACGGAGAATAACAATGCAAAAAATCACGTTGCTCGGCTGCACTCTGGCGCTGGTTTTCGGCGCTCAGGCGCAGGCCAATGAAGTGCCGCTGACCGGTACGCTCGGCAAGATCGCCAGCGCCAACAGCATCACCCTGGGTTATCGCGATGCGTCGGTGCCGTTCTCGTATGTGGGCGATCACAGCGGTCAGCCGATGGGGTATTCGGTGGAACTGGCGGACAAGATCGTCGAGCGCATCCAGCAGCAACTGGCGTTGCCGGAGCTGAAGGTGAAGCACAACCTGGTGACGTCGCAGACGCGGATTCCGCTGGTGCAGAACGGCACGGTCGACCTTGAATGCGGCTCCACCGGAGTGACCGCCGAACGGCAGAAGCAGGTCGCGTTTTCCTACGGTTTCATCTACGTCAAAGGGCAGCTGCTGACCGCCAGGGACAGCGGCATCCACAGCTTCGACGACCTGCGCGGCAAGAACGTGGTGACCACCGCCGGCACCACTAACGAGCGTTATCTGAAGAGCTACAACCTCGACCACAAACTGAACATGTTCGTGATTAGCGCCAAGGATCACGGCGAGGCGTTCCAGATGCTGCAATCGGGACGCGCGGCGGCGTTCTACATGGACGATGCGCTGCTCTACGGCGAGCGGGCCAAGGCGCGCGACCCGCATAACTGGGTCGTGGTGGGGGAGGAGCAATCGCGGGAAATCTACAGCTGCATGGTGCGCAAGGATGATCCGCAATTTCTCGCGCTGGTCAACGGTGTGCTGGCCGACCTGTACAGCTCGGGGGAGATCAACGGGATCTACCGCAAGTGGTTCGAACAACCGATCCCGCCGAAGGGCCTGAACCTTGAGTTCCCGATGACCAGCGAACTCAAGGCAATCATCGCCAGACCAACCAGTGATCCGGTGCAGTGACGGGTTAGAAATCACCCCACAGTTGCTGCGCCACCGCCAGCGCCACAACCGGCGCAGTCTCGGTGCGCAGCACGCGCGGGCCGAGGCGGGCGGCGTGGAAGCCGCTGGCCTTGGCTTGCTCGACTTCGGTGTCGGACAGGCCGCCTTCAGGGCCGATCAGGAACGCCAGGGTCGATGGTTTGGCGTGGCTGACCAGCGGCTCGGCCACCGGGTGCAGCACCAGTTTCAGTTCGGCTTCGGTCTGTTTCAGCCAGTCGGCCAGCGGCACCGGCGGATGAATCACCGGCACCCGCGAGCGACCGCATTGCTCGCAAGCGCTGATCGCCACCTGACGCCAGTGCAGCAGGCGTTTGTCGGCGCGTTCGTCCTTGAGGCGGACTTCGCAGCGCTCGCTGAAGATCGGGGTGATTTCGTTCACGCCCAGCTCGGTGGCTTTCTGGATCGCCCAGTCCATCCGCTCGCCCCGGGACAGGCCCTGGCCGAGGTGGATCTGCAGCGGTGATTCGATTTGACCGGCGAACTGCTCGTCGATCTGCACCACCACGCGTTTCTTGCCGACTTCCACCAGCGATCCGCGAAACTCGTGGCCGGAACCGTCGAACATCTGCACCGCATCGCCCTCGGTCATGCGCAGCACGCGGCTGATGTAATGCGCCTGGGCTTCCGGCAGTTCGTGTTCGCCGGTGCTGAGCGGGGCGTCGATAAAGAAGCGGGACAGTCTCATTTCGGGTCTCTCTGATTAGATCGTTCCCACGCTCCGCGTGGGAATGCAGCCCGGGACGCTCTGCGTCCCAAGAGCGGACGCAGAGCGTCCTGTGAGGCGTTCCCACGCAGAGCATGGGAACGAGCCGTCAACTTAAGTGTTTGGATCAGCCCGGATCACGAAACCCGGGATGGAAATCCTTCGGCACTGCCACGCTGACGCTGTCGCGGGTGGCGATGTCGATGCCTTCGCTGGCGACTTCGGCAAGAAAGTCGATCTGCTCCGGGGTGATCACGTACGGCGGCAGGAAATACACCACGCTGCCCAGCGGACGCAGCAACGCGCCACGCTCCAGCGCATGCTGGAACACCTTCAGGCCGCGACGTTCCTGCCACGGATAAGCCTCTTTCGTGGCTTTGTCCTTGACCATCTCGATCGCCAGCACCATGCCGGTCTGACGGACTTCCGAAACATTCGGATGATCCACCAGGTGCGCCGTCGCCGACGCCATGCGCTGCGCCAGCGCCCGGTTGTTCTCGATCACGTTGTCCTGCTCGAAAATATCCAGGGTCGCCAATGCCGCCGCACAGGCCAGCGGGTTGCCGGTGTAGCTGTGAGAATGCAGGAAGGCGCGCAGGGTCGGGTAATCGTCGTAGAAGGCGCTGTACACCTCGTCGGTGGTCAGGCACGCCGCCAACGGCAGATAACCGCCGGTCAGGGCTTTCGACAGGCAGAGGAAGTCCGGGCGGATGCCGGCCTGCTCGCAGGCGAACATCGTCCCGGTGCGGCCGAAGCCGACGGCGATTTCGTCGTGAATCAGGTGCACGCCGTAACGGTCGCAGGCCTCACGCAGCAACTTGAGGTACACCGGGTGATACATGCGCATGCCGCCGGCGCCCTGGATCAGCGGCTCGACGATCACGGCCGCGACGCTGTCATGATTTTCCGCCAGCGTCTGTTCCATGGCGGCGAACATGTTGCGCGAGTGTTCTTCCCAGCTCATGCCCTGCGGGCGCAGATAACAATCCGGGCTCGGCACCTTGATGGTGTCCATCAGCAGGGCTTTGTAGGTTTCGGTGAACAACGGCACATCGCCGACCGCCATCGCTGCCATGGTTTCGCCGTGATAGCTGTTGGTCAGGGTGACGAAGCGCTTCTTGTTCGGCTGGCCGCGGTTGAGCCAGTAGTGAAAGCTCATTTTCAGCGCGACTTCGATGCAGGACGAACCGTTATCGGCGTAGAACACCCGGTTCAGGCCTTCCGGCGTCATCTTCACCAGCCGCTCGGACAGCTCGATCACCGGCTGATGGCTGAAACCGGCCAGAATCACGTGTTCCAGCTGATCGACCTGATCCTTGATGCGCTGGTTGATGCGCGGGTTGGCGTGGCCGAACACGTTGACCCACCAGGAGCTGACCGCATCCAGATAACGCTTGCCTTCGAAGTCTTCCAGCCAGACGCCTTCACCGCGCTTGATCGGAATCAGCGGCAGCTGTTCGTGGTCTTTCATCTGGGTGCAGGGATGCCACACCACCGCGAGATCGCGTTGCATCCACTGGTTGTTCAGGCCCATGTTCAGTCTCCTCGAGGCGGCTCGCGTCAGGCGCGGGCAAACAATCGCGCAAGCCTATGCAATGCATCGCGCCGGAACAACCCATTGTGTCGATTGAGCTACTTTGTATGGGCCGATAGACGTCGCTGGCGGCGTTTTGATGGCTGACGTATTCTTCGCGGTTATTTGGGTCGTCTGACCCGCAAAACTGCATTTTCCTACGTGTTTTTCCGGAGTTCGCTGAATGTCTGTCGGTTGGCTGCGCGCCTGTGCGCTAGTGGTGTTGGGGCTGTTTAGCGTTACGGCGCTGGCCAAGGATAAAACCGCAATCGTGATCGGCGGCGGCCTGTCGGGCCTGACGGCGGCTTACGAACTGCAGAACAAGGGCTGGCAGGTCACGCTGCTCGAAGCCAAACCGAGCCTGGGCGGTCGCTCGGGCATGGCCACCAGCGAGTGGATCGGCAACGACAAGACTCAACCGGTGCTGAACAAATACGTATCGACCTTCAAGCTGAACACCACGCCGGCGCCTGAATTCGTGCGGACCCCGGGGTACCTGATCGACGGCGAGTATTTCTCCGCCGCCGACCTGACCACCAAACAGCCTGCCACGGCCGAAGCGCTGAAGCGCTACGAGAAAACCCGTGACGATCTGGCGCGCTCGATCGACGACCCGCAGAACCCGGCCGCGACCAACACCCTGCATGCACTGGACCAGATCAACGTCTCGAGCTGGCTCGACAAGCAGAACCTGCCGGCCACCGCGCGTCAGCTGATCAACCAGGACATCCGCACCCACTACGACGAGCCTTCGCGCCTGTCGCTGCTGTACTTCGCACAGCAGAGCCGGGTGTATCGCGGCGTGTCCGACCGTGACCTGCGCGCTTCGCGTCTGGTCGGTGGCAGCCCGGTGCTGGCTCAGGCCTTCGTCAAACAGCTGAAAACCATCAAGACCAACTCGCCAGTATCTGCCATCACCCAGGACAAGGACGGCGTGACCGTCAAGGTCGGCAGCGTTGGCTACCAGGCCGATTACGTTGTGCTGGCGGTGCCGTTGCGCGCCCTCAACAAGATCCAGCTGACTCCGGCGCTGGACGCCCAGCACCTGGCCGCGATCAAAGGTACCAACTACGGCTGGCGCGACCAGATCATGCTGAAGTTCAAGACGCCGGTATGGGAAAGCAAGGCGCGGATGTCCGGCGAGATCTACAGCAACACCGGCCTTGGAATGTTGTGGATCGAGCCAGCCCTGAAGGGCGGCGCCAACGTGGTGATCAACCTGTCCGGCGATAACGCCCGCGTCATGCAGGCCTTCGGCGACAAGCAGATGGTCGACCAGGTGCTGATTCGCCTGCACACGTTTTATCCACAGGCCCGTGGCTCGTTCACCGGTTATGAAATCCGTCGCTACAGCACCGATCCATCGACCGGTGGTTCCTACCTGGCCTTCGGCCCTGGCCAGATCAGCAAATTCTGGCGCCTGTGGGAGCGTCCGCTGCAGCGCGTAGCGTTTGCTGGCGAACACACCGACACCTTGTACCCGGGCACGCTGGAAGGCGCACTGCGCACCGGTCAGCGCGCGGCCAGTCAGGTTGAAGACCTGGCGGCGGGCAAATCCTTCGAACCGGCCAAAGTCGGCCCGGCAGCAGCCACCGCCGCAGCGGCGGGGGCGGGCGCGGCAGTAGCGGCGAAGAAAGGCAACTTCTTCACTAACCTGTTCGGCGGTTCGGACGACGACAAGAAACCAGAGCCTGTAAAAGCGCCAGAGCCGGCACCTGCTCCAACCGCCCCAGCGCCTGCACCGACCCCGGCCCCTGCGCCAGCCCCGGTGGAAGCACCGAAGCCAGCAGCTCCGGTAAAAGCCGAGCCAGCCAAGAAAGCGGCAGCCAAGCCAGCAGCGAAGAAACCGGCGGCGAAGACCGAAGCGAAAAAAGCTCCGGCCAAACCAGCGGCGAAAAAAGCTGAACCGGCGAAGAAGCCAGCGGCTAAACCGGCGGCAACCACCGAGACCAAAGCGCAGTAAGGCTTTGCGGTAAATGAAAAAGCGCGGCTTTCAGGCCGCGCTTTTTTTTGCCCGTGATTCACAACATCCCGCCACACTTTTGTCTTTAATCTTTCCTTAACTCCCCTGTTCAAGACTCTTGATCGTATTTCTCGATATTTCAAAGCGAAATTTTCCGCTTTAATTCGATAGATAACTCGCTAGTCTTGGTTCGCAGTTCTCACAGGATTTGGGCAATGCAGCTACGTAACTCTTCTTCGCGCTACGGTTGGGTCAGCATCTTCATGCACTGGGGTGTGGCGCTGGCGGTCTTCGGGCTGTTCGCGCTGGGTCTGTGGATGGTGGGGCTGGATTACTACAGCACCTGGCGCAAAGACGCGCCGGATCTGCACAAGAGCATCGGTCTGGTGCTGCTGGGTGTGATGGTGTTGCGGGTGTTGTGGCGCTTTGTCAGTCCACCGCCGCCAACGTTGCAAAGCTACAGCCGCATGACCCGCATCGGTGCGAAGTTTGGCCATGGGTTTCTGTACCTTGCGCTGTTCGCCGTGATGATTGCCGGTTACCTGATTTCCACCGCAGACGGTGTCGGGATCCCGGTGTTTGGCCTGTTTGAAGTTCCTGCACTGGTTTCCGGACTACCGGATCAGGCAGATACCGCCGGTGTGATTCATCTCTGGCTGGCATGGGCGCTGGTAATTTTTTCCGGCCTTCATGCGTTGGCAGCATTGAAGCACCACTTTATCGATCGTGATGCGACCCTGACACGAATGCTGGGACGCAAAGCCTGATGTTCAACCTCGACTCCAAAGGAAAACAAAGCATGTTGAAAAAGACTCTGGCCGCTCTGGCAATCGGCTCTGCCGTCCTGTCCGCCAACGTGATGGCCGCTGACTACGTGGTTGACAAAGAAGGCCAGCACGCCTTCGTCGACTTCAAGATCAGCCACCTGGGCTACAGCTTCATCACCGGTACCTTCAAGGACATCGATGGCAAGTTCAGCTTCGACGCTGCCAAGCCTGAAGACAGCAAGATCGAGTTCAACGTGAACACCGCCAGCGTGTTCACCAACCACGCCGAGCGCGACAAGCACATCGCCAGCGCTGACTTCCTGAACGCCAGCAAGTTTGCCAAGGCGACCTTCGTCTCCACCAGCGTCAAGTCCACCGGTGCCAACACCGCTGACGTGACCGGCGACCTGACCATCCTGGGCGTCACCAAGCCAGTGGTCGTGAAGGCGACCTTCCTGGGCGAAGGTAAGGATCCATGGGGTGGCTACCGTGCCGGCTTCGAAGGCACCACCACCATCAAGCGTTCCGATTTCGGCAAGCAGAAAGACCTGGGTCCGAAGTCCGACGCGGTCGAGCTGTACGTTTCGTTTGAAGGTGTGAAAGCGAAGTAATTTTCGCCAGCCATACAAAAACGCCCCCGGTCTTGCGATCGGGGGCGTTTTTTATTGCCTGTCGCAACCCTCGTCTCGGCGGCGCACAAGAAAATGCCCCGGTTTTCAGACCGGGGCATTTTTCATTGCAGTCGAAAACTCAGCGATTGCGGGTCAGCAAGGCCGGTTTTTCACCGCGTGGGCGACTTGGCAGTTGATCCAGCTGCTCAGGGGTCGGGAAGCGGTCGGCTTTCGATTCCTTGTGCATGATCTTCGGCCCGCTGCTGCGCGGGTTCTGCACGGCCGGTTCAGCGCGTTGCTGATCGTCACGGGCCGGGCGGCGGTTGCGCGGGTTTTCATCGCGACGACCCTGACCGTCACGCGGAGCACCGTTGCGTGGGCCGCTGCGCTTGCCTGGCGGAGTGCCGGTGCTCGAACCGTTGCTGTTGCGTGGGCCGTTCTGGCGACCTTGTGGCTGACCGCCGCGGGGTGCGCCCGAACCTGCGCCTTGCGCCGGAGCGCCTGGACGACGGTTGCGACCACCGGCCGGAGCCTGCTTCGGCACGTAATCGACGCGGTTACCGAAGTTATCGATATCGTCGTCGAGGAATTCGTCCGGAGCACGGTCAGCAGCGGCGCGTGGCGGCTGGCTTGGCTGGCGCTGTTCGCGGGCCGGGGTGCCTTCACGCGGCTTTTGTTGACGGGCTGGACGCTCGCCACGATCGCCGGCCGGTTTTTCCTTGCCCTTGTCTTTGCCTTTGTCTTTACGACCGCCGCCACCGCCGCCATTCGGGCCGTCGCCGCGTGGGCCACGGGCATTGCGCGGGTTGCGCATGTCCGGACGCTCACGGGCTTCGGGCTTCTCGGCCTCGATGGTGCTGGCATCGAAGCCCATCAGGTCGCCGTCGGCGATTTTCTGCTTGGTCATGCGTTCGATGCTTTTCAGCAGTTTTTCTTCGTCCGGTGCGACCAGCGAGATCGCCTCGCCCGAACGACCGGCACGGCCAGTACGGCCGATACGGTGCACGTAGTCTTCATCGACGTTCGGCAGTTCGAAGTTGACCACGTGTGGCAACTGGTCGATGTCCAGACCGCGCGCCGCGATGTCGGTGGCAACCAGGATGCGCACTTCACCGGCCTTGAAGTCGGCCAGAGCTTTGGTGCGGGCGTTCTGGCTCTTGTTGCCGTGGATCGCCACAGCCGGCAGGCCGTGCTTGTCCAGGTACTCGGCCAGACGGTTGGCGCCGTGCTTGGTGCGGGTGAACACCAGCACCTGTTCCCACGCGCCGGCGGTGATCAGGTGGGCCAGCAGCGCACGCTTGTGGCTGGCTGGCAGGCGGAATACGCGTTGTTCGATGCGCTCGACCGTGGTGTTCGGCGGCGTCACTTCGATGCGTTCCGGGTTGTGCAGCAGCTTGCCGGCAAGATCCGTGATGTCTTTGGAGAAGGTCGCCGAAAACAGCAGGTTCTGACGCTTGGCCGGCAGACGCGCGAGGACTTTCTTCACGTCGTGGACGAAGCCCATGTCGAGCATGCGGTCGGCTTCGTCGAGCACGAGGATTTCAACGTGGGACAGATCGACGCTGCCCTGGCCGCACAGGTCGAGCAGACGACCCGGGCAGGCAACGAGGACGTCCACGCCACGGGACATGGCCTGAACCTGCGGGTTCATGCCGACGCCGCCGAAGATGCAGGCACTGACGAATTTCAGGTCACGGGCGTAGATCTTGAAGCTGTCGTGAACCTGGGCCGCGAGTTCGCGGGTCGGGGTCAGGACCAGCACGCGCGGTTGGCGCGGGCCGTGACGCTGGGATTTGTCCGGGTGGCCGTTGGGGAACAGCCGCTCCAGGATCGGAAGGGCGAAACCGCCGGTTTTACCAGTACCTGTCTGTGCCGCAACCATCAGGTCGCGACCTTGCAACACGGCGGGAATGGCCCGCTGTTGCACCGGAGTAGGCTCGGTATAGCCCGCATCTTCGATAGCGCGGACCAAAGCCTCGGAGAGACCGAGGGAAGCAAAGGACATGAGTAATCCTGTTTCAGTTAGGGCTTGGCCCAATGGGAGTCTTGCCTGGCGCGAATGGCGTTTAAGAGGACGCAATCCCGTCCGGTCCTGCTGCGGTTCCGAAGGCACGTCCGGAGCGCTCGCGCGGGCTGAAAAGCTGCGCTGTAGCGGGTCGGGAGGCCTGTTACGGTTCCGGGCGTCCGGGCGTGAGCCTGGCGGGAACGCCGGAGTATAACAGAGCAATCACTGCGCGCCGCTTTCCTGCTGCTCAACGGTTTTGCCGCTGGCGGTGGCGTTGCCCAGTGGCGCCGTCAGGGCGGGGGCCGCGCCGTAGCGGGCGCTGAGCTCGGCATAGGCCGGTTCGCGCTTGAAACGCTTGAGTTCGGCGCCGAAGCGCTGCACCAGCAAATCCATCCCGGCATTGCGCCGCACGGCCAGAAACTGGCTCTGGCGGCTGATGACCGTGGGGTTTTCCGTGATCTTGTCGCGAATGCCCAGTTCATCGAGCAAATGCTGACCCACGCGGCGATCAGTGATCAGCAGGTCGATGCGCCCGCGCACCAGTTTGCCGAAATTGGCTTCGTGGGTCGGGGCCGGCTCGCGGGTGAACAGGGTCGATTCGCGAAAGTCGGGGCTGTACAGATAGCCCGGCGAGGTGCCGACCGTCAGGCCTTTGAGGTCTTCAAGGCTGTGAAAAGGGTGCGGACGCTCGTTGGCGTAGAACATCACGAACTCGACGTCCGACAGCGGTTCGCTAGGGTAGAGCAGGGTGGCGTCGCGTTCGTCGCTGTGGAAGATGTCCAGCGCGCCGTCGGCCTGGCCGGTTTCGAGCATCGACAGGCAGCGTTTCCAGGGCAAAAACTGCCATTCGACTTCGATGCCCAAGCGCTTGAATACGATGGCAGTGGTTTCGTAGTCCAGCCCGAGATTCTTGCCGCCTTGTTCATAGACATACGGCGCCCATGGCTCGGTGACAATGCGCAACTTCTCGCCCCGAGCAGCGAAGCTCAGGCAAGTAAACAGCAAAACGCTCAGCAACTGGACAATGACAGGCATGGCCTGAGGTTAGTACGCGAATCGCCTGATGAGAAGCTCTGGCATGCATGTTTAACGCTGCAAGCGAAGAGTTTCGATGCGATGCCGCTATTTGCCGGATGAATTGAGCAGGTGCTGATGAATTGTCGTGTAGCGCGAGCCCAGAACCAGTCTGACCAGTCTTCTGCTGAACCATTCTTCCAGCAAATGCTGACAAACTTTCTTGCCAATCCTTTCCTGCTGGTTTTTCAGTGCCTTTTCCCACCACACCGGTGCGCAGGCCTGGTCGAATTCGTTGGGGTGCTTATAGCAACCGTAGAGAATTTCGCGAATGAACTGGCGAAGGTGCGCGGGCAGCATCAGGGTGATGACTTTGTAAAGCATGCGCTGCATACGTGGCGGACGTGGCAGTCGCGCGGAAACGAGACGGGTATCATCCAGTGCAGCCTGACAGGTCGGGTTGTCGCCATGCTTGGCGACCCAGGCCTGAATCTTGGCCCTGAACAGCTGCTTGCGGCTCCAGTAGTGATGAATCAGGTCCGGACACTTCTTGATGTCCAGTGTGCGATAGGCTGCCACTGACAGGCAGAATTCCTCCAGGGTGTAGGCACCCTGGGCAAGCGGGAACAGCTCGTCGATCAGCGCAATCGAGCGATCAAGCACTTGCGCATCCTGGCGATGCAGGCCGATGACGCCGGAATTGAGCAGCATCATTTGATCGTCAGCCAGGCCTCTCTCCAGCAGGGTTTTCGACAGAGCGCTGTAGAGCAGGTTTTCTTTGTTGGTGCCGTATTGCGAGTAGTAGTCATTGCACAGCAGCGTGCCGGGTTGCACCCGTTCGAACAGTTTGACTGGCGAGCAATGAAAAAAAGTGTCGGTGTCGATCAGCAAGGCTGTCTCGGACTCTTCGAGCACCGTTCGCAAGGCAACGTGTTTGGTGCGGAAGTGGTAGCCGTGAGGTTCGCTCCAGCGCTGACGGGTGGCAGCATCGAGGGGACGCACTCGTACCGGGAGTTTTTCGTAAGGCTGCGGATTGTCACTGAACACCTGGATATCAATCGTCACATCCGGTGATTCACGAAGCCAGGCCAGGGCACTCGCGATGCTGAACACGGCTTCCTGGTGATAGGTTTCAGAGCCAAAAACCAGGTAGACGAGTTGAGGGCGTGGGTTCGAAGAATCGCAGATCATTGACGACAATATTCCATTGGTACTTTTAAATGTAAAAAGGCCCTCTGAAGAGGGCACTTTTTACTGTGTTGAATCGTTTAGCGCGGCAACTTCAGATTATTCCAGATCGCCAGGCTCGGTTCCGCCTGGTTCATGGAATAGAAGTGCAGGCCAGGCGCGCCGCCTTGCAGCAGGCGTTCGCACATCTCGCTGACGACCTGTTCACCAAAGCGCTGAATGCTCTGGCTGTCATCGCCGTAGGCTTCCAGTTGCTTGCGGATCCAGCGCGGGATTTCCGCACCGCAGGCATCGGAGAAGCGTGCGAGTTTGCTGTAGTTGGTGATTGGCATGATGCCCGGAACGACCGGAATGTCCACGCCCAGCGCCTGCAACCGGTCGACAAAGTAGAAGTAGCTGTCGGCGTTGAAGAAGTACTGGGTGATCGCGCTGTCGGCGCCGGCACGGGCCTTGCGCACGAAGTTGGCGAGATCGTCTTCGTAGTTGTGCGCTTGCGGATGCATCTCCGGGTAGGCGGCGACTTCGATGTGGAAATGATTGCCGGTTTCCTCACGAATGAATTCAACCAGTTCATTGGCGTGACGCAGCTCGCCGCTGGTCATGCCCATGCCGGACGGCAGATCACCGCGCAGGGCGACGATGCGCTTGATGCCGGCAGCCTTGTACTCGTTCAGCAGGCCGCGCAGGTCGTCCTTGCTGTCGCCGACGCACGACAGGTGCGGGGCGGCGGGGATTTTGACTTCGCTTTCCAGCTGCAGAACGGTGTTCAGCGTGCGGTCACGGGTCGAACCGCCCGCGCCGTAGGTGCAGGAAAAGAAGTCAGGGTTGTAGGTGGCCAACTGACGGGCAGTGGCGAGCAGTTTTTCATGCCCAGCATCGGTCTTGGTCGGGAAGAACTCGAAGCTGTAGCGACGTTCTTGGGACATGGAGGAAGCCTCCAGTTACGAGCGGCAAGCTACAAGCTGCGAGAGAAGCGGAGGTGCGCTGATCTCTCGTGCGTGAAACCTGCTGCCTGAAACTGTTCTGAAATAGGGGCAGAGCTCTCAAGCTTCGTACGGCAAGTCCGGCTTTTGACCTTGCTTGCCGCTTGAAGCTTGTAGCTCGCAGCTGCTCTTGTCTTAGTAGCGGTAAGCGTGCGGCTTGAACGGGCCTTCGACGGTCACGCCGATGTAGTCAGCCTGTTGCTTGGTCAGTTGAGTGACCACGCCGCCGAATCCGCGGACCATTTCCAGGGCCACTTCTTCGTCGAGTTTCTTCGGCAGTACTTCAACGGTCAGACGCTCGGCTTTCTGGGCTGGCGACAGGTCGGCGTACTTCTGGCCGAACAGGAAGATCTGCGCCAGCACCTGGTTGGCGAACGAACCGTCCATGATGCGGCTTGGGTGACCGGTGGCATTGCCCAGGTTCACCAGACGGCCTTCCGCCAGCAGGATCAGGTAGTCGTCGTTCTGAGCGTCGAAAGCGCCCGGGCCGGTACGGTGGATCTTGTGTACCTGTGGCTTCACTTCTTCCCATGCCCAGTTCTTGCGCATGAAAGCGGTGTCGATTTCGTTGTCGAAGTGACCGATGTTGCAGACAACGGCGCGCTTCTTCAGGGCTTTGAGCATGTTTGCGTCGCAAACGTTGACGTTACCGGTGGTGGTCACGATCAGGTCGATCTTGCCCAGCAGCGCTTTGTCGATGCTTGCTTCGGTGCCGTCGTTGATACCGTCGATGAACGGCGAAACCAGTTCGAAACCGTCCATGCAGGCTTGCATGGCGCAGATCGGGTCAACTTCGGAAACCTTGACGATCATGCCTTCCTGACGCAGGGACTGGGCCGAGCCCTTGCCCACGTCACCGTAGCCGATGACCAGCGCTTGCTTGCCGGACAGCAGGTGGTCGGTGCCGCGCTTGATGGCGTCGTTCAGGCTGTGACGGCAGCCGTACTTGTTGTCGTTCTTGGACTTGGTCACCGAGTCGTTGACGTTGATGGCCGGGATTTTCAGCTCGCCTTTGGCCAGCATGTCCAGCAGGCGGTGCACGCCGGTGGTGGTTTCTTCGGTCACGCCGTGAACGCGGTCCAGAACCTGTGGGTATTTCTTGTGCAGCAGCTCGGTCAGGTCGCCGCCGTCGTCGAGGATCATGTTGGCGTCCCATGGCTGGCCATCTTTCAGGATGGTCTGCTCCAGGCACCACTCGTACTCTTCTTCAGTCTCGCCTTTCCAGGCGAATACCGGGATGCCGGCAGCGGCGATGGAAGCGGCGGCCTGATCCTGAGTCGAGAAAATGTTGCAGGACGACCAGCGCACTTCGGCACCCAGGGCAACCAGGGTTTCGATCAGCACGGCGGTCTGAATGGTCATGTGGATGCAGCCGAGGATTTTTGCGCCTTTCAGCGGCTGCTCGGAAGCGTACTTGCGGCGCAGACCCATCAGGGCCGGCATTTCCGACTCGGCGATGATGGTTTCGCGACGGCCCCAGGCAGCCAGGGACATGTCGGCAACTTTGTAATCGTTAAAATCTGCAGGCGTGATAACAGCGCTCATGAAGAGCCTCCATTCGTAATGTATGCGAATGGGCGCCGTTGTGCGTTTAGTGTCCGGCCTGAGCCGGTCAACGCCCCATCCGAGCCTGACAGGTTGAACCTGCTGCAGCGCCCCTCGGACAGGTGGCGGGAAAACGGTACCAAGTGAAGGTTACCGTTTTGAAACGGGGGCGATTATAGCCGTCTAGACTGATCTTCCAAAGGGTTTCTGTCGGCCAGATGAAGATCGCCAATCGCGACCATAGTAGAAGCCTCATGGAGCATGACCGCTCAGTCTGCCAAGATGGCGCCATCATTCGGCAAGACGCTCAGGAGTGAAGATGAATTTCCACACCCGCAAGTGGGTAAAACCCGAAGACCTCAACCCCAACGGCACCCTGTTCGGCGGCAGCCTGCTGCGCTGGATCGACGAAGAAGCGGCGATCTACGCCATCGTTCAACTGGGTAACCAGCGCGTGGTGACCAAGTACATTTCCGAAATCAACTTCGTCAGCGCCTCGCGCCAGGGCGACATCATCGAGCTGGGCATCACCGCCACTGAGTTCGGCCGCACCTCGATCACCCTGACCTGCGAAGTGCGCAACAAGATCACCCGCAAGAGCATCCTGACCGTCGAGAAAATGGTCTTCGTCAACCTCGGCGAAGACGGCTTGCCGGCGCCGCACGGGCGAACCGAGATCAGGTATGTCAAAGACCAGTTCAAGGATGACGTGCCCGTTACCGAGTAATCGCGTCACACCGGCGAACGGAAGCCGAGCGGCGCGTGTCGTAGCCTTATGACCCCGCCACCGGTTTCCCGCCATGACCACACCTACAGACGGCAAGACCCCCGATCTCTCGGCCAAGGAACAACACGAAGTCGAGAAAAACCAGCCGCCCCGCGCGGCGGTTCTGCATGAAATCATCCGCAAACAGGGCGACCAGGAACTGGAGCGCAGCATCGCCGCGTTGTGGTGGTCGGCGCTGGCGGCCGGGCTGACCATGGGCCTGTCGCTGATGGGCATGGGCCTGCTCAACTCGCGTCTGCCCGAGGGCGACGAATTCAAGGTGATCGCCAGTTTCGGCTACTGCGCAGGCTTTCTCGCGGTGATCCTCGCCCGCCAGCAACTGTTTACCGAAAACACCCTGACTGCCGTGCTGCCGGTGATGACCAAGCCGACCCTGGCCAATTTCGGTCGGTTGATCCGGCTCTGGACAGTGGTGCTGTTCGGCAACCTGTGCGGGACGATTCTGGTGGCGTATGTGATGCTCGAACTGCCGATCTTCGACAGCAAGACCGACGAGGCCTTCCTAGAAATCGGCCGCAAGGTCATGGAGAACCACGCGAGTCAGATGTTTGCCAAGGGCATCGTTTCCGGCTGGATGATCGCCACCATGGTCTGGATGATTCCGTCCATGGAGAGCGCGAAGATGTGGATCATCATCCTCATCACCTATCTGATGGCGCTGGGCGACTTCACGCACATCGTGGTGGGGTCGGCGGAGGTGTCGTATCTGGTGTTTGCCGGCGAGTTGCCGTGGAGTGACTTCTGGGCGGTGTTTGCCGGGCCGACGCTGGCGGGGAACATCATCGGCGGCAGTTTCATCTTCGCCCTGATCAGTCATGCGCAGATCCGCAGCGAAAGCGGCGCTCCGAAAGAGTCTGCAGATCAGGCCGAAAAGCCCGATCCGCAGCAGATCAAGAAATGATCAGTGGTGCGCGGGCTCGGCAGCGGTTGCCGGCTCGTCGCGCGTTGCGTGCTTGACCAGTTTGCCGATGGTCAGGCCCTGCAACAGGATCGATGACAGCACCACGATGTAAGTGATGCTCAGCAGCAGATCGCGCTCTGGGCCCAGCGGCAGGGCCAGTGCCAGTGCCACCGAAACTCCGCCGCGCAAACCACCCCAGGTCAGGATCCGGATAGTGCCGCGAGGCACGGTGCGCCAGCGGCGCAACAGGACGATGGCCGGGGCCACGGTGAGCAGGCGCGACAGCAGAATCGCCAGCGCCAGCAGACTTGCTGCCGCCACGTGCAACCAGTTGAACGGCAGCAGCAACAGCTCCATCCCGATCAGCGCGAACAGCAGCGCGTTGAGCATGTCGTCGAGCAATTCCCAGAAACCGTCCAGGTATTTGCGCGTCATGTCGTTCATCGCCAGGTTGCGACCGAGGTTACCGATGATCAGACCGGCGACCACCATCGCAATCGGTGCCGAGACGTGCAGCTCGGTGGCCATCGCTGAACCGCCAATCACCAGCGCCAAAGTCAGCATGACTTCGATCTGGTGCTGCTCGATGCTTTTGATCATCAGGTACACCAGATAACCGATCAGCCCGCCGAACAGCACGCCGCCGATGGCTTCGTGGGCAAACAGCATGGCCGTGGCGCCGACGGTCGGGGTTTCGCCCAGTTGCGCGATGCCAAGCAGCACGGTGAACACCACCACGGCGGTGCCGTCGTTGAACAGTGATTCGCCAACGATGGTGGTCTTCAGCGGCTTCGAGGCGTTGGCCGTACGCAGCACTCCGAGTACCGCGATCGGGTCGGTCGGGGAAATCAGCGCGCCGAACAACAGGCAGTAGAGGAAGCTCACGTGCCAGCCGAACAGGGCAAAAATGTAATAGGCGAGGCTGCCGATCACGGCGGTGGCGATCAGTACGCCGAAGGTTGCCAGCAGGCCGATGGGCCAACGGTAGCTGCGCAGGTCGTTGAGGTTCACGTGCAAGGCACCGGCGAACAGCAGGAACGAGAGCATCCAGTTCATCAGCAGATCGCCGAAGTCGATCTGGCCGATCAATTGCTGCACGCGCTCTTCGAGGCCGGGGTAGCCGAGCAGGCTCAGGCCTTGCAGCAACAGGGAAAACATCAGCGCGGTAACCATCACGCCGATGGTCGGAGGCAGGCCGATGAAGCGGAAATTCACAAAGGTGAGGAGGGTGGTGAGGCAGATGAAAGCGGCGACGAGTTCAAGCATCCGGGGTCCTTTGGATGGGGGGTGGAAAGACAGCGCGCCCGTTCATGGACGCAAGGGTTGGATGGGCTGACGCCGGGTGGGGACACAATTGTGTCCCCCGGGAAAATCAGCCGGACACATTGACCGCAGCGACACCCCGACGTTGCAGGTAGATGAAAAACAGCGCCGTCAGCACGGTCAGCACGCCCACCAGCGCGCCGGTCCACGGCAAGTCCGCCAGGTCCGCGCCGCTGGCCACCACCAATCCGCCGATCCACGCGCCGGCGGCATTGCCGAGGTTGAACGCGCTCTGGTTCAGGGTCGAACCGAGGTTCGGTGCTTCATGCGCCTGATCGATGATCAGCAGTTGCAGGATCGGGCACAGGGCGAAGGCGAAAATCCCCCACAGCACCAGCGTGATCGCCGCCGGAACCACCGAGCGACTGGTCTGGCTGAATGCCGCCAGAATCAGTACCACCGCCAGTGCGACACCCACCAGCGACGGCAACAGACGGCTGTCGGCCAGGCGCCCGCCGAGCATGCTGCCGCCGGTCAGGCCGACACCGAACAACAGCAGCATCACCGTCACGCCGTGGGGGCTGACGCCGGTGATGTCCTGCAGAATCGGCGCGATGTAGGTGAACACGCTGAACAGGCTGGTGGAGGCCAGCACACTCATGCCCAGCGCCAGCAACACGTTGACCTTGCCCAGCACCTTGAATTCGCTGGCGAGGTTGGCCTTGTCCATCGGGATATGTTTCGGCAACCACAGCCATTGGGCGAGGGCGGCGATCACACCGATCACCGAGACCGCCCAGAAGGTCGAGCGCCAGCCGGCGTACTGGCCGAGGGCAGTGCCCAGCGGTACGCCGAGAACGTTGGCCAGGGTCAGACCGGTGAACATCATCGCAATCGCCTGCGCCCGTTTGTTCGGCGCGACCAGCCCGGCGGCCACCACCGAACCGATGCCGAAGAACGCGCCGTGGCACAGCGCGGTGACCACTCGCGCGGCCATCAGCGTTGCGTAGTTCGGCGCCAGTGCGCACAGCACGTTGCCGAGGATGAACATCAGCGTCATGCCCAGCAACGTGGCCTTGCGCGGCATGTTGGCGGTGCCGATCGCCAGGATCGGCGCACCGAACACTACGCCCAGGGCGTAGCCAGTGATCAACAGGCCAGCGTGGGGAATGCTCACCGCGAGGTCGCGAGCGACATCGGGCAGCAGGCCCATGATGACGAATTCAGTGGTGCCGATGCCGAAAGCGGCAACAGCGAGTGCAAGCAAGGCGAGTGGCATGCGCAAGGTCTCTGTCGGTAGTCTTGACGCTTTGATCAGGCATACGCAGGCCGGCGACCGGTCTCGGACGAGAACGGGGCAGGCAGGAATTATTGGAATTTATCTGTGCGCAACTGAGTGCGGCGTGGTCGCTTGCAGTATAAACAGCTGCTGACACATCGCGAATCAATAATCTGACTAATTGGCTCAGGTTCAACAACAAGAACAAAGGAGTGGCACGTGCTGGCGACAGCTCTGGTGTTGGTGGCGGCGCTGTTGCACGCAGCGTGGAATACGTTAATCAAGTTCAGCGCCGAACGGCTGCTGGTGGTGGCCTGCATGGACACCGTGGCGCTGTTGTTCGTCGCGCTGGCGTTCCCTTTCATCAGCCTGCCACCGCCGGAAATCTGGCCTTGGATTCTGGCGTCGGCGGCGTTCGAGCTGCTCTATCGTTATCTGCTCATCCAGGCCTATCGGGTCGGCGATCTGGGGCTGGTCTATCCGTTGATGCGCGGATTGTCGCCGCTGGTGGTGCTGGCGCTGACCCTGATCTTCGCCGGTGAAGTGCTGACCACCCAGCAGATCTTCGGGATCATGCTGATCCCGCTGGGCATGGCTTGCCTGCTCTGGCAGGGCGGCGGCGGGAAACACTTGCCGTGGTCGATGCTGCCGGTGGTGGCGCTGATCGGCTTGTGCATCGGTTGCTACACCTACATCGATGGCCAGGCGCTGCGGCGCTGGTCGCATCCGCTGGATTACCTGGTCTGGGTCACGCTGCTCAGTGCCTGGCCTTTCCCGATGCTGGCGTGGGTGGCCAAGCGTCCGGCGTTCAAGCTGTTCTGGCGCGAGCAATGGAAGCTGGGACTGGCGGTCGGGTTCTGCGTGTTGTTCAGCTACGCTCTGGTGCTGTGGGCGATGCAGTTGGGCTCGATTGCCGAAGCGGCGGCGTTGCGTGAAATCAGCGTGATTCTGGTGGTGCTGTTCGGTATGCGTTACCTGAAAGAACCTTTCGGCCGGCCGCGGCTCTTAGCCTGTGGGCTGGTGCTGATCGGCATGCTGGTGATGAAGTTCTGAGCGCCCGGCAACTCTAAAACTCGAAAGAAGGACGGTGTTATGACGGTGGCTTTGTGGTGTGTGTTGATCGCGATCTTTCTGCCCTATCTGTGCACCGTCGTGGCCAAGGCCTCGGGTGGTTTCAGACTGCGGGACAATCATGATCCCCGGGACTTTCTGGACAGCGTGGATGGCGTGGCGCGCCGTGCCCATGCGGCGCAACTGAACAGTTTTGAAGTGACCCCGGCGTTTGCGGCGGCGGTGATCGTCGCGCACCTGGTGGGCACGGCAGAGCTGGTGACGGTCAATGTGCTGGCGGTGCTGTTCATCACCAGTCGCCTGCTCTACATCATTTGCTATCTGGCGGACTGGGCGGCTTTGCGCTCGTTGGTCTGGTTCGTCGGGATGGTGCTGATTGCCAGCTTCTTCTTCGTTTCGGTCTGAACCTGAAAAGATCGCAGGCTGACGAGGCCTGCGATCTTTTGCATTGTACTTACGGCTTGTCGGCCACCTGCGGCACTTGCGGCAACGCCACGCCTTTCGGCCAGAGCATCCAGATCTGCCCTTGCTGCTTCATGTCGCCGGCCAGTTGTCCGGCGGCATCGCCGGTGCCCCAGAACAGATCCGCACGAACTTCGCCGGCAATCGCGCCGCCGGTGTCCTGCGCGGCCACCGGGCGTACCAGTGCCGTGCCGTCCGGGCGGGTGGTCGACAGCCACAACAGGCTGCCCAGCGGAATCACCTTGCGGTCCACAGCCGCGCTGTAACCGGCGGTCAGCGGCACGTTGAGCGAGCCGCGCGGGCCTTCGTTGCTGTCCGGGTTGCGGGTGAAGAACACGTAGCTCGGGTTGCTCGCCAGCAGTTCCGGAATGCGTGACGGGTTGGCCTTGGCCCAGTTGCTGATCGCGCCCATGGTCACTTCTTCTTTTTTCAGCTCGCCCTGTTCCACCAGCCAGCGGCCGATCGGCCGGTACGGATGACCGTTCTGGTCGGCGTAGGCGATGCGCAGCTGGCGACCGTCATCGGTCTGGATCCGCCCCGAACCCTGAATCTGCAGGAATTGCAGGTTCATCGGGTCGGTCAGCCACGCCACGACCGGCGCCTTGACGCCCTGGCTCTCGATGGTCGCCGCGTCGTCGTAAGGCTTCAGCACACGACCTTCGAGGCGGCCGCGCAGGCGCTTGCCTTTGAGTTCAGGGTAAATGCTGTCCAGCGAGACTATGATCATGTCCTCGGGCACGCCATACACCGGCACGTTGGCGGTGGCGGTTTGCGTCAGGCTGCCGGGATAGACCGGTTCGTAATAGCCGGTGATCAGACCGTTGGGGTTGTCGTTCTCGGCGCGAAGGCCGAAGACGTCGAGGTTCTGCTTGAGGAACGTGCGAATGTCGCCGGCTTTTTGCGGCACGTTGGCGGCTGCCGCACAGGTCGCGCCCCAGACCGGGTCAGCCTTGAGCCGGGTGCAGGCGCTGCGCCACGAACCGAAACCGGCCACCAGGTCGCTATCGGACACCGCAGGCAATGCTTCCCAGGTGGCGCTGGAGTACGTGGCCAGGGCGTGGGTTTTCGGCTTGGCGCTGTCGCCACCGGTGCAGCCGGCGAGGATCGCCAGCAGCGGGAGGGTCGCGATGAGCGGATGACGCCAGGCCTTGAAACGGCTGTTCATGGAGAATTTCCTGTGCCGGTTGCAGAAGTGCTCCATGCGCTCAAGCAACCCTTATTGTTAATAGGGCTATTGGTGTTTGGCGGTGACCCGAGGATACTGGCCGCCGATTTCCGTGACCTGAAGCCACCATGACTCTTAAAAGAATTTCTGTTGTATTGCTGGCCTGTCTGACCTTGTCCGCCTGTGGCGGTGTCGACCCGAATTCCCCGCTGGGTCAGCGCAAGGCGATCTTCAAGCAGATGCTCAAGACCGGCGAAGACCTGGGCGGCATGCTGCGCGGACGCATCGCCTTCGACGGGCCGAAATTTGCGGAAGGTGCGGTCAAGCTCGATGCGTTGTCCCATGAGCCGTGGAAACATTTCCCGCAGGTGCGCGAAGAAGATCACACCAGCGCCAAGGACGATGTCTGGCAGAAACAGGCCCGCTTCCAGGAAATGGCCCGCACCCTTGAAGCGGCCACCGGTGAACTGGTGATCGCCAGCAAGGTTCAACCTTACAAGGCCAGCAACCTGGGGCCGGCCGTGCAGAAAGTCGAAGATGCCTGCAGTGCCTGCCATAAAGAGTTTCGCGACCACTGATGTTCAAGGGATCACGGCTTTGGGCTGTGATCCCCGGCTTTCTTACTTGTCGAGTTCGTCCAGCGCGTCCTGCAATTCCTTGCGCGATTCGGCGAGCTTGTTCTTGCGCTTGTCGATCTTCTCCGGATCGCCTTTTTTCATGGCCTTGTCCAGATCGGCCTGACGCTTGCTCACTTCATGCTTGGCGTCGAGCACCTTGTTTTCGCGTTCTTTCTTCAGGCCGGCGTCGGTGCAGTGTTCGGTGACTTCGCGCAGGGCGGTTTCGAGGCCGGCCTGCTGGTCGGCGTTGCCGCGGGACTTGGCCTGTTCGATCTGGTTGATGATGCCCTGCTTCTTGGCGGCACAACCGGTCAGGCCCGGCGCGTCTTCATCGGCCATCACGGGGGCGGCGAGGACTGCGCAGAAAGACAGCAGGGCGAGCGGTGCGAGAAATTTCATAAAAGCTCCATGTGCAAAGGCAATCGGGTCGGTGAAGCACTGCGCTGTTGGAGCGCTCCGGCGGACATTGGGTTCCCGGCGGGCCGGGGATTGCGTGTTCAGAAGCCGTCGACGCCGGCGGCTTGCAGGGTTTCACTCAGGGCCAGTACCTGCGGGTCACGAAAAAAGGCGCTCAATTGCGCCGCGCGACCCGGGCCGATTCCGGCTTCTGCCTGCCATTGTTCGGTGTTGCGTTGTGCCAGTGCCTGCCATGAATCGGCGAGTGTTGCCTGACCGGTCGGCGGCAGCCCCAGGGCTTTGAGCCACTGCAGGAACGGCCGTTGGCGGGCGCTGTGAAAACTGTGCAGCAGGCGGGCACTGCTGCGCTCGCCGAGACCGGCAATGTTAGCAAGCTCCGGCCCGTCGAGGGTCAACCAATCCAGCAGGCTGTTCAGGCGGCCTGTTTCCAGAAGTTTCTCCCAGGTGCCGCGACCGACATGCGGTAGGGCGAGACCTTGCTTGCCGCTCAGCCAGGTGAGGCGTGCGAGAAACTGGCTTTCGCAGCCCGGCGTCGGTTGCCAGCAGCTCAGGGTGTGAAAGTCGCTGGCGAGCGGAACGTTCAGATCCGCGCGTTCGGTACTGCGCAGCACCACGCTGTCGAGACGCGGAATCGTCAGCCCGGCCAGGCTGATTGCGACCTGATCGCCGGGGCGAATGTCCAGTTCCTGCCAGCGTCTGAGCGAACTGACGCTGACTCGTTTGATCTGCCGGTCATCGAGCATAACCGGCGACAGTTCCAGTACTGGCGTGATGCGCCCGGTGCGGCCGATCTGGAAGTTCACCTTGCGCACATCGGCCAGTGCCTGGGCGAAAGGGTATTTCCAGGCGACGGCCCAGTAGGGCGGACGAGCCTGCCAGCGTTCGGCGGGCGGTCGCAGGCTCTGACGCAGTACCACTCCGTCCGTGGCGAATGGCAATGGCGAGCGATGCCAGTGATCGCGCCAGTGTTGCGCTTCGTTCAGGCTGGCGACGGCCTGGCTGTAGAGCTCGGTGGTGGGAAAACCGAACTGCGTCAGCGCCGCGATTCGCTCCGGCAAGTCCTTCGGCCCTTGCGGCCAGTCCCAGACAAACAGCCCGATGCCGGCGGCGTGTTCCGCGTCGAGATCCTTGCGCCCCAGCAGCCCGGCCACGGTGGCTCGAGCATTGGCGCTGCCGGCACGTGCCTGCATGTGTCCGTTCAAGCGCCAGTAGAGTTCGCCTTGCACCAGCAGATCCTGCGGTTGCGTCAGCTGTTGCGGAATGGCTCCGATCTTTTTTGCCGACGCGGTCCAGTCCTGCCCGCGAACGCCGTCCCCGCGACTGATCGCCTGATGCAGTCGGCCGTTGCGATAGATCAACGTCACCGCCACGCCATCGACCTTGGGTTGTACCCAGACATCCTTTCGGTCGCGCAGCCAGGTCGCGATGTCCGCCGCGTCATGAAGTTTGTCCAGGCCAGTGTGAGCGACCGGGTGCGCAACCGGGCCTGATGCGGTGCGCAACGGCTCGGGCGGTGAGGGAAGTTTGAAGCACCGGCGCCATTGGTTCAGACGCAAGCGGGACTGATCGTAGAGCTCATCGGCGATCACCGAGCGACCTTCGCGATGATAGGCGTCGTCCCAGCGGTCGATCTGTTGTTGCAGGGCGGCGACTTCGCTCGATGCTCGGGCGGCGGTCCAGTCGGGGCAGTCGTCAGCGAAGGCGTTGAGGTGGAAAACCGGCAGGAAAAACAAAAACAGGCGCAGTGTGGCAAGCATCGTGAGCGTCCTTGCTCAGGGAGATACCTGAAGGCTAGCCGGGATTTTGAAGTGGGCCGGGCGGCTGTTTTGCCGGTTGTTTCGCGGCCATGAAAAAGCCCCGCACGGCGAACCGTGCGGGGCTTCTTGTACCGCCAGGAAAATTACAGGCCGGCAGCGGAACGCAGAGCGTCGGCGCGGTCGGTTTTTTCCCAGGTGAACGTGGAGAAGGTGTCTTCGCCAACAGTCTTGGTCTGCGGAGCACGGCCGAAGTGGCCGTAGGCTGCGGTTTCCTGGTACATCGGGTGCAGCAGGTCCAGCATGGTGGTGATCGCGTATGGACGCAGGTCGAACACTTCGCGGACCAGTTTGATGATCTTGTCATCGCTGATCTTGCCGGTGCCGAAGGTGTTCAGCGAGATCGAAGTAGGCTGGGCCACACCGATCGCGTAGGAAACCTGGATCTCGCAACGCTCGGCCAGGCCGGCAGCCACGATGTTCTTGGCAACATAACGGCCAGCGTAGGCAGCCGAACGGTCAACCTTGGATGGATCTTTACCGGAGAACGCGCCACCGCCGTGACGGGCCATGCCGCCGTAGCTGTCGACGATGATCTTGCGACCGGTCAGACCGCAGTCACCTACCGGGCCGCCAATGATGAACTGGCCGGTCGGGTTGATGTGGAACTGGGTGTCCTTGCTCAGCAGTTCGGCAGGCAGCACGTGCTTGACGATCAGCTCCATCACGCCTTCGCGCAGGTCTTTGTACGACACTTCAGGGTTGTGCTGGGTCGACAGAACAACAGCGTCGATACCCACAACCTTGCCGCCTTCGTAACGGCAGGTCACTTGGGACTTGGCGTCCGGACGCAGCCAAGGCAGCAGACCCGATTTACGGGCTTCGGCCTGACGCTGAACCAGCTGGTGCGAGAAGGTGATCGGTGCCGGCATCAGCACGTCGGTTTCGTTGCTGGCGTAGCCGAACATCAGGCCCTGGTCGCCGGCGCCCTGATCTTCAGGCTTGGCACGGTCAACGCCCTGGTTGATGTCAGGGGACTGCTTGCCGATGATGTTCATCACGCCGCAGGTAGCGCCGTCGAAGCCGACTTCGGAGCTGGTGTAACCGATGTCGCAGATCACGTCACGAACGATCTGCTCCAGGTCGACCCAGGCGCTGGTGGTCACTTCACCGGCAACGATGGCCACGCCAGTCTTGACCAGGGTTTCCACGGCAACGCGTGCGTGCTTGTCCTGGGCGATGATGGCGTCCAGCACTGCATCGGAAATCTGGTCGGCGATTTTGTCCGGATGTCCTTCAGACACGGACTCGGAGGTGAAGAGGGAGTATTCGCTCATCTCGATGTTTTCCTGAATTTACCGATGGTGAGTGTCGCCAGCCGGTCGCTGAAAATGGCGGACCTGGATCTGGAAACCATTACGTAAGCCTACATAGAGGCTTTCCCCGGGAACGAGTCCCGCAGCGGTGGCCCAACGGGCCAGATCGTCCTGTTCAAACCCCAACCACAGATCACCGCAGGCCTCCCTGGCCCAACTCTGGTTGTGGCTACATAACTCTGTCACGAGCAGGCTACCGCCCGGTTGCAGCAGGCTGGCCATGTGCTTGAGCGCTTCGGCCGGCGCGGCGAAATGGTGCAACACCATGTTCAACACCACGCAATCGGCCTGAAGGCTCACGCCATTCAATGCATCGGCCAATTGCAGGCTGACGTTAGCCAGCTGTTCACGTTCACATACCTGACGGGCCAGTTCGAGCATCGCCGCGCTGTTGTCCAGTGCGGTTACGGTGCCGAAGCGACGCGCCAGTTCCGGCAGGAAAGCTCCATCGCCGGGGCCGACTTCAATGGCCGTGGCAGCGCCATTGAAGTTCAGTTTGTCGAGCAGGGCCAGCACGCTTTCACGGTACTGCGGCAGGCCGGCAATCAAATCCTGCTGGGCGCGGAATTTCTCTGCGACCCGGGCGAAAAAGTCCTGGCTGTTGGCCGCACGTTGCCCGTGAACCTGTGCGATCCGGGTTTCCACGTCAGCCGGCAGCGCCAGATTGTCGACTTCTTCTAACAATGCCGCGTGCAACTTGCCGCCCAGCAACTCGGTGTGGGGCAGGGCGCGGCGATAGAACACCGCATTGCCTTCGCGGCGAGTCGCCACCAGATCCGCCTGCGCCAGCACTTTAAGGTGATGGCTCATGCCGGACTGGCCGATATCGAAAATCTGCGCCAGTTCCAGTACGCCGAACGAGTCGTTGGCCAGGGCGCGCAATACATTCAGCCGCAGCGGATCGCCGCCGGCCTTGCACAGGGCCGCCAGCTCGTCGCAATCGTCATGGCGAATGGAAGGCACGCGTAAGTTCATAGGGCTGGCAGTCTAGTGACGGCCTGAAGGCATCGCAAGGTCTATATCAAAAAGTTTTGATATTGCTCGATGGATGGCGCATTCGATTGCACTTCTCACCGCCCGGTTAACTCTACAAACGAACAGCGGAAAGGTTTCACCAACCGAAACCGGTGTTATCCATTGGAAAAACGCCTCCGGATGACTATCTGTCATTGCCCCGAGGCGCTCGGGTGAGGGAAAATGCCCTCCTTTTTTCCGTTTCAATCTATTCACACCCAGGAGATCAGCGATGCCTAGCCGTCGTGAGCGTGCCAACGCCATTCGTGCCCTCAGCATGGATGCCGTGCAAAAAGCCAACAGCGGCCATCCCGGTGCCCCTATGGGTATGGCAGATATCGCCGAAGTGCTTTGGCGCGACTACCTCAAGCACAACCCGAGCAATCCATCGTTCGCCGACCGTGACCGCTTCGTGCTGTCCAACGGCCACGGCTCGATGTTGATCTACTCGCTGCTGCACCTGACCGGCTACGACCTGTCGATCGACGACCTGAAGCAATTCCGTCAACTGCACAGCCGTACCCCGGGCCACCCGGAATTCGGTTACACCCCGGGCGTTGAAACCACCACCGGCCCGCTGGGTCAGGGCCTGGCCAACGCCGTGGGCTTCGCCCTGGCAGAAAAAGTACTGGGCGCGCAGTTCAACCGTCCTGGCCACAACATCGTCGACCACCACACCTACGTGTTCCTGGGTGATGGCTGCATGATGGAAGGCATTTCCCACGAAGTCGCTTCCCTGGCCGGCACTCTGGGCCTGGGCAAGCTGATCGCCTTCTACGATGACAACGGCATTTCCATCGACGGCGAAGTCGAAGGCTGGTTCACCGACGACACGCCGAAGCGTTTCGAATCGTACAACTGGCAAGTGATCCGCAACGTTGACGGTCACGACCCGGAAGAGATCAAGACCGCCATCGAGACCGCTCGCAAGAGCCCGTTGCCGACCCTGATCTGCTGCAAGACCACCATCGGTTTCGGTTCGCCGAACAAGCAAGGCAAGGAAGATTGCCACGGCGCCCCGCTGGGTGACGCGGAAATCGCCCTGACCCGTCAGGCGCTGAACTGGAACCACGGCCCGTTCGAAATCCCGGCCGACATCTATGCCGAGTGGGATGCCAAGGAGAAAGGCCGCGCCGCCGAAGCCGAGTGGGATCAGCGTTTCGCTGCCTACTCCGCCGCGTTCCCGACCGAAGCCAACGAACTGATCCGTCGCCTGAGCGGCGAGCTGCCGGCCGACTTCTCCGAGAAGGCCGATGCCTACATCGCCGACGTTGCGGCCAAAGGCGAAACCATCGCCAGCCGTAAAGCCAGCCAGAACGCCCTGAACGCGTTCGGCCCGCTGCTGCCGGAAGTGCTGGGCGGTTCGGCTGACCTGGCCGGTTCCAACCTGACCCTGTGGAAAGGCTGCAAAGGCGTCAGCGCCGAAGACGCCAGCGGCAACTACATGTACTACGGCGTGCGCGAATTCGGCATGACCGCCATCATGAACGGCGTTGCCCTGCACGGCGGTCTGGTGCCTTACGGCGCGACCTTCCTGATGTTCATGGAATACGCCCGCAACGCAGTGCGCATGTCCGCCCTGATGAGGCAGCGTGTGATCCACGTCTACACCCACGACTCCATCGGTCTGGGCGAAGACGGCCCGACGCACCAGCCGATCGAGCAACTGACCAGCCTGCGCAGCACGCCGAACCTCGACACCTGGCGTCCAGCCGATGCCGTTGAATCGGCCGTGGCCTGGAAAAACGCTCTGGAGCGCAAGGACGGCCCTTCGGCGCTGATCTTCTCGCGTCAGAACCTGCAGCACCAGACCCGTGATGCCGGCCAGATCGCCGACATCCGTCGTGGTGGTTACGTGCTGAAGGACTGCGCAGGCGAGCCTGAGCTGATTCTGATCGCCACCGGTTCGGAAGTTGGTCTGGCCGTTCAGGCCTACGACAAACTCACCGAGCAGGGCCGCAAGGTGCGCGTGGTTTCCATGCCATGCACCAGCGCGTTCGACGCTCAGGACGCCAGCTACAAGCAATCGGTCCTGCCGTTGCAGGTTGGCGCACGTATCGCGATCGAAGCGGCCCACGCCGACTTCTGGTTCAAGTACGTGGGTCTGGAAGGTCGCGTGATCGGCATGACCACCTACGGCGAATCGGCTCCGGCTTCGGCACTGTTCGAAGAGTTCGGCTTCACCCTGGAAAACATCCTGGGTCAGGCTGAAGAGCTGCTGGAAGACTGATCCAGATCAGGTGTCGTCTTAACTGACGCCATCGCGGGCAAGCCCGCTCCCACATGGGCGATGTAGATCCCTGTGGGAGCGGGCTTGCCCGCGATGGCGGTCGGTCAGGCAACATCGCTTTGACTGATACACCACGGTAATCGAGAACCCCATGCCTCAACCGCGTCCCTACAAAGTTGCACTCAACGGCTACGGCCGGATTGGTCGTTGCGTCTTGCGTGCGTTGTTCGAGCGAGGCGAGAAGGCCGGGTTTGAGATTGTCGCGATCAACGATCTGGCCGACATGGCCAGCATCGAATACCTGACACGCTTCGACTCCACTCATGGCCGGTTCCCCGGCGAAGTGAAGGTCGACGGCGATTGTCTGCATATTAATGGCGACTGCGTGAAGGTCCTGCGCAGTGCCACTCCCGAAGGCATCGATTGGGCGTCGCTGGGCGTCGATCTGGTGCTCGAATGCTCCGGCGCCTGGCACACCCGCGCAGACGGCCAGCGTTTCCTCGACGCCGGCGCGCCGCGTGTGCTGTTTTCGCAGCCGATGGCCAGCGAGGCGGATGTCGACGCCACCATCGTTTACGGCGTCAATCAGGATTGCCTGACCGGCGACGAACTGCTGGTGTCCAACGCCTCCTGCACCACCAACTGCGGCGTGCCGCTGTTGCGTCTGCTGGATCAGGCGGTCGGTCTGGATTACGTGTCGATCACCACGATTCACTCGGCGATGAACGATCAGCCGGTGATCGACGCCTATCACCACGAAGACCTGCGCCGCACCCGCTCGGCGTTCCAGTCGGTGATTCCGGTGTCCACCGGTCTGGCGCGTGGTATCGAGCGCCTGCTGCCGG
This sequence comes from Pseudomonas sp. GW456-12-10-14-LB2, assembly GCF_002884345.1. Taxonomy (NCBI): domain Bacteria; kingdom Pseudomonadati; phylum Pseudomonadota; class Gammaproteobacteria; order Pseudomonadales; family Pseudomonadaceae; genus Pseudomonas; species Pseudomonas sp. GW456-12-10-14-LB2. Next base: position 141,152 of record NZ_POHV01000002.1, read on the forward strand.
AACTTGCCGGGCGAATTCAGGCCAAAGCCGTACGCGTGCCGACGGTCAACGTGTCCTGCCTCGACATCACGATGCAGACCGCGAGCGACACCGACGCCGGCGAGGTCAACCGGATCCTGCGCGACGCCGCCACCAGCGGCCCGCTCAAAGGTCTGTTGGCCTACACCGAATTGCCTCACGCAAGCTGTGATTTCAACCATGACCCACATTCGGCCATCGTCGATGCCAGTCAGACCCGCGTTTCCGGCCCACGGCTGGTGAACATCCTGGCCTGGTTCGACAACGAATGGGGTTTTGCCAACCGAATGCTGGATGTTGCAGAGCACTATCTGCAAACAGCGACTTCAAAAAAACCGTAGGAAGTGCGACCCATGACCGTGTTGAAGATGTCCGACCTCGATCTGCAAGGTAAGCGCGTATTGATCCGCGAAGACCTCAACGTCCCAGTCAAGGACGGTGTTGTCACCAGCGATGCGCGTATCCTGGCTTCGCTGCCGACCATCAAGCTGGCCCTGGAAAAAGGCGCGGCCGTGATGGTCTGCTCGCACCTGGGTCGTCCGACCGAAGGCGAATTCTCCGCCGAGAACAGCCTCAAGCCTGTCGCCGACTACCTGAGCAAGGCTCTGGGCCGCGAAGTGCCGCTGGTGGCCGATTACCTGGGCGGCGTTGACGTCAAGGCCGGCGACATCGTGCTGTTCGAAAACGTGCGCTTCAACAAGGGCGAGAAAAAGAACGCCGACGAACTGGCCCAGCAATATGCCGCCCTGTGCGACGTGTTCGTGATGGACGCTTTCGGCACCGCTCACCGCGCCGAAGGCTCGACCCACGGCGTTGCCAAGTTCGCCAAAGTCGCCGCTGCCGGCCCGCTGCTGGCTGCTGAGCTGGACGCGCTGGGCAAAGCCCTGGGCGCCCCGGCCAAGCCGATGGCGGCCATCGTTGCCGGCTCCAAGGTCTCGACCAAACTCGACGTGCTGAACAGCCTGAGCCAGATCTGCGATCAACTGATCGTCGGCGGTGGCATCGCCAACACCTTCCTCGCTGCGGCCGGTCACCCGGTCGGCAAGTCGCTGTACGAGCCGGACCTGCTGGACACCGCGCGCGCCATCGCCGCCAAGGTCAGCGTGCCGCTGCCGGTCGACGTGGTGGTTGCCAAGGAATTCGCTGAAAGCGCTGAAGCGACCGTGAAGCTGATCGCAGACGTCGCTGCCGACGACATGATCCTCGACATCGGCCCGCAAACCGCGGCCAACTTCGCCGAACTGCTGAAGTCGTCGAAAACCATCCTGTGGAACGGCCCGGTCGGCGTGTTCGAATTCGACCAGTTCGGCAACGGCACCAAAGTGTTGGCCGAAGCTATCGCTGAAAGCGCGGCGTTCTCGATTGCCGGTGGTGGCGACACCCTGGCGGCCATCGATAAATATGGCGTGGCGGAAAAGATCTCCTACATTTCCACCGGCGGTGGCGCGTTCCTCGAATTCGTCGAAGGCAAGGTGCTGCCGGCCGTTGAAGTCCTGGAAAGCCGGGCCAAGGCCTGAGGCCGCCCGATTGGCCAGGCAAAGGAGTGTTCAGATGGTCAAGTCGTTAGCGCTGTTGTTGCTGACCGGTACGCTGGCGGCCTGCGGGAGTAACCCGAAGGCCGAGCCGACACCGGCACCCGGCGAGGCACAGAAAGGCTGCTACCAGGCCGACTGGCAGGCCGAAACCAACCCGGTGCTGAACAAGCGCTCGGGCCCGGACGGTCTGGACAAATACGAGACGCAAACCCCGGCCAAGGAACATGGTTGTCCTTGACCGGTCTGACTCTTTAACTCAGGGCCGGCGGCTTGCGCTGCCGGTCGAGGAACACGGATGAAAGGCTTGATCGCCGTTGCGGCACTGGGATTGTTGAGTGGTTGCGCGCAGTGGAACCCGTTCCAGTCATCCGCACCTGTGGATAACTGGACCACCTGGACCTGCGACAGCCAGGCCAAGGTGCTGTGGCGCTACACCGATGCCGCCCGCAACGAAGTCGATGTGCGACTGGGCGGCGGCGATCAGGTCTATCGCCTGAAAGAAGAGCCGGGCGCCTCGGGCGCGCTGTACAGCGACGACATGCTGGCGTTTCACATCAAAGGTGAGGAGGGCCTGGTTTATTGGGTCGCCACCAATGATCTGATCGGTCGGGGCTGCAAAGCCGAATAAAACAGAATTTGCTTTATCGAATCACCAGGCCGGGCCTCAACCCCCGATCTGCAATCACTTGAATAGCCGCCGCCGCTCCGGCAGGCTGGCACGATTAACGACCCAAACCGGGAGAGACACACACAATGGCACTTATCAGCATGCGCCAGATGCTGGACCACGCAGCCGAGTTCGGCTACGGCGTTCCAGCCTTCAACGTCAACAACCTTGAGCAGATGCGCGCCATCATGGAAGCCGCTGACAAGACTGACTCCCCGGTGATCGTTCAGGCTTCGGCCGGTGCCCGCAAATACGCCGGCGCCCCGTTCCTGCGTCACCTGATCCTGGCGGCGATCGAAGAGTTCCCGCACATCCCGGTGTGCATGCACCAGGACCACGGCACCAGCCCTGATGTCTGCCAGCGCTCGATTCAACTGGGCTTCAGCTCGGTGATGATGGACGGCTCCCTCGGCGAAGACGGCAAGACCCCGACCGACTACGAATACAACGTCCGCGTGACCCAACAAACCGTGGCCATGGCTCACGCCTGCGGCGTTTCGGTTGAAGGCGAGCTGGGCTGCCTGGGTTCGCTGGAAACCGGCATGGCCGGTGAAGAAGACGGCATCGGCGCCGAAGGCGTTCTGGATCACAGCCAGATGCTGACCGACCCGGAAGAAGCCGCTGACTTCGTCAAGAAGACTCAGGTTGATGCCCTGGCCATCGCCATCGGCACCAGCCACGGCGCCTACAAGTTCACCAAGCCACCTACCGGTGACGTGCTGGCGATCGACCGCATCAAGGAAATCCACAAACGCATCCCGAACACCCACCTGGTGATGCACGGTTCCTCGTCGGTTCCACAAGAGTGGCTGGCGATCATCAACCAGTACGGCGGCGACATCAAAGAAACCTACGGCGTACCGGTTGAAGAAATCGTCGAAGGCATCAAGCACGGCGTGCGCAAGGTCAACATCGACACCGACCTGCGCCTGGCGTCCACCGGCGCAATGCGTCGTCTGATGGCCACCAACCCGAGCGAATTCGACCCACGTAAATTCTTCGGCGAAACCGTCAAGGCGATGCGCGATGTATGTATCGCTCGTTACGAGGCTTTCGGTACTGCCGGCAACGCTTCGAAGATCAAGCCGATCTCGCTGGAAAGCATGTATCAGCGTTATCTGAAGGGTGAGTTGAACGCCAAGGTCAATTGAGACTGGGTGTTTAGCTGATTTGAAAGAAACCCGCCGTGAGGCGGGTTTTTTTTGCCTGTAGTTTTATCAAGCAGTCGACCGACGTAAGGCGCTTGAAATGTCACCCATAACGGACATAATCGATTCTATATTTTAAAAAGTCCCATATGGGTGACATTTATGCTGCTCCCCAATCCCGCTGTTTTCGGTGAAAGAATTCGGCAATTGCGTCGGGCTAAAGGCTACAGCCAAGCGTTATTGGCCCACAGAGCCAAATGCAGCCGCAAAACCATCATTGACCTTGAGGCCGGGGAGAATGTCGCGCTTTACACCGCGTTCAGGGTGCTGGCAGCGCTGGGCATGGCGCTGGAAATTGTCGATAACCGCATTGACCTCAAATCCCTGGCCGATCTGGTAGAGCACGATGAGTAAAGTCAAAAGGCTCAACGTCACCACGCCGCAAGGCTTCGCTGGTGAGCTGTCCAAGGGATCGCAGTTTTCCTTTGTTTATGAAACCGCCGATGCAACAAGGGAAGTCTCACTGGTCATGCCCTATGACCCGACGCCCTCGGTGAGCAACGTGCTGCATCCGATCTTCGATATGAATGTGCCTGAAGGGTTTCTGGCGGATCAGATCAAGCGCCGGATGGCCAAGCACATGCAAGTCGATGAGATGCGCCTGTTATCGGTCATCGGCGGGAACCAGATCGGACGCCTCACCTACCAGAATCCAATCGAAACTCCGGTATCCGTGCGTGCGCAAGTCGGATTGCAGGAGATTCTGTCTGCCGATGTTTCGCAGGGCGTTTTCGACTTTCTCGTCGACACCTACTTCGAGTCTGGTATTTCAGGTGTACAGCCCAAGGTGCTGGTGCCCGACCTGGACAAGCTCACCGGCAATCGAAAAACCATGCTCAGCTCCGATCTGATCGTCAAATCAGGCGCGGATGAGTACGCACATCTGGCTCAGAACGAATTTCTCTGCCTGGAAGCGGCTCGTCTCGCAGGGCTGGAAACACCGCCGTTCTGGCTGTCCGAAAACGGCGATTTATTTGTGATGGAGCGTTTTGACCTGACCGAGGCCGGTCGCCTCGGGTTCGAAGACATGGCGGTTCTGTTGGGACTCAACAAGGATCCCCATGACAACTACAAGTATTCGCAGAGCTACGAAACCCTCGCGGCCGTGATTGGCCAGGTCTGTCGGCATGGTGATTCGCTTCGGGAGTTGGAGCTTTTTTTCGCTTCGGTCTGCCTTTCGGTCATGGTTCGAAACGGGGATGCGCATCTAAAGAACTTCGGCGTGATTTATACCCACCCAGAAGCCCTTGAAACCGTGCAATTGGCACCCGTTTTCGATGTCACCACCACAACCGTTTACGAAAACTACAATCCAAAATCAGGCCGCTCATTGGTTGATCGCACGTTGGCAATCAAGATGAACAAGGTGAAAACCTACCCGGATCGCCAGCAACTGATCGAGTTTGGTCGCAAGCATTGCTCAGTAGAGAAGCCAGCCTTGATCATCGAGCGTATTGCCGAGGCGATGACTCAAGCGTTGGCGAATCATCAGGCGCGAGTGAACGGCGAGTTGTTTGCTGATATGCAGCGGGAATGGGATGCGGGGCGGGTAGTGGCGTTGAATGACTCCGTCGGCTCAGGAATGAAGCGAAAGCCAGTCGGCACGACCCGTATTTGATATACGTAGGTCGAGTTGAAAATAAAGGAAAGCGGGGGCAGATTGATTTAATCGAGCAGCAGATAAATAAATCTGTCCCTCTGATTGATGTCGGAGTGGAATCAGCTTGCGCGGCGCACTGGCTTTATCGCAGTCAAAAAATCATTGATCACTTTTAAAACCCACTCTTTGGCCTTTTGAGTATTTGCCAACGGCGCTTCGCCTGCGCCCTCGATAAAGCCCGGAATATGTTCGGGAGCAAGTTTGACGATAAATGCAGCGGCGTCATCTGCTGCAGACTTATTATTGAACTCGTTCTCCAAACGACTCATTGACGCTGCGAATATTGAGCTCTTCATCAATTGCTTACTGTGTTCCGTCAGTTCAGTGATGTTGTTCGACTGATTGATGACGAGGAATATATCGAAGGCATCCCGCAAGCGTTTCCCAAAACCAACCGAGCGCCCCTTGGCAGAAAGGAAGCCAGCTTCGGTGGCGAAGGGGATCTTCAGCGAGGTCTCCGTACCGTCCATGGCCTGCCCCGATATCAACTGATGCCTGGCTTCCTTTTCAGTGAAGATCACGTCCGTTCCCGGGGTCGCGATGGACTCATAACGCCCCCACTGCATAATCAGGTCGGCTGAATCATCTACATATTTCCTGTGCAGGAAATCCACATGAAAAATCATTGGTTCATCATTGACCACCAGCTTTCTGTACACCTGGAACGCATTCTTTGGCGCCCGCATGTACCCCGAGTCCTTAACCATTGAGTCCAGAGCCCGAATAACATGCTCTTTACTCAGCGCCGCATTCAGAATGATGTCGACGTCATAGGTGCCCGTGTGGGGAATGGGCTTGGAGTTAAACAGGTAAGGAATCCATCCACCAATCACCGCGTAGTCGATAGTTTGACGATTTAGTAACCCGGCTACTTCCAGCAGCATGGCCCGTGCTGCTTCTTGTTCGCTTGCAAAGCTTTAAGTCATGTTCAGTCGTTCCTTCTTTTACTTGGTAGGTGTTATATCTGAGGGGCCTGCGCCAAGCGCGGGGCGCCTCAATGTCTCAGGCCGGGCATCGGCGCTGCAGTAGTCGGCTTTTCTAGCTCCACCTCTTCCCTGCAAAGTCAATTGATCCGAGTGTAACTCGTTCATTTAAGAAACCCGCTATGGCGCGGATTTCTTGTAGGCGATGGTCTATCGGTAAGGGGCAAGAACGTCGCCAATTACGGACATTTCTGAGATTCCGCGATGAGCGAGCCGTTATGGGTGGCTATTCCTTTAACTCGACGTGATCCAGCGCCTGATTCACCGCCAGTTCCCCCAGCATCACCAACTGCGCGATGCCTATCGCGGTTTTGCGGTCGGCGGGGGCGAGGGTGGCGGCGAAGTTGTTGAGCATTTCGCTGGCGGAGCCGAGGGTTTCGCTGGCGTTGGCCAGCAGGGATTCGGTGTTGTAGGCGGGATTGGCGAAGTACATGCGGTCGGGTTCGTTGACCGTGGCCATGATGCGGGCGCCGGGGCAGAGGTAGTGGTCTAGGGCGCGTTCGGCGGCTTCGTTGAGTTTTTTTGAATCGAGGGATTCGTAGGGGGAGGCCAGATCAATATCTGGAGGATTGGGCGTAGGTTTGAACATTTGGTGGATTCCCGATAGGGCCACAACCAATCCGCTACTACACGAAAGGGTGGCGGCTGTACGCAAGTTAGTAGACCGGGCAACGCCACCAATTCCCGGCGCACCCGAAGGCGCCATGCGCACAGCCACCATCAAGTACAGGCCAGGCCTGACTGAGGGACGCTTGTACGACGGTGGAGTTGCTGGGCTACTAAACCCGATCACTGCGAATCAGTGACCCGAATCAAGTTACCGATGGCCCTCCAGGCGCACAAGCCGGCGGATTCTGGCGTACCGGTAGGCAGCGACGCAAGCCGTTGTAGGCTTCGGGACGTTACGCGCACTGCCTTTAAACAGCAGCCTTAAACGAACGCATCGCGGCTATTTATCGTGATCAATATCCAGCTTGCTGAACGTCACCTGCCCACCCTCACTGGTGTACCCGGTGTTGTCCTGCACATACACGCCAGCCTTGAAATACAGCGGTTTGTTGCGCCACGTCGCGCTGATCTGCGAATCCCACTGATACCCGGCCGCACTCACACCCAGTGCGCCGCCGGGGCTCAGGTGAATGAGGTAGTTGAATTCGCGATTGAGTTTGATCCCGGTGGCGAGGGTGATGACGCGGCTTTCGTCCTGATCCGGATGGGTGCGCAGTTTGATCACTAGGTTGCCGGTCTCGGTTTTGTCTTTGTACTGGTACTCAAGCTTGAGCATCGGCTTCTGGCTTTCATAGGCGTGGATCTGGCCGATGACGATCTTGCCGGAGCTGGGCACCTTGTTGACCGAAAGGGTCGCGCGCAGCAGGTTGTCGGCGTCGGGGTAATACCAGTTGCGCAATGTTCCGTTGCTGTAGGTCTCGCGCAGTTCGGTGCGCGGGTAGATGGCGTTTTCGGTTTTCGAGCCGGTCACCGGGGACCAGAAGAACAGGGTGCCGGTGTCGGAATGGAAGTACTGATCCTTGAAGCCGTTCACCAGTTTGGAGGTTTCGACGGTGTAGGGCGGGCTGCCAACGGGAACGCTGAGGTTCCAGGTTGCGAGATCAATCATGTCGGTTCTTCCACTCTATTTCTCTTGCACGCGCGTGCCAGAAGCTCTAGCCCGCGCCTCTTGGGGGCGGCCTTTATAAGCGTAGAGGGATTTTTTGTTAACGGCCGTCTGGCGGATGATTGGCGTCAACATCCTGTCGAAATGCCACCTTTCCCGGTTTTCGGGGGCTTCAGCGGTGACCGTTAGTCGGCTGCCTATCGGTTTGGTTAAATGATGGCTGGATGACAGCTATTGCTTTTACAGATCCCGGACTAGAGTGAAGACTCGGTGACTGTATGGTTTTCACGAGAAGCCGCCCGGAACACTGACCCGAGATGCCCCGACACGAGTTGTCCCGACAAGAGAAGCAGCATGGAATGCGCGCAACCCCAGCCAGGTGAAGGCAGCTCAGTCCTTTTGATCGTTGATGATTACCCTGAAAACCTGATCAGCATGCGCGCGTTGCTGCAGCGCCAAGACTGGCAGGTATTGACCGCCGCTTCCGGTTACGAAGCCCTCAACCTGTTGCTCGAACACGACATCGACCTGGTGCTGCTGGATGTGCAGATGCCGGGCATGGACGGTTTCGAAGTCGCGCGGCTGATGCGCGGCAGCCAGCGCACGCGCCTGACCCCGATCATTTTCCTCACTGCCAACGAGCAGTCCCAGGACGCCGTGATCAAGGGTTATGCCAGCGGTGCGGTGGATTACCTGTTCAAACCGTTCGATCCGCAGATTCTCAAGCCGAAAGTCCAGGCGTTGCTCGAGCACCAGCGCAATCGCCGGGCCTTGCAGCGTTTGAGTCAGGATCTGGAATCGGCGCGGGCCTTCAATGCCTCGGTGCTGGATAACGCGGCCGAAGGCATTCTGGTGTTGGGCGAGGATGGTTTGATCCGCTTTGCCAACCCGGCGATTTCCCGGTTGCTCAATGCGCCGGTGAAGGAACTGGAAGGGCAGGAGTTTCTCGATTTCCTGCAGAAACCGCACATTCCGCTGTGGGCCGATTCCGAGTTTTATGCCAGTTACAAACGTGGCGAGACGTTGCGCTTACACGACGCGTTGCTGCGTACCGCGCCGGGCCAGCAAGTGCCGGTGGCCTTGTCCTGCGCGCCGCTGCCGAGTGAACAGCACGCGATGGTGGTGACGGTGCTGGACATGTCGGTGGTGCGCCATCTGCATCAGCAGCTGGAATTTCAGGCTGTCACCGACCCGCTGACCGGGCTGCTCAATCGCCGGGGTTTTTACCAGACTGTGGAAAACCTGCTGTTGCGCGGCGAGCGCACGGATAGCAGTTGGGTGTTGATGTATCTCGATCTCGACGGTTTCAAGAGGGTCAATGATTCCCTCGGCCATGATGCCGGGGACCGGGTGTTGCGCTGGGTCTCCGAACAATTGAAAGCGTGCCTGCGGCCATTCGACATTCTGGCGCGGATGGGCGGCGATGAATTCACCGCGCTGCTGGATCTGGAATTCCCCGAACAAGCGGCGAAGATTGCTGAAAAACTCATCGAGCGGGTGTCGATCTGTCAGCAGATCGAAGGCCTCGATATTGCTCTGGGCGCGAGTATCGGCATTGCCACCTACCCCGACTGCGGCAACAACCTCGACGGTCTGCTGCGCGCCTCGGACATCGCCATGTACGAGGCCAAGCGTGCCGGGCGTCAGCAATATCGTTTCTACGATCATGAAATGAACGGCCGTGCGCGGTCGCGGCTGATGCTGGAAGAAAGCGTGCGTAATGCCATCGAGAACCGCGATTTCAATCTGGTGTATCAGCCGCAGGTGGCCATTGGCGATGGTCGCGTTCGTGGTTTCGAGGCGTTGCTGCGCTGGCAGCACCCGAGCGTCGGCGATGTGCCGCCGGGGTTGTTCCTGCCGTTGCTGGAAGAGGCGACGCTGATCAGCCGGCTCGGCAGCTGGATCTATCATCGCAGCGCCGGGCAGCGTAAGGCCTGGGAATCCGAGTTCTCCAAGGATCTGGTGATCGGCGTGAGCCTGAGCAACACCCAGTTCGGTCTGCCGAATCTGGTCACTGAATTGCGCCAAGTGCTGGAGCGCCATGGTTTGCAGCCACACCAGATGGAAGTGGAAGTCACCGAAGAAGCGCTGACGATCAACCCGGACGAGACCCGCAAGCAGCTGAAGCTGCTGCGCAATCTCGGGGTGCGGGTGGCGTTGGACGATTTCGGTTCCGGGGCCTGCTCGCTGGCGCATTTGCGCGATCTGGAACTGGATACCCTCAAACTCGATCGCCACCTGATTGCCCGATTGCCGGACTCGTCCCGCGACGCTTCGCTGGTGCGCACGGTCATCGACTTATGCAAGGAATACGGCTTGCTGGTGATTGCCGAAGGCGTGGAAACCGTCGAGCAATATCAGTGGCTGCAAGCCCATGGTTGCGAGTACGTGCAAGGCTTCCTGGTGGCGCGGCCGTTGGTCGCCGAGGACACCGCACGCTTTACCGAGCCGTTCGACTGGAGCGCGTTGGCCGGTTGAATTCGCTACACTGGCGGCCTTTTCATGACCTGTGCCGCCCCATGACTGCGTTGAAATACCTCCAGGCCTATCCCGCGCAATTGCAGGATCAGGTGCGCCAATTGATCGCCGACAACCGCCTCGGTGATTACCTGAGCCAACGCTATCCGGGTCGCCACGATGTGCAGAGCGACAAGGCGTTGTACGGCTACGCGCTGGACCTGAAGCAGGAATACCTGCGCAACGCCCCGGCCATCGACAAGGTCCTGTTCGACAACCGCCTTGACCTGACTCATCGCGCCCTCGGCCTGCACACCACGGTGTCGCGGGTGCAGGGCGGCAAGCTCAAGGCCAAGAAAGAAATCCGCATCGCCTCGCTGTTCAAGGACGCCGCGCCGGAGTTTCTGAAGATGATCGTCGTGCACGAGCTGGCGCACTTCAAGGAGTCGGATCACAACAAGGCGTTCTATAAGTTATGTGAGCACATGCTGCCGGGCTACCACCAGGTCGAGTTCGACCTGCGGGTGTACCTGACGTGGCGCGACATGCAATAAGACATCAAACAACGGAGCGCATGCATGGACGTGAGCAAGACCAAGAGCAGTTTCTACCGGCGCTTGTACGTGGCGTACCTGATCGACAGCGGCCTGGCCAGCAGCGTGCCGGCGCTGACCGAGGTCACCGGCATGCCCCGGCGCACGGCGCAGGATACGATTGCGGCGCTGGCGGATCTGGATATTGTCTGCGAGTTTGAACAGGAAGAGGGCGCGCGCAATCATGCGGGGCGCTATCGGATTCGTGAGTGGGGGGCGATTGATCGGGGGTGGATCGAGCGGAATTTGCGGCAGATCAAGGCTGTTCTCGAATATCCCTGAGTTTGGGTGTTCGCCTTTAGATTGTTGCCCTCACCCCAGCCCTCTCCCGGAGGGAGAGGGAGCTGACCGAGGTGTCTTGCGTCATACATCGACCTGATCAAGTGTGGCGATTATGGATTCAACAACGCTCGTTCAGGTCGTTGTATCTCCCGAATATTCCCCAATCAGTCCCCTCTCCCTCCGGGAGAGGGTTAGGGTGAGGGGGCTTTTCAGGAACGCCGCATCCCGATGTGCGGAATGTCATCCTCCAGATATTCCTCACCCGCCACCACAAACCCATACCGCCCGTAATACCCCTGCAAATGCGCCTGCGCCGACAGATAGATCGGCACCTCAGGCCAGCGCTTCTGCGCCTGTTTCAGCGCCTGTTCCATCATTTCATGCCCCAGTCCTTTGCCACGCCCGGCCGGTGAGGTCAGTACGCGGCCGATCACCACGTCGCCACCCTGGGATTCCGGGTCCAGCAGGCGCAGGTACGCCACCAGCTGATCATCGTCCCAGCCCATCAAATGGCAGGTGTCACCGTCCAGATCCTGACCGTCCGGATCCAGGTACGCGCAGCGCTGTTCGACCACGAACACTTCCGAGCGCAATTTCAAAATGGCGTACAGCTGCTCCAGTCCCAGATCGCTGTGATGTTTGCAGACCCACTCGATTGTCATCTTCCGATTCCTTGAACAACGTCGCCCGATACTAAGCGCCCCGCCGAAATATGTCTGTATGGCTGAGAAATCTGTGACAAAGGCCAAAATGCCATCATTCCAATATCGCGGCCCGCCGTACTTTGTGTAATCTGCTGGGAAGCGCTGTGCGATGGCTTCAATGAGCTAAGGTTAGGGCCTGGGATTCGCCGGTAAGGGGCCTTGGGGTTTTGACTGAAAACACGCCGGGCGGCCCGCCCGCTAAGGATTTTCAAGCATGCCGCGATTGCATCGAGCCTTTGCTTTGATCGGATTGCTGTTGCTGGGTCAAAGCGCGGCAGCGGAGAAATTGCGTCTGGTGTTCGACGTCTGGCCGCCCTTTACCGATGACACACTGGTCAACGGTGGGCTGGCGACCGACATCGTCAGCACGGCCCTAGCCCGTGCCGGTTATGCCAGCGGTTATGAGCAGGTGCCGTGGGCGCGGGCGTTGATGGGGGTTGGCGAAGGACGTTACGACGTGCTGGTCAACGCCTGGTACAACGACGAGCGCACGAAGATCGGGCAGTTTTCCGCTGAGTACCTGCTCAATCGCGTGCGCTTCCTCAAGCGCAAAGACGCGCCCATCGAATACAACAACCTGCAGGAACTGCACACCTATCCGGTTGCGGTCGTGCGCGGCTACGCCTATTCGGCGCCGTTCGATGCCGACACCGCGTTGCAGAAAGTCCCTGTGCATAACTTCGCCATGGCCGTGCGCATGCTGGCGGCGGACCGGGTCAAGCTGACCCTGGAAGACGAATACGTGGCCCGCTATTACCTGGCCCGGGAATCACCGAAGGTACGCAACGCAGTGGAGTTTCTGCCCAAGCCGCTGAGCGAGAACAGCCTGCATATTCTGGTCAGCCTGAAGAACCCGCAGCACGAACAGATCGTGGCCGGGTTCGACAAGGCGATTGCATCGATGAAGGCCGATGGCAGCTATGACAAGCTGCTCAGGCAGCATGGCATGTGAGGCGGCTCAATCTTCGGCTGTGTCCTTGATCAGATGCGCCGCCAGCGTGCGCAATGGCCCGAGCTGGCGGCAGATCAGTGCCAGTTGTGTCTGCACCAGCCGCTGGCCTTCGTCGATTTCGTCCGGCATCTGCTCCAGCTCATTGGCCAGCGCTTCTTCCTCATCGCTTTGAATGGCAATCGGCTGTTTGCTCGCCAGCCCCTGGGCGATTTCATCGATGCTCGCCGCCAGACTCACGCCGGCGCCGTCGATCAGGTGTTCGCGCACCTCGGCCGGCAGCTGGGTTTCCCGGTGCGCGCCAAGCCCTGACAGATAGCTGAGCAAGGTGTGCGACAGCACCAGGAAGCGAAAGCCCACGTCGGCTTCCTTCCGGAAATGCCCCGGCTCCATCAGCATGTTCGCCAGCGTCGTGGAGAGTGCGGCGTCAGCGTTGTGCGCGTTGCGCCGGGCCAGGCGATAGGCGAGGTCGTCGCTCTTGCCGGCGGCGTATTGCTGCATGATCTGACGCAGGTAAATGCTGTTGCAGGTGAGGGTGTTGGCCAGGACTTTGTTCAGGCGCCGACCCTGCCAGTCCGGCAGGAACAGGAATACCGCAAGCCCCGCAATCAGGCTGCCGAGCAAGGTATCGAACAATCTCGGCACGAACAGCCCGTAACCATCGCCGACCTGGTTGAAGCAGAACAGCACCATGATCGTGATCGCGGCGGTCGCCACGGTGTAGCGGGTGGTGCGGTTGGTAAAGAACACCACGCCGGCGGCGATGGCGAAGCACGACTGCACCAGCGGATTCGGGAACAGATCGAACAGCGCCCAGGCAATCGTCAGGCCGATCGCCGTGCCGAAAATCCGCTGACCGAGTTTGCGCCGGGTGGCGCCGTAGTTCGGCTGGCAGACGAACAGCGTGGTGAGGATGATCCAGTAACCCTGCGACGGGTGAATCAAGTGCACCATGCCGTAGCCGATGCTCAACGCCAGCGGCAAACGCAGGGCGTGACGGAACAGCAGCGAGGTCGGCGTCAGCTGCGTGCGCAGACGAATCCACACGTCCTTGAAGTTGCGCGGCGAGCGGTCGAGCAGGCTGCTGTCGGTGGCATCGGCCAGGGCGTCAGGGTTGCTGGCGTCACTGAGCAAACGGTCGAGGGTGCCGAGGTTGGCCGCCAGTGCGCGCAATGAACGCAGCAGCCCGCGCCAGGCCGGGTTGCTCTGGATGCGCAGGTGTTCGAGGGAGGCGTGCAGGTCGCTCAGGGCTTCGGCGAAACTCGCGTCGTAGATGAACGGCTGACGCATCTGGATCGATTCGGCCAGCGCCCGACAGGCCTTGCCTTGCTGGCGCAGCAGGCGCTGGCAGCGGAACAAGACATCGCTGTGGAAAAACGCATCGGCCAGGGCGTTGTAGGGGTAGTGGGAAGAACTGGCGCGTTCGTGGATGTCTTGCGCCAGGAAGTACAGCTTCAGGTAACGGCTGACTTTCGAGCCCGGGCGACCGTTGCCGACCCGGTGCAGGATGATTTCCTTGGCGCTGTTCAGGGCTGCGACGACCCGGCCGTTTTGCTGGGCCAGTTCCAGTCGCCGTGCTTCGACGTCCATCTGACGGATCGGCTCGAACAGCGAGGATTTCAGCTTCAGGTAATAGCCGAGTTCGCGGAACAGCCGCGCCAGACTCTGCTGCACCGGCTGATTGGAAAACATCGCCTGCCACAGCACCGACAGCAGGCCGTACCACGCGGCACCGGCCACCAGCAGCATCGGCTCATGCCAGAAATCCGTGACCGCGCCGCCGCGCTGATCCACGCCGATCATGGTGTAGACGGAAAGAATCAGGGTCGCCGAAGCAATCGCACCATAACGCTCGCCCAGCGCCCCAAGCATGGTCAGGCCGAAACTGGCCAATGCCAAAGCGATGACGAACACGATGGGGTAGGGGAACAGCAATTCCACGGACAGCGCCGCGACGCTGAAACACACCAGCGTCACCGCCAGTGCGTTGAGGCGGCCCTGCCAACTGTCGTCGGTCTCGGCCAGGGCGCTGGCGATGATCCCGAGGAACAGCGGGATCAGCAGCCCCATTTCATCCTGATACCAGCACAGCGCCATGCTGCCGGTCAGGGCGATGAACACCCGCACGCTGTAGCTGAATTTATCCAGCGCCCACAGGCGCCGCAAAGACTGACGAAACGAGGTCGAGGACATGAAGTGCGAAGGCCTTCCGAGGCGATGCCGCTAAATTGAGCCAGTAATGACGCCGACGCAATGGCGCCGATCACATCTGACAGCAAAAAGTGTTCCTTTGGGTTCCTGCGCCGACTTCAAATTTTGAATCTTGCACACAAACCTGTGGGAGCTGGCTTGCCAGCGATGAGGCCAGTACACCCAACATCATTGCTGACTGTCAGGCCGCCATCGCTGGCAAGCCAGCTCCCACAGGGATTGCATTTCAAATCTAAAAAAACCTGGGTCAGACGTACTGCGCGGCAGCGTAACCAGAGGCCCACGCCCACTGGAAGTTGAATCCGCCCAGATGTCCGGTGACGTCGAGCACTTCGCCGACAAAGTAGAGGCCCGGGCTTTTCAGCGATTCCATGGTCTTGGACGACACTTCACGAGTGTCGACGCCACCGAGGGTGACTTCGGCGGTGCGATAGCCCTCGGTGCCGGCCGGGACGACTTTCCAGCTGCCGAGCTTTTCGGCGATGTCCGCCAGTTCGGCGTGGGTGTACTGCTTCATCGGTTTGGAGACGAACCAGTTGTCCGCCAGCAGGTTGGCCATCTTCTTGGTGAAGATTTCGCCGAGCAGGGTTTTCAGTTCGCTGTTCGGACGTTCGGCGGTTTGCTGTTGCAGCCAGCTCGCGGCGTCGTGATCCGGCAGCAGGTTGATCTCGACCGTGTCGCCCGGCTCCCAGAACGAGGAAATCTGCAGAATCGCCGGGCCACTGAGGCCGCGGTGAGTGAACAGGATGTTCTCGCGAAAACTCTGGTCGTTGCAGCTGACCAGACAATCCACCGAGGTGCCGGACAGTTCGGTGCACAGCTCTTTGAGCTGATCGGTGATGGTGAACGGCACCAACCCGGCGCGGGTCGGCAGCAGTTCATGGCCGAATTGTTTGGCGACCTGATAACCGAAACCGGTCGCGCCCAGCGTCGGGATCGACAGGCCGCCGGTGGCGATCACCAGCGACTGGCACTGGATCTGGCCGAGAGTCGTGTCGAGCAGGTAACCGCCCTCGACCTTCTCGATGGTCTGGATCGACGTGTCGAGGTGCAGATTGACGCCGACCTGATCGCACTCGTCCAGCAGCATGCCGAGGATGTCGCTGGATTTGTTATCGCAGAACAGCTGGCCGAGTTTCTTCTCGTGGTACGGCACGCCGTGTTTGGCGACCATGCCGATGAAGTCCCACTGGGTGTAGCGGGCCAGCGCGGATTTGCAGAAGTGCGCATTCTGCGAGAGAAAATTGCTCGGTTCGGTGTACATGTTGGTGAAGTTGCAGCGCCCACCGCCGGACATCAGGATTTTCTTGCCGGCCTTGTTCGCGTGGTCGAGCAGCATCACCTGACGCCCGCGCCCGGCGGCGGTCAGTGCACACATCAACCCTGCGGCGCCAGCGCCAATGATCACGACTTCGGTAGAGCGCAAAACGGTGTCCTCACACTAAATTCAAATTCACCGGAAACCAATGTGGGAGCGAGCTTGCTCGCGATAGCAGTGTGTCAGTCACAAATATTTCAACTGACAGATTGCAATCGCGGGCAAGCCCGCTCCCACAGGGGATCTTCCTCGGATGGAAGATCGCTTACAAAACGCGAACGCGCAGCGAACGGCCCTTGATCTTGCCGTTGTTCAAACGCTGCAGCGCCTGCATGACCACGGTGCGCTCGACGGCCACGTAGGACTGGAAGTCGAAGATCGCGATCTTGCCGACCTGGGCGCCCGGAATGCCGGCCTCACCGGTCAGTGCGCCCAGAATGTCGCCCGGACGCACCTTGTCCTTGCGCCCGCCAGCGATGCACAGCGTGCTCATCGGCGGTTGAAGCGGGGCACCGCCCTGGGACTTGAGGTTGTCCACCTGATCCCAGTTCAGCGGGGTTTTCTGCAGTTGCTCGATGGCTTGCGCGCGGTGCGCTTCGGACGGCGCAACGAGGCTGACCGCGATGCCTTTCTCGCCGGCACGACCGGTGCGGCCGACGCGGTGAATATGGATTTCCGAGTCGCGGGCCAGTTCGACGTTGATCACCATGTCCAGTGCATCGATGTCCAGACCACGGGCGGCAACGTCGGTGGCAACCAGTACCGAAGTACTGCGGTTGGCGAACATCGCCAACACCTGATCGCGGTCACGCTGCTCCAGATCGCCGTGCAGGCCGACGGCGGAAATGCCTTTGGAGGTCAGGTGATCGACGGTTTCCTGAACCTGCTGCTTGGTGAAGCAGAACGCCACGGTGGAGGCCGGACGGAAGTGATGCAGGACCTTGGTCACCGCGCTCATGCGCTCTTCCGGGGAAATCTCGTAGAAGCGCTGTTCGATCTGGGTGTCGTCGTGGAACGCTTCGGCCTTGACCGTTTGCGGGTCGCGCATGAACTTCGACGCCAGTTGCTTGATGCCCACCGGATAAGTAGCGGAGAAGAGCAGGGTCTGACGACGGGCCGGGGTCTGCTCGATGATGTCTTCGATGGCGTCGTAGAAACCCATGTCGAGCATGCGATCGGCTTCGTCGAGGATCAGCGTGTTCAGGCCGTCGAGGACCAACGAACCCTTGCGCAGGTGCTGCTGGATGCGGCCCGGGGTGCCGACGATGATGTGCGCGCCGTGCTCCAGCGAGCCGATCTGCGGGCCGAAGGACACGCCGCCGCACAGGGTCAGGACCTTGATGTTGTCTTCGGCACGGGCCAGACGACGGATTTCCTTGGCGACCTGGTCAGCCAGCTCACGGGTCGGGCAAATCACCAGCGCCTGGCAACCGAAGTAGCGCGGATTGATCGGGTTCAGCAGGCCGATGCCGAACGCGGCGGTCTTGCCGCTGCCGGTCTTGGCCTGGGCGATCAGGTCCATCCCCTTGAGGATCACCGGCAAGCTCTGCGCCTGGATCGGCGTCATCTGGGCATAACCGAGGGAGTCGAGGTTAGCCAGCATGGCGGCGGACAGCGGCAAAGTATTAAAAGCGGTGGCGATGGTGGTCACGGGACTGGCCTGCAAAACAAAATGTCGCGCAGTGTACCAGCCCGGTGGCCAATAGCCCTAAGACTCGATGTGCTCTTCCGGACGTCTGACTCGCCGTCCGTCATTCTTTGAAAGTTGAGAAAAAATGGTTGCGGCCAACATGGCCATGATCCCAACAGTCACGAACGTGAGCTGAAACGCGCCCAACACGGTCTCAACGCCGTCATTGCCGATCTCCGCCGTAAAGCCACCGAGCAGCGCACCGGCGCACGCCACGCCAAGGCTCAGCGACAACTGCGCCACCACCGACAGCAAACTGTTGCCGCTGCTGGCGCTGGCGTCGTCGAGATCGATCAGGGTCACGGTGTTCATCGCGGTGAATTGCAGCGAGTTGATCGCCCCGAGAACCGCCAGCAGGCACAGCAGCAGCCAGTACGGCGTCTGCTCGCTGACCAGACCCATGCTCGCCAGCATGATCCCCAGAAACAGCGTGTTGCCGGTCAGCACGATGCGATAGCCCAGACGCTCGATCAGTGGCCGCGCGCCCCACTTGGCGACCATCGCGGCAGCGGCCAGCGGCAGCATGCTCATCCCGGCCTGGGACGGCGAATACCCCAGCGCCACTTGCAGCAGCAACGGCACCAGAAACGGCAGGGCGCCGCTGCCCAGGCGGGCGAACAGGTTGCCGAGGATGCCGACCGCGAAGGTGCGGGTCTTGAACAGCGACGGCGCGAACAGCGGGTTTTCAATGTGCCCGGCGCGCAGCCAGTACGCCGCCAGACATGCCATGCCGCCGAACAGCAACAGCATCACCCGCAGGTGTGGCAGGTGCAGTTCGCCGAGGCCTTCCATGGCGATAGTGATCAGCACCATCGCCGCGCCGAACAGCAGGAAACCCAGGCTATCGAAACGCGTGCGCTCGGTGCCGCGCAGGTCGGGGATGAACTTCCACACCGCGTAGCAACCGATGACGCCGACCGGCAGGTTGATCAGGAAGATCCAGTGCCACGTCAGGTATTCCACCATCCAGCCGCCCATGGTCGGGCCGATCAGCGGGCCGAGCAGGCCGGGAATGGTAATGAAGCCCATGATCCGCACCAGTTCCGAGCGCGGGTAGGCGCGCAGCACCACCAAACGCCCGACCGGCAGCATCAGCGCACCGCCGAGGCCCTGGATCACGCGCGCGCCGATCAGCATGCTCAGGCTGCTCGACAAGGCACAGAGCAGCGAGCCAAGGCTGAACAGCAGGATCGCACCGAAGAAGATTTTCTTGGTGCCGAAGCGGTCGGCGATCCAGCCTGAGGCGGGAATCAGCAGGGCCACGGTGAGCATGTAGGCGATGATCACGCCCTGCATGCGCAGCGGGTCTTCGGCCAGATCCCTGGCCATGGCCGGCAGGGCGGTGTTGAGGATGGTCCCGTCGAGGGACTGCATGAAGAAAGCGATGGCGACGACCCACGGCAACCAGCGGGCGGTGACGGCATCGAGAGGCGGGCGGTTGGGCATGGAACCTCTGGTGATGGGCGCAGTAAATCCGGGGTGACTTCATCGCGAGCAGGCTCGCTTCCACATGGACTGCGCGAACCTGTGGGAGCGAGCCTGCTCGCGATGCTTTTACAAGGTCAAGGTCAATCGGCTCACCAATGCCCCCGGCAGCAATGCCGACGAGGTATTGCGCTGGCTGTAAGTGCTCGCCGACAGCAGCAATTCCCGTTCGGCGGTCAACGCTTCCAGATGCGAACCCAGCAGGCTGTAGGCACTGTCGTCGAAACGCATGGTGCTGACCGGCGCCTGAATCTCGCCGTTCTCGACCCAGAACGTGGCAAACCGGGTCATGCCGGTAAGGCGTGCCGCTGGTTGATCGGAGAAGTTCAGGTACCACAGGTTGCTTATGTACAGGCCGGTGCCCAACTGTTTGAGGATCTCGGCCTGCGGCAGATCACCGGCGCCCATGTTCAGCGCGCTCGGCGATTCGCCACCGCCGGCGCCGTTGGCCGTCAGACCGTACTCGGCGGCACTGCGCGAACCCACCAACTGATCACCCGCTTTGCCTTCGATGATCAACCGCAGATCGCTGCGCGGGTAACCTTCGCCGGAGAACGCCGGGCTCAGCGAGCCGCTGACTTTCTCGTCGAGGGACACCAGCGGACTGAATGCCTGATCGCCGGCATACAGCTTCTGCAGCGGGCTGCTTTTGCTGGCAATCGACTGCGCCGAGAAACCGCCCCAGCACAGCATGCCCATGATTTCTTCCAGGGCTGCGGGCGCCAGATAGGCGCGGTATTGGCCGGGCGGCAAGGTGCGCAGCGGTCGACCGAGAAACTCGAGTTGTTCGCGGGCCTGCTGGATGCGTTTGGCGAAGTCTTCGCTGTTCCAGTCATGCCCGGCGTAGCTGGCCTTCACCGCTTCGCCGTTCTCGTGGAACAGGCTGAAGTCGAAGTTGAAGCTGTTGGCCTGATGCCAGCCGAACGCACCGGAAGAACTGGCAAAACCACGGCTGATCGGGCCGGCAGCGTAGAAGCCGACCAGATCCAGTCCTTCGGCCGCCTGGGCGATTTCAGCGACAACCTGCTCGGTGTCCGGCAGCGGATGCTCCTGCACATTCTTGCTTTGCCAGCCGTTGTGGTTGAGCAACAGGTACGGATCCTGCGGCAGCAGCGGCAGGGTTTTGCGCAGTTGCTGCAAGCCTTCGGCGAGGCGTTGCAGGTCGGTGGCCTGCTCACCGGACAAGGTGATGTGCAGGTCCGCATGGCGACCATCGTCGATCAGTTTCAGACCAATACCGGCTTGCTGCACCTGCCCGGCCTGACGCACCTTGGCGTGGTTGAAACGGACGAAGGCCGACGATTCGGCGTCGTAACTCAGGGTGAACTGTTCCGGCTCGCGCACGGCATCGTGCAGCCAGTTGACCAGCAGCTTGAACGCCTCGGACTGGCTCTTGGAAATACTCATCAGGCGTCTCCCCCAAACACATCAACATTGCTGAACACGCAGGCCGGTGAAGCGTGGCCGACGCGGATCACCTGGTTCGGTTCGCCCTTGCCGCAGTTCGGCGTGCCCAGCACCTGAGTGGTGCCGGCGTTGCCGACGGCGCGCAGACTCTTCCAGAAGTGCGCGGAAATGCCCCGGTAGTTCGGGTTTTTCACCACGCCCTTGAGTTCGCCGTTTTCGATCAACTGGCCCCATTCGCAGCCGAACTGGAATTTGTTGCGTGCATCGTCGATCGACCATGAGCGGTTGGTGCTCATCAGAATGCCGTTTTCGATGCCGCCGATCAGTTGCTCCAGCGGCTGGTCGCCCGGCTCGATGTTGAGGTTGGCCATGCGGTCGATCGGCGGGCGGTTCCAGCCGCAGGCGCGGCTGTTGGCGACGCCGTCCAGACCCGCGCGGAACTGCGACAGTGCGCCGCCCAACGGACGGACCAGCAGGCCTTCGCGAATCAGGAATTGTTTGCTGGCTTTGGAACCGTCGTCATCGTGACCGTAACTCGCCAGTTCTTCGGGAATGCCCGGATCGAACGTCACGTTGAGCAGTTTCGAGCCGTATTGCAGGCTGCCGAAATCCGAGGCTTTGACGAAACTGGTGCCGGCGTAATTGCGCTCGTCGCCGAGGATCCGGTCGAGCTCCAGCGGGTGGCCGATGGATTCGTGGATCTGCAGCATCATCTGGTCGGGCATCAGCAGCAGGTCGCGCGGGCCTTGCGGGGTGTTCGGCGCGAGCAGCAGTTGCAGCGCCTGATCGGCGACTTGCGGGCCAGCACCGATCAAACCGCAGCGGCTGATCACGTCGGCGCCGCCCTGCTGGCCGAAGTTCTCGCGGCCGAGGCTGCGGGTCTGGCTGTCGTTGCCGTCGTAGGCGGTGACGCTCAGGCCCGGATAGACGAAACGCTGGGCCTGGCGCAATTCGGCGCCGGCGCTGCTCAGGTAGATCTGTTCGACGTGGGTGATGCCGATGCTCACTTCCCAGTTCACCAGGCGCTCATCCTTTGGCACCGAGGCGGATTCCGCGCCGAGCAGCTCGAAGCATTCGCTCAGGGACGGAAAGGGTTGTTCCAGATTGGGTGAAAAGTAGTCGGCGCGGTCGCTGGACACCGGCTGCTGGCTCAGGTCGAGCAGGGCGTGGGGCTTGATCCGCCGAGCCTGCTGCTCGGCGCGCTCGAGGGCGGCTTGCAGGCCCTGTTGCGACAGGTCATTGGTCGCGGCGTAGGCTTCGACGCCGTTGACCCGGACGGTGAGCATCGCACCTTCGTCGCGGCTCAGGCTCGGCGGTTCGGCGACGTTCTTGCGCACCGACAGGTACTGGCCGGACTCGCGCACATATCGCAAGGAAAAAAACTCGGCGCCCGTGCGCAAGGCAGCGAAGCGCTGCTTGAGCTGGGGGTGGAAATCGAACATCAGGGAAACCTCCTTGTCATGGGAGAAACGGCGAAGCGGATTCGGCGGGGAGGGGGTGAAACGATTGGGCGAGGACTAGAGTAGGCCTGCGTGGGGTGTAGGATCAAGTGAAGAGGGGGTGTCGGAGGATTTACTGTGAAGCAGGAGAATTTGCGGTGAATTGCATGGCCTCATCGCGGGCAAGCCCGCTCCCACAGGTTTTTTGGTGGTCACAGAATCTGTGAACGACGCAAAACCTGTGGGAGCTGGCTTGCCAGCGATTAGCCGTGACGCGGTATTACGGTTTACTGAGCAACAGCACTCACATCACGCAGCGCCTTGCCTTTCACCGGCGCATCGCCAGCGACGTAGTAAGGTGCGTTGCTGCGCGGCAATGGCTGGCGGCCACGGATCTTGTCGGCGATTTTCTCGGCGATCATGATCGTCGGCGCGTTCAGGTTGCCGGTGGTGATGATCGGCATGATCGAGGCATCGACCACACGCAGACCCTGCATGCCATGCACGCGGCCTTCGCCATCCACTACCGCCATGTCGTCGGTGCCCATCTTGCACGAGCAGGACGGGTGGAACGCGGTTTCGGCGTGCTCGCGGATGAACTTGTCCAGCTGCTCATCGGTTTGCACTTCGATGCCCGGGCTGATTTCACGGCCACGGAAAGCGTCCAGTGCAGGCTGTTGCATGATTTCACGGGTCAGGCGGATGCCGTCGCGGAATTCCTGCCAGTCCTGCTCGGTGGCCATGTAGTTGAACAGGATGCTCGGGTGCTGGCGCGGATCCTTGGATTTGACCTGGATGCGACCGCGGCTCGGCGAACGCATGGAACCCATGTGCGCCTGGAAACCATGCTCTTTCACACCGTTGCTGCCGTTGTAGTTAATCGCGACCGGCAGGAAGTGGTACTGGATGTTCGGCCATTCGAACTCTTCGCGAGTACGGATGAAACCGCCGGCTTCGAACTGGTTGCTGGCGCCGATGCCGGTGCCGTTGAACAGCCACTCGGCACCGATGGCCGGCTGGTTGTACCAGAGCAGCGACGGGTACAGCGAGACCGGTTGGGTGCAAGCGTATTGCAGGTACAGCTCGAGGTGATCCTGCAGGTTTTCACCGACGCCCGGCAGATCGTGAACGACCGGGATGTCGAGGCTTTCCAGCAGTTTTGCCGGGCCGACGCCGGAGCGTTGCAGCAGTTGCGGCGAAGCGATCGCGCCGGAGCAGACGATGACTTCTTTACGGGCGCGGGCTTCAACGCGTTCTTCAGCGGCGCCGACCAGGTAACGCACGCCAACGGCACGCTTGCCTTCGAACAGAACCTTGTCGGTCAGGGCGTGGGTGACGATGGTCAGGGTCGAACGCTTCTTGGCCACGTCCAGGTAACCACGGGCGGTGGAAGCACGACGGCCGTTCGGCGTCACGGTGCGGTCCATCGGGCCGAAGCCTTCCTGCTGGTAGCCGTTCAGGTCTTCGGTGCGCGGGTAACCGGCTTGCACGCCAGCTTCAACCATGGCGTGGAACAGCGGGTTGTTGCCCGCTTTCGGCGTGGTCACGCTGACCGGTCCGTCGCCACCGTGGTAGTCGTTCGGGCCGATGTCGCGGGTTTCCGCTTTACGGAAATACGGCAGGCAATCGAGGTAGGACCAGTCTTCCAGGCCTGGCAGTTTCGCCCAGCCGTCGTAGTCCATTGCGTTGCCGCGGATGTAGCACATGCCGTTGATCAGCGAGGAACCGCCGAGGCCTTTGCCGCGACCGCATTCCATCCGGCGACCGTCCATGTGTGGCTCAGGATCGGTTTCGTACGCCCAGTTGTAGCGACGGCCTTGCAGCGGGAATGCCAGGGCTGCCGGCATCTGCGTGCGGAAATCGAGACGGTAGTCCGGGCCGCCGGCTTCGAGCAGCAGGACGGTGACGCCTTCGTCTTCAGTCAGACGGGTCGCCAGGGTGTTACCGGCAGAGCCGGCACCGACGATGATGTAATCGAATTCTTGGGACATTGAATGCACCCTCTTTGAAGTTGGTCAGGTCAGACAGCCAGCGCTTCCCTTGTGGGAGCGGGCTTGCCCGCGAAGGCGGCTTCGCGGGCAGCACACAATGGCGGGTCTTAGAACACCGAGACGTAATCGCCCAGCTCGACCTGTACCGATTTGATGCGAGTGAAGTTGTTCAGCGAGCTGATGCCGTTCTCACGGCCCACGCCCGACTGCTTGTAACCGCCAACCGGCATTTTTGCGTCGGACTCGCCCCAGGCGTTGATCCAGCAGATACCGGCTTCCAGTTGATGAATCACGCGGTGGGCGCGGTTCAGGTCGCGGGTGACGATACCGGCGGCCAGGCCGAAGTCGGTGTCGTTGGCGCGACGGATCACTTCTTCTTCGGTTTCGTAGGTCAGGATCGCCATTACCGGGCCGAAGATTTCTTCACGGACGATGGTCATGTCGTCGGTGCAGTCGGTGAACACGGTCGGAGCCACGAACGCGCCCTTGGCGAATTCGCCGTCGGTCAAACGTTCGCCACCGCACAGAACGCGGGCGCCTTCTTCTTTACCTTTGGCGATGTAGCCCAGCACGCTTTCCATGTGCGGGAAGCTGACCAGCGGGCCGAAGTTGGTGTTTTCGTCTTCCGGGTTGCCAACGCGGATGCGCGCAACGCGCTCGACGATCTTGGCTTCGAAAGCGGCTTTCAGGTGGCTCGGCACGAACACGCGAGTGCCGTTGGTGCAGACCTGACCGGAGCTGTAGAAGTTGGCCATCATGGCGGTGTCGGCGGCGCGATCCAGGTCGGCGTCGTCGCAGATGATCAGCGGGGACTTGCCGCCCAGTTCCATGGTCACGTCTTTGAGCGACGAAGCCGAAGCGCTGGCCATGACTTTCTTGCCGGTGTCGGTGCCGCCGGTGAAGGAGATCTTCTCGATGCGCGGGTGCTCGGTCAGCCAGGTGCCGACTTCACGGCCGCTGCCGGTCAGCACGTTGAACACGCCGTTCGGAACGCCGGCTTCGGTGTAGATTTCGGCCAGTTTCAGGGTGGTCAGCGAGGTGACTTCGCTTGGCTTGAAGATCATCGCGTTACCGGCCGCCAGGGCTGGAGCGGATTTCCACAGAGCGATCTGAATCGGGTAGTTCCACGCGCCGATACCGGCGACAACGCCCAGCGGCTCGCGACGGGTGTAGACGAAGGAAGTGTCACGCAGCGGGATCTGCTCGCCTTCGATGGCGGGCACCAGGCCTGCGTAGTATTCCAGCACGTCGGCGCCAGTGACGATGTCGACGTACTTGGTTTCGGAGAAGGCTTTACCGGTGTCCAGGGTTTCCAGGG
The DNA here is from genome assembly GCF_002884345.1 of Pseudomonas sp. GW456-12-10-14-LB2. Classification (NCBI taxonomy): domain Bacteria; kingdom Pseudomonadati; phylum Pseudomonadota; class Gammaproteobacteria; order Pseudomonadales; family Pseudomonadaceae; genus Pseudomonas; species Pseudomonas sp. GW456-12-10-14-LB2. The sequence continues at coordinate 166,682 of NZ_POHV01000002.1, forward strand.
CAGCCAGTTCATCGTTGCGCTCGCGCAGGATGTCGACGGCACGACGCAGGATGCGCGAACGCTCCATGGCGGTCATCGCGGCCCAGATTTTCTGGCCCTTTTCGGCGCTGACCACAGCACGCTCGACGTCTTCCTTGGTCGCACGTTGCACTTGTGCGAGGACTTCACCGTTAGCCGGGTTGATGGCTTCGAAGGTGGCATCGCTGCCGGCGTCGGAGTACGCGCCATCGATGTAGAGTTTTTGCAGTTCGAAACGGGCCATAGTGTCCTCGCAAGTGCATTAGTGGTTGGCGTTGGTCACCGGGTGAGCCATGTAGCTGTGGCATCACTGGTCAGTGACAGTTCAGGGGCCGAGCGTTTTCTCTGTGCTCTAGCTCACCTGCTTGGCCAATTGGAAATCCATGTATTCGTAAGCGATCTGTTGCGCCTGCGCAGTGTCGAAAGCGTCTCCCGACAGCGCGCCGCGCAACCACAAACCGTCGATCAGAGCTGCCAGTCCACGGGCGGCGGTGCGCGCATCTTCGAGCGGCAACACACGGCGGAACTCGCAGCACAGGTTGGAATACAGACGGTGATCGTTGATCCGCTGCAACCTGTGCAAAGACGGCTGGTGCATGCTGGTGGCCCAGAAGGCCAGCCAGGTTTTCATTGCCGGGCCATTGACCTGGCTGGCGTCGAAGTTTCCTTCGATGATCACCTGCAGATGCGCCCGGGGGCTGTTGTCTGCCAGCGCCTGACGGCGCGCGGTGACGCTCTCGCTGAGGGCGGTCATCAGATACCGCATCGTGGCGGCGATCAGGCCATTCTTGTCCTGAAAATAGTGACTGATGATGCCATTCGAGACACCGGCCAAACGGGCGATCAGCGCAATGCTGGCGTCCCCCATTCCGACCTGATCAACCGCCTGCAAAGTGGCTTCGATCAGTTGTTGGCGGCGGATGGGTTGCATACCGACCTTGGGCATCTTGCACATCTCCTTAGGCCTTCCGACGGGCGAATGACGCCTATCGGATTGAGGGCCAGTCTATTTTGTTTTGATTGAACGTTCAATCAACAAAGAATAAGATCTGCGACAAATCGTCGCTGCCTACAGATTTTTCCTACGTGTAAGTGGCGATAAAACCGACATCCGAAAAGGCTCGAAACCTGCGCGGGGCAAGGCGCGGTTCGACGTTCGATGGACGTGTTGAATGGGCAAGACGCTCAAGGCCAGGTTTCGGATGAACGTCCATGCCTCGGCCACGACGGCGATTAGCGGTGCCATCTCTGCAGGTTCGGGCTTTTTTCGGGGTGTCTTTATATCACCCGCCGGTCGGCTGCCAACTAACCGATTGGTCGGGTTCCGTGTTGCCTTGTGTTCTTCTCTCGCACTGCCTGGAGCATTTGTGCCATGAGTTCTGCCTCGCTTATAAAGACCCCGCCCGAGAAGGTGACGGTCAACGGTTGGGTGTTCTACACCTCTACCGCGCTGATTCTGTTGTTGACCGCCATTCTGATCATCGCCCCGCAAGAGGCCGGCAGAATGCTGGGAGTGGCTCAGGCCTGGTTGTCCCGCAGCTTCGGCTGGTACTACATGGTGGTGATCGCCGCTTACCTGGTTTTCGTGGTCGGCCTGGCGTTTTCCTCCTACGGCAAACTCAAACTGGGTAGCAAGGACGACACCCCGGATTTCAGCTACGGCGCCTGGGCGGGGATGCTGTTCTCGTCGGGTATTGGTATTTCGCTGCTGTACTTCGGCGCCTCCGAGCCGCTGGATCACTACTTCAATCCGCCGGAAGGTGCGTCCGCGACCAACATGGCGGCACGTCAGGCCGTTCAGCTGACTTTCCTGCACTGGGGCCTGCACGGCTGGGCGATCTATGCGCTGGTCGGTCTGGCCGTGGCTTATTTCGCTTATCGTCATAACCAGCCGCTGGCCCTGCGTTCGGCGCTGTACCCGCTGGTGGGCGAGCGTTGGGTCAAAGGCGCTGCCGGTCATGCGGTGGACGGCTTCGGCATGTTCGTGACCCTGCTGGGTCTGGTGACCAACCTGGGGATCGGCTCGCTGCAAGTGTCTTCTGGTCTGGAAAACCTGTTCGGCATGGAACACAGCAACACCAACCTGCTGATCGTGATCATCGTGATGAGCACCGTGGCGACCATCGCTGCCGTGTCCGGTGTGGAAAACGGCATCCGTCGTCTGTCCAACCTCAACATCATCCTGTTCAGCGGCCTGCTGATTTTCGTGTTGCTGTTCGGCCCGACCCTGCACCTGCTCAACGGCTTCGTGCAGAACATCGGCGACTACCTCAACGGCGTGGTGCTGAAGACTTTCGACCTGTACGTCTATGAAGGCGACGGCGAGAAATCCGACCGCTGGCTGGGCCTGTGGACTCTGTTCTACTGGGCGTGGTGGATTTCCTGGGCCCCATTCGTCGGCATGTTCATCGCGCGTATTTCCCGTGGTCGTACCGTGCGTGAGCTGGTGGCTGGTGTGCTGCTGATTCCGCTGGGTTTCACCCTGGCGTGGCTGTCGATCTTCGGTAACTCGGCGCTGGATCTGGTGATGAACCAGGGTGCGGTGGAACTCGGCAAGACGGCGCTGGAGCAGCCGTCGATGGCGATCTATCAGTTGCTTGAACACTACCCGGCGTCGAAAGTCGTGATCGGTGTGTCGATCTTTGTTGGTTTCGTACTGTTCCTGACCCCGGCCGACTCCGGCGCGGTGATGATGGCGAACCTGTCCTGCAAGGGCGGCAACGTCGACGAAGACGCCCCGCACTGGCTGCGGATCTTCTGGTCGGTCGTGATCACGCTGGTGACCATCGGCCTGCTGTTCGCCGGTAACTTCGAAGCCATGCAGACCATGGTGGTGCTGGCCGGTCTGCCGTTCTCGGTGGTGCTGGTGTGCTTCATGTTCGGCCTGCACAAGGCGATGCGCCAGGACATGCAGATCGAACAGGAGCAGGCGCAACTGGCTGAACGCGGTCGTCGTGGTTTCAGCGAGCGCCTGACCCAGCTGGATCTGCAACCGAGCCAGTCGGTGGTTCAGCGCTTCATGGACAGACACGTCAGCCCGGCGCTGGAAGATGCCGCTGCGCAAATGCGTGCACAGGGTCTGGAAGTGCAGACGCTGCTGGGCAAATCCAAGCGCTGCATGGGCGTGCGGGTCGAGATGGAAGAGGGCAACCCTTTTGTCTACGAAGTGAGCCTGGACGGCTACCTGGCGACCCCGAGCGAGTCGGTTCAGTCTGATGAAGCGCGCCAGCGTTTCTACCGCGCCGAGGTGTACCTGCACAACGGCAGCCAGGACTACGACCTGATGGGCTTCACACAGGATCAGATCACACGCGATGTGCTCGATCAGTTTGAAAGCCATCGGCAGCTCCTTGGCCGGGTGTATAGCTAAAGTCAAAAGCTCCCTCACCCCCGCCCTCTCCCGGGGGAGAGGGAGCCGACCGAGGTGTCTTGCGTTGTACATCGACCTGAAAAATCGAGTCGATTATGGATTCGGTGAAGCAAGATCAGGTTGACGTATATCTGCAGCATCCCCCAATCAGTTCCCTCTCCCTCTGGGAGAGGGTTAGGGTGAGGGGACTTTCCCTGACCCAATAAAAAAGGGATCGCTCACCGCGATCCCTTTTTTTCATCCCGCCTTACCCCAGGTTCTTGCCGAGCAGTGCGTGATACAGCTCGCTGTCCCCGAGGATCCCCACCACATGGTTGTTGTCGTGCAGCACCAGTTTGTTGCCGGTCTGGTAACGGATCTGCAACGCGTCGCGCATGCCGATGTTCGAATCCACCAGCGTCGGTTTGCGCTCCAGCCCTTCCACGGCTTGCCCCGGTGCCCAGTTCTGCAGGTTCAGCACCGAACCGTTCTGCCGCGCACCCTTGATGGTGTTGCCTTCGGCCAGATCCAGCCACGAGTCGCCACCCGGATCGAGGCACACTGAACCGTTGATGCGTTTGCAGTTGTCCAGGGTGCGCATCAGGCTGCGACCGCACAGCACGTTCAGCGGGTTGGTGTGGGCGACGAAGGTGCGCACGTAATCGTCCGCCGGGTTGAGCACGATCTCTTCCGGCACGCTGTACTGGATGATCCGGCCGTCTTTCATGATCGCGATGCGGCTGCCGAGTTTCAGCGCCTCGTCGAGGTCGTGGCTCACGAATACGATGGTCTTGCTCAGCTTGCGTTGCAGTTCCAGCAGTTCATCCTGCAGACCCTGACGGATCAGCGGGTCGAGGGCCGAGAACGGTTCGTCCATCAGCAGAATGTCGGCGTCCATCGCCAGCGCGCGGGCCAGGCCGACACGCTGCTGCATGCCGCCGGACAGCTCGTCGGGCTTCTTGTTGCGCCATTGGGTCAGGCCCACCAGTTCGAGTTTTTCATCGACCAGCTTGCGCCGTTCCTTCTCCGGGCGACCCTGCATTTCCAGACCGAAACTGATGTTCTCGCGCACCGTCAGCCACGGCATCAGAGCGAACTTCTGGAACACCATGGCGATGCGTTTGGTGCGCATCATTTTCAGCTCGGCCGGGGTGCAGGAGGCGATGTCGATCTGCTTGCCTTCGTGTTCGACGAACAGCTTGCCGCGGCTCACGGTGTTGAGGCCGTTGATGCAGCGCAGCAGGCTCGACTTGCCGGAGCCGGACAGGCCCATCAGCACGCAGATTTCGCCTTTGTTGATGTCCAGGCTGGCCTTTTCAACGCCAACGATCTGCCCGGTCTTTTTCAGGATCTCACTGCGGGTCAGGCCTTGATCGAGAAGTTTCAGTGCTTCGCGCGGATCCCTGGTGAAGATCACGTCAACGTTATCGAAGCGAATTATGCTCATGCGTCACCCCCTACTTTGGCGTCGGGTTGTTTGCAGATACGGTCGAGCATGATCGCCAGCAGTACGATCGCCAGGCCCGCTTCGAAGCCCAGGGCGATATCAGCAGTGTTCAGTGCGTTGACCACCGGTTTGCCGAGTCCGTCGGCGCCCACCAGTGCCGCGATCACCACCATCGACAGCGACAGCATGATGCACTGGGTGATGCCGGCCGCGATGCTCGGCATGGCGTGAGGCAGTTCGATCCGTGAAAGCAGTTGGCGACGCGAGCAGCCGAAGGCCTTGCCGGCGTCCATCAGTTCTTGCGGGACATCGCGGATGCCCAGGTAGGTCAGGCGGATCGGCGCGGCGATGGCGAACACCACCGTCGAGATCAGGCCCGGCACCACACCCAGCCCGAAGAGGGTCAGGGTAGGAATGAGGTAAACGAAGGTCGGTACGGTCTGCATCAGATCGAGTACCGGCCTCATCAAAGTGTAGAACATCGGTTTGTGCGCAGCGACGATGCCCAGCGGCACGCCAATGACCACGCAGACCAGGGTCGCGAACATGACCTGGGCGAGGGTTTCCATGGTTTCCTGCCAGTACCCCAGGTTGAGGATCAGCAGAAAGGAGGCTACCACGAACGCGGTCAGGCCCCATTTGCGTTGAATGAAGTGGGCCAGCAGGGCGATGAGGCCGATCAGCACCAGCGGGTTGAACCAGGTCAGCGCAAACGTCACGCCGTGGATCATCGTTTCCAGTGTCACGGCGATTGCGTCGAAGGTGTTGGCGCCGTGTTGCGTCAACCATTCAACGAAGCCCGCGATGTACTGGCCTAAAGGGATTTTCTGATCAATCAGCATGGTAGTGAACGTCCGCATGCAAGGAAATAAACAGCCCGGACGGGACTAGCCCGCCCGGCATAAGCGATTACTGGGCAATCTTGGCTTTCACGGCCTCCAGGCCAGGTTTACCGTCAATGGTGGTCACGCCAGCGAGCCAGGTATCGAGCACCTGTGGATTCTTTTTCAGCCAGGCCTTGGCGGCCGCGTCAGGCTTCATCTTGTCGTCCAGGATGTTGCCCATCAGTTCGCTTTCCATGTCGACGGTGAACTCCAGGTTTTTCAGCAGCTGGCCAACGTTGCTGCATTCCTCGGCGTAGCCCTTGCGGGTGTTGGTCGCCACGGTGGCGGCGCCGAAATCCGGGCCGAAGAAGTCATCGCCGCCGGTCAGGTACTGAATCTTGAAGCGCTTGTTCATCGGGTGCGGCGCCCAGCCGAGGAACACCACGGCGGTGTCGCGTTTCTGCGCGCGGTCGACCTGCGACAGCATGCCCGCCTCGCTGGATTCGACGACCTTGAAGCCGGCGTCTTTCAGGCCGAAGGCGTTCTTGTCGATCATGCTCTGGATCAGACGGTTGCCGTCGTTGCCCGGCTCGATCCCGTAGATCTTGCCGTCGAGTTCTTTCTTGAATTTGGCGATGTCGGCGAAGTCGTGCAGACCCTTGTCATACAACGCCTGGGGAACGGCGAGGGTGTACTTGGCGCCCTTGAGGTTGGTGCGCACGGTTTCCACGGTGCCGGCGTCGCGGTAGGCCTTGATGTCGTTTTCCATGGTCGGCATCCAGTTGCCGAGGAACACGTCCATGTTCTTGCCGTCGGCCAGCGACTTGTAGGTCACGGGGACGGAAATCATGGTGGTCTTGGTCTTGTAGCCGAGGGCCTGAAGCACGACGGAGGTGGTGGCGGTTGTCGCGGTGATGTCGGTCCAGCCGACATCGGAGAAGTTCACGGTACTGCACTGCGCCGGTTCTGCGGCTTGAGCCAGTAACGGCAGACTCAGCATGGCGGCCAACAACAACGACGGGGAACCTTTCATGAATGGACTCCTTGGTGTTTTTTTTGGCAGTGTTCCGATTGGACCACCGCACTTATGGGTTGCGGTTGGATGGCGTTCTGGAGACAGCTCTACCGCAGCGCCTTGCAATCGAGTCGATACGATCATGTACCAGTGAAAATCTGACGCCTACAGGGTGCGTCGTATCCAGTACAGGGATGGTCGCATCCAGTGTCAGTGACGTCGTTTACAGCTTTTTTCTGCCCTGTCTGGCCATCTGAACCGCATAAAAACGGCGAAAACACGGGCTGAAACCGGCACGGCGTTAGTGGGCATGAGTACGTCGGTGTCAGACGCCGAACGACCCGGGAAAAGCCCGATGATGCGGGCATTCCGGCGGATCGCAGCTTGAGCGTAGCAGCTCCGCCAGCGGGCGCTTAACGCCCCGGACCGGCACTCTCAGGAGCTCTGCAGCAATGGCTATCAGCGTTTTCGACCTGTTCAAAATCGGCATTGGCCCTTCCAGTTCCCACACCGTCGGGCCCATGCGCGCCGCCGCCCTGTTCGTCGAGTCGTTGCGCGACAAACATCTACTGGAGCAGGTGCGCCGCATCGAGGTGCAGCTGTTCGGTTCGCTGTCGGCCACCGGTGTCGGTCACGGCAGCGACAACGCGGTGATCATGGGGCTGATGGGCGAGTGGCCGGACGCGATCGACCCGTCGCAGATCGGCCCGCGGATCCAGGCTCTGCGTGAAACCCACACGCTGTTGCTCGACGGTCGTTTGTCGGTGCCCTTTATATGGGGCCGCGACATGCGCCTGATCGACGAGAACCTGCCGTTCCACCCCAACGCCATGACCCTGGTCGCCGAAGGCGATCACGGTGAGCTGCACCGCGACACCTACTATTCGGTCGGTGGCGGATTTGTGGTGGACGAGGCGCAGGCCTCCAGCGGCGTGGTGGACCTGGACCGCACCGAATTGCCTTACGACTTTTCCAGCGCGGTGGAGCTGCTGGAGCTGTGCAAGACCCACAACCTGCGCGTGGCCGAATTGATGATGGCCAACGAGAAGGTCTGGCGCAGCGAAGAGGAAATCCGCGCCGGCCTGATGAAGCTCTGGCGGGCGATGCAGGATTGCGTCGAGCAGGGCCTCAAGCACGAAGGCATCCTGCCCGGCGGCCTCAACGTGCGCCGCCGCGCGGCGAAGTTGCACCGCAGCCTTCAGGAATTGAACAAGCCCAATGTGATCGGCTCGACCCTCAGCGCGATGGAGTGGGTCAACCTGTTCGCCCTCGCGGTGAACGAGGAAAACGCTGCTGGCGGACGCATGGTCACGGCGCCCACCAATGGCGCGGCGGGGATCATTCCGGCGGTGCTGCATTACTTCATGAAATTCAGCGAGGCGGTGACCGACGCCAACGTGGTCGACTACTTCCTCGGCGCCGCAGCGGTGGGGATTTTGTGCAAGAAGAACGCCTCGATCTCCGGCGCTGAAGTCGGCTGTCAGGGTGAAGTTGGTTCGGCTTGTGCGATGGCGGCGGCAGGGCTGGCGGAAATCCTCGGCGCGAGTCCCGAGCAGTTGTGCAACGCGGCGGAAATCGGCCTCGAACACAACCTCGGTCTGACCTGCGATCCGGTGGGTGGCCTGGTGCAAGTGCCGTGCATCGAGCGCAATGCGATTGCGGCAGTGAAGGCGATCAACGCGGCGCAGATGGCCTTGCGCGGGGACGGTCAGCACTTTATTTCGCTGGACCGGGTGATCCGCACCATGCGCGATACCGGCGCCGACATGCATGACAAATATAAAGAGACATCGCGGGGCGGGTTGGCGGTCAGCGCGGTTGAATGCTGATTCCTTCGATAACCTCGGACCAGTCAAAACTGCGCACCAAGTGAGCATTGGCAATAAAACGCGCCACCTTTTGGCGCGTCGCTATCAGATAAGAGTCTTTCCCACCTCCAGCGCCTGATTTGCAGGCGCTACCGTCCGTCACCCGTGCCTGCGGTGACACTGTAGGACAATCGCGCGCAGGCCAGTTCCCACAAGTGCTACCGATTTGCTCACACGCTCCGGGGCAGGGCTTTCGCGGCCGCTGATGGCACTTCGAATTACCTCTCGTTGGAGCGCTTGTATAGACGCGTCGCGACGTCGTTTTCAGGAGTTATTGAACAGCCATTCAATTTTAGGCATGGCAATTGCTCTGTCATAACAAAGCCCGTCTCACGCAAGAGAACGATGGCAATAACAAGAGCCTCCGCCTGAGGCCATCACCCGCTTTGTGTGAGGAGATACCGCGATGACGTCGTTCAACTCCGGGGCTCAACCCCAGAACCGTGCGCCTCAATCCATCGGCTTTCTGCTGCTGGACAATTTCACGCTGATTTCCCTGGCTTCCGCAGTCGAACCCCTGCGCATGGCCAACCAGTTGTCCGGTCGCGAGCTGTATCGCTGGACCACCCTCACTGTCGATGGCGGCCAGGTCTGGGCCAGTGACGGTCTGCAGATCACCCCCGACGCCTCCATGCACAAAGCCCCGGCCCTCGACACCGTTATCGTGTGCGGCGGGATCGGCATTCAGCGCACCGTTACCCGTGAACACGTCTCGTGGCTGCAAAGCCAGGCGCGTCAGTCCCGTCGCCTCGGCGCCGTGTGCACCGGCAGCTGGGCCCTGGCCTGCGCCGGCCTGCTCGACGGCTTCGATTGCAGCGTGCACTGGGAATGTCTGGCGGCGATGCAGGAAGCTTTCCCGCGCGTTGCGATGAGCACCCGGCTGTTCACCCTCGACCGTAACCGTTTCACCAGCTCCGGCGGCACCGCGCCGCTGGACATGATGCTGCACCTGATCAGCCGCGATCACGGCCGTGAACTGTCCGCCGCGATCTCGGAAATGTTCGTCTACGAACGTATCCGCAACGAGCAGGATCACCAGCGTGTGCCGCTCAAGCACATGCTCGGCACCAACCAGCCGAAACTGCAGGAAATCGTCGCGCTGATGGAAGCCAACCTGGAAGAGCCGATCGACCTCGACGAACTGGCGGTGTACGTCGCCGTGTCCCGTCGTCAGCTCGAGCGCCTGTTCCAGAAATACCTGCATTGCTCGCCGTCGCGCTACTACCTCAAGCTGCGCCTGATCCGCGCGCGACAACTGCTGAAGCAGACGCCGATGTCGATCATCGAAGTGGCGTCGGTCTGCGGGTTCGTGTCGACACCGCACTTCTCCAAGTGCTACCGCGAATACTTCGGCATTCCGCCGCGTGACGAGCGCGTCGGCTCCAACACCACCCAGCAGGTGGCGATGATGCCGCTGCCGCAGGCCATCGTGATGTCGCCGTTGTCCGGGCCGATGTCGGCGTTGAGCCAGGCACGCAACGAGTCGACCTTCGCCAGCGTGCGCCTCTAAAACGAAAGATCGCAGCCTGCGACAGCGCCTTCAGGAAGGGCACTGTCGCAGGCTGCGATCTTTTTTTCGGTCAGATGTCAGGCGCGGGTTTGCTGATACTGCGCCAGGGCCGGCAGCAACTGCTTGTCGATGGCTTCGCGCACGGTCGGCTGAATGCTCGCGCTGCTGGTGTACATCTGCTTGACCATGGTGCGCAGCGTGTTGGCCCGCACATCGTCCAGACCCCGCACCGCGCACTCGCAGGCCTGCTGGGCAGTGGAGCCCGACGGTACTTCGAATCCCAACGACTTGAGCTGGCCCAACAGGTCTTCCTGATCGATCAAATCGGCATACATCATGACGCGAATCCTTCTTCGGCAACGGAGGTCGTGGCTCGATTCTGGTAGGCCTGCCCAGGCACGGCAAGGGCGATTTGTCGCAGTGGCCGCGACAACTATGAACAGGTCGTTTTCGGCTAACTCGCCGTCAAGGGGAGTGGGCACACTGGCCTCAGCTTGCTTCACGAAGGTTTGGTCACCCTCGCCACGGCAGCTCCTCAACAGTACCCTCGCCCCGATCCTGTCACGGCTTGTATCGGGGCTTTTTTTGCCTGCGAATTACGATGATGCGGTCTAGCGTTGCAACACCAGAATCCGCGACAGCAACTCGTCTCGGTCGATGTAGCAGCCCTGGAAATGCCGGGCCCCGGTGGTCGGGTCGAACGCATTGCGCGCGTGCAGGGTGCGGCGGTTGTCGAAGCACCACAGCTCGCCCGGATTGAGTCGTTGCATGACCCGGAAACGTGGCTCGCGGGTCATGGCGATGAAGCGCCGGTAAGCGCGATACAGCAAGGGCATTTGCTCCACAGACGTGTCGAACGCCCCGCGCAGAAAGTTGGCCATGCGGATTTCTGCGACCCGGCCCAACGCGTCCAGGGCGATGATCGGCGCCAGGCAGCGATAATCGCTGTGGCGGTCCTTGTTGCGAAACTCCACCGGGATCTCGCACAGCGCCTGAAACGACGCGGGGTCTTCCTGACGCAACGCTTCGGCAATCGCAAAACCGTCGACGAAAATGCTCTCGCCACCCTCGGCGTCGTTCACCAGACAATGCAGAAATTGCAGCCCCGGTTGCAGCTCGCGGGTCGGCAGATCCGTGTGCAATGGCAGGTTGAAAGCGGTGTAGGCATTGCTGTCGGCATCGGCCTTGGATTGCACGTTGAACAGCACGCCGAAGTTGCTCTCGCGGATGAACGAAATGCGCTGGGCGATCAGCTTCAGCGAGCCGGGTTCGGTGGGCGCGCCACGCACCTGAGTCAGACCGATATCGCGTACTGCCAGCAACCATTGCAGCAACGCGGCGTTGTCGTTCATCAGGGCTGAGTAGTCGAACACCGGCAACTGCAAATCGCTGCGCCACAGGAAGGGTTTCGGCTTGGAGGCGAGGCGTTCGGTGCGCGATTCATCATCGTAGGCGTGGGCCCGCAGCCAGCCGGCATCGAAGCGGCTGAGGTGGCCGTCCTGCCAGTCGATGCGCAGGCAGCCATCGGTGTCGATGTGCGCGGCGGAGGGCGACAGATCCTGCGCCGCATCGACGATCTCGAACACCTGCTCGCGGGTGACGCTGTAGACGCAGTGCGGACACGGACAATTGTCGCGCAGCCACACGTGGTGGAACGGGCTGACACGCCCGTCGGCCCATTCAATCAGGACGCGATCCGCCAGGTTCTGCACGCCGTTCAGCGCGCTGATTAACGGATAAGTACGGAAATCGGCAACGGCAACGGCGGTTTGCATGGCGGCTCCTTGTGATGGATGGGTTTACCGGGCTGGGGGCAGGGCGATGACCCGGCCGATGTAAGCCGGGGCGGGCAGATCGGCCTGCTCGGCGACGATGGCTTGCAGACGGCTCAGGGTGTCCGGGGGAAACGGCGCGGAACGCGGCCCGGCGAGGTCGACGTGCAGCAGCATCTGTTCGTTGCCGGCCAGCTCCTTGTCGCCGCCGGCCAAGTGCAGGCTGTGATAGAGGTGCAGGCGTTTCTGGTCGTGGCCGATGATCTGCGTGCGCACTTCGACTTCGGCGTCGAGCTTCACTTCGTGCAGGTAGTTGAGGTGCAGTTCGAGGGTGAACAACGAGTGACCGCTGGCTTCGCGGTTGTTGCTGTCCATGCCGAGACGATCCATCAGAGCGTCGGTGGCGTAGCTGAAAATCAGCAGATAGAAGGCGTCGCGCAGGTGGCCGTTGTAGTCGACCCAGTCGGGGATGATGCGGGTTTGGTAGGTGGTTAGGGTGGGCATGGTCGGGTTCCGGCAGATGGTTGGTCGTTGAGATCAAAAGCCACCCCTCACCCCAGCCCTCTCCCCAAGGGGGAGAGGGGGAAAGGGAGCAGACCGGGGGCTTTTCAAAGCCTGAGTTCGGCTCGGTCGTTCAGGTCGGCGTAACTCTAAAGAACAACTCGGTCAGTCCCCTCTCCCTCCGGGAGAGGGTTAGGGTGAGGGCAGCGATCTCTCGTCGATCACATTACTCACTGAACGCCATGCCATGCTTTTGCTTGGTGGTCTTCACCGCCTCAAGCACCGCCAGCAAGCAATCATCACGATAGCGCTCCAGCGCCGAAATACTGTGCCGGCCCAGTTGATCGCTGGTGCCGTCCACCACATCGTCGATCAACTTGTCGGTCAGTTCCGGTGCCGGCAGGTACGTCCACGGCAACTGCAACGCCGGGCCGAACTGCGACATGAAGTGGCGCATACCGGCATCGCCACCGGCCAGGGTGTAGGTTAAGAACGTACCCATGAACGACCAGCGCAGACCGGCACCAAAGCGGATCGCATCGTCGATTTCACCGGTGGTCGCCACCCCGTCGTTGACCAGATGCAGCGCCTCGCGCCACAGCGCTTCGAGCAGGCGGTCGGCGATGAAGCCCGGCACTTCCTTGCGCACATGCAGCGGGCGCATGCCAAGGGATTCGTAGACTTTCAATGCCGCTTGAACCGCTTCCGGCGCGGTGTTTTTGCCGCCGACCACTTCCACCAGCGGCAGCAGGTAAACCGGGTTGAACGGGTGACCGACCACGCAACGTTCCGGGTGGGTCGAGCTCTCGTAGAACTCGCTTGGCAACAGACCCGAGGTGCTGGACCCGATCAGGGCATTCGGCTTGGCTGCCGCACTGATTTTGCTGTGCAGATCCAGTTTCAGTTCGAGGCGTTCCGGGGCGCTTTCCTGGATGAAGTCCGCATCGCGCACGCATTCTTCAATGGTCGCGACAAAGCGCAGGCGATCCTGCGACGCGCCCGGCGCCAGACCGTTTTTCTCCAGCGCCCCCCAGGCGTTGGCCACGCGTTTGCGCAGCGCCGCTTCGGCACCCGGCGCCGGGTCCCAGGCCACCACGTCGAGGCCGTGGGCGAGGGCGCGGGCGACCCAGCCGCTGCCGATGACGCCGCTGCCCAGTGCTGCGAAGGTTTTGATTTCGGTGATAAAGCTCATGGTCACTTCCTGGAATGAGGCAAAAAAACGGTGGGCGTCAATGGCCCGCCCACCGGGGGAAAGGGTGATTTCAGCCGCGCTGGGTCAGGCCCATCTTCTTGCGGCCTTCAGCCGGGGTCAGCACGCGGGCGCCGAGGCGGCTGAGGATCTCTGTGGCGCGTTCGACCAGTTGGCCGTTGGTCGCCAGCACACCTTTGTCCAGCCACAGGTTGTCTTCCAGACCGACCCGCACGTTGCCGCCAAGCAGCACCGCTTGCGCGGCCATCGGCATCTGCATCCGGCCGATGCCGAACCCGGCCCACACCGCGTCGGCAGGCAGGTTGTCGACCATAGCTTTCATGGTGGTGGTGTCGGCTGGCGCACCCCACGGGATGCCCAGGCACAGCTGGAACAGTGGATTGTCGAGCAGGCCTTCCTTGATCATCTGTTTGGCGAACCACAGGTGGCCGGTGTCGAAAATCTCCAGCTCCGCCTTCACGCCCAGCTCGGTGATGCGCTTGGCGCCAGCCCGCAGCTGGGCCGGGGTGGAGACGTAAATGGTGTCGCCGTCGCCGAAGTTCAGGGTGCCGCAATCCAGGGTGCAGATTTCCGGCAGCAGTTCTTCAACGTGGGCCAGACGGGTCAGCGGGCCGACCAGATCGGTGTTCGGGCCGAACTCCATCGGGTTCTCGCCGGGGCCGATTTCCAGGTCACCGCCCATGCCGGCGGTGAGGTTGACGATGATGTCGACGTCGGCTTCGCGGATGCGCTCCATGACTTCGCGGTACAGCGCCACGTCGCGGCTGAACTTGCCGGTCTGCGGGTCGCGGACGTGGCAGTGCACGACCGTGGCGCCGGCCTTGGCCGCTTCTACTGCGGCTGCGGCGATCTGTTTCGGGGTGACCGGCACGTGAGGGCTCTTGGCGGTCGTGTCGCCAGCACCGGTGAGTGCGCAGGTGATGATGACGTCGTGGTTCATGGTGCGTTTTCCTTCAGGCGTGATGGGTCTGTTCGCAGCCCGTGGCGGGCTGCGAAGTGGTTCGTTCGTTGCGGTTTATTTGCTGGTGAGCTGGAGGTTTTCAGCCGCCGGTTTGCCATCGAAAGTGGTGACGCCTTCGAGCCAGCGCTGTTTGTCCTGCGGGTGATCCTTGAGCCATTGCTTGGCCGATTCGAAAGCGTCCTTGTGATCGAGCAGCGGCTGCATCATCCGGCTCTCGTCTTCGGCGGTGAACGTCAGGTTGCTCAGCAGGCGGCTGACGTTCGGGCATTGTTCGGCATATTTCGGCGCGGTGACGGTCCACACGGTGGCCATGCCTTCGTTCGGGCCGAGGGCATCGTCGCTGCCGGTCAGATAAGTCATCTGCACGTTGACGTTCATCGGGTGCGGCGCCCAGCCGAAGAACACCACGGCTTCCTTGCGGCGCACTGCGCGATCGACGGCGGCGAGCATGCCGGCCTCGCTGGATTCGACGAGCTGGAATTTGCCAAGGCCGAACTGGTTCTTGGCGATCATCGCCTTGATCTGGGTGTTGGCGCCCGAGCCTGGTTCGATGCCGTAGATCTTGCCGCCCAGTTCTTTCTCGAACTTGGCGATGTCGGCGAAGGTTTTCAGGCCCTTGTCTGCCAGATAAGTCGGCACGGCGAGGGTGGCGCGCGCATCCTTGAGGCTCGGCGCTTCAAGCACCTTGACCTGGTTGGCCTCGACGAACGGGGTGATGGTCTGGGTCATCAGCGGGTTCCAGTAGCCGAGGAACAGATCCAGACGCTGGTCGCGGATGCCGGCGAAGACGATCTGCTGGGAGGCGCTGGTCTGTTTGGTGCTGTAGCCGAGGCCGTCGAGCAGAACCTGGGCCATGGCGCTGGTGGCGATCACGTCGGTCCAGTTCACCACGCCCATGCGCACGTTCTGACACGATGCGGAATCGGCCGCCATGACACTGGCGCTTAAAAACGCGGTACCGCTGAGTGCGAGAACACAGCTGCTGATCAGTCGTTTCATGTCGGGTTCCTCGGCAGGTCGTTATTGTGGGTTCCGGCGTCTGTGCGCCGGTGATGCTCAAATTACGCAGCAATGCCCCCGCAAAAACGCACTGCGGCGACCAGCTCTTGCACTGCAGCGACCTGTGCTCTTGAATGCCGCCGACAACTGGCGTATCAACGTTGCACGCTACCCGCTGACCGAGTGCGCGCCATGTCCCAGGATTTCTACTTTCTGTTGATGCCGGGTTTTTCCGCCATCGGTTTCATCTCCGCGATCGAACCGCTGCGGGTGGCCAACCGCTTTCGCGGCGAGTTGTATCGCTGGCACGTCTTGAGCGCCGATGGCGGGGCGGTGCTGGCGAGTAACGGGATGTCGGTCAACGCCGATGCGGCGCTGGAGCCGCTGAAGAAAGGGGCGACGCTGCTGGTGGTCGCCGGTTTTGAACCGCTGAAGTTCGCCACCCCGGCGCTGGAGCACTGGCTGCGACGGCTGGACAACGAAGGCGTGACCCTCGGCGCCATCGACACCGGCAGCTTCGTCCTCGCCGAAGCCGGTTTGCTCGATGGCCATCGCCTGACCCTGCACTGGGAGGCCATCGACGCCTTCAAGGAATCTTATCCACAGCTCAGCGTCACCCAGGAGCTGTTTGAGATCGACCGTCGGCGCATCACGTCGGCCGGCGGCACCGCGTCCATCGACCTGATGCTCGACCTGATCGCCCAGGCCCACGGCCCGCAGCTGGCGATCCAGGTCAGCGAGCAGTTTGTATTGGGGCGGATTCGTCCGCGCAAGGACCACCAGCGCATGGAGGTCGCCACGCGCTACGGCATCAGCAACAAGAAGCTGGTGCATGTGATTGGCGAGATGGAGCAGCACAGCGAACCGCCGCTGACCACCCTGGAGCTGGCGGAATCGATCAAGGTGACAAGGCGGCAACTGGAGCGGTTGTTCCGCCTGCACCTGAACGACACGCCGAGCAATTTCTATCTGCGCCTAAGACTGGAAAAGGCCCGACAGCTGCTGCGCCAGACCGACATGAGCGTGCTGGAAGTCAGCATCGCCTGCGGGTTTGAATCACCGTCGTATTTCACCCGCAGCTACCGGGCGAAGTTTGCGCGGTGTCCGCGAGAGGATCGGCGACGGGAGGCCGTTTGACGGACGATTATAGTTAATTATACTTTCAGGTATAAATTACAGTCGTTTGAATAATTGAGTGTAAACCCATGTCCCGAAACAACGGCTTCGCCTTCCGCCGCCCCGCTCTGGCCCGCAGCGTTGCCGATGGTCTGGTGGGTGCAGGTCTGCAGGATTTCACCTCCGGCCTTTTTCTGGCAGCGCCGCGTCGCACAGGCAAAAGCACCTTCCTGCGCGAGGACCTGATCCCGGAATGCCAGGCCCGAGGCTGGCTGACGGTTTACGTCGACCTGTGGGCCGACAAGGAAAAAGACCCTGCTGACTTGATCGCCAGTGCCATTGCAGGCGCGTTGGTCCCCTTTGAAAAGGGCATCCGCAAACTGGCGAAGAATATCGGCATCGAAAAACTCAGCTTTCTGCGCACCTTGTCCTGGGATTTCACCAAGCCGCAACTGCCGGCCGGCGCGACCCTGACGCAAGCGCTGGAACTGCTCCACAGTGCCGCCGAAAAATCCGTAGTGCTGGTGATCGATGAGGCTCAGCACGCGCTCACCACCGCCGCGGGCATCAACGCGATGTTTGCCCTGAAGGCTGCGCGGGATCAGCTCAACCAGGGACGTGAAGGCGAGGGCAGCGGTTTGCATCTGGTGTTCACCGGTTCCAATCGCGACAAACTCGCCCATCTGGTGCTGGGCAAGAGCCAACCGTTCTTCGGCTCGAGCATCACGCCCTTTCCATTGCTGGGGAAAGAGTTCACCCAGGCGTATACCTTGCACCTCAACGCCCATCTGGCCGAGACCAACCAGTTCAGTGCGGCCGATATCGATGACGCCTTTGAATTGGTGGGGCGACGCCCGGAAATGTTGCGCACCATCATCGGCGAAGTCGCGCTGGAGTTGGGCGAGGCCAGCAATCTGGGGCAGTTGCTGCAAAGCCGTGCCGAATTGTTGCGCGCAGGCGTGTGGACCGAGTTCGAAAGCGCCTGGAACGCGCTGACCATCCCTCAGCGCGCCGTGCTGGAGGTGATGGTGGAGCGCTCACAGAACAACGAGCCTTTTGCACCGTTCACTGACAGCACACTCATGGCAGTCGGCAAGGCACTGGAAAACATGGGCAGCGACGTGGTGCCGGGCACCCAGACCATTCAGGCCTGCATCGATGCCCTGCGCGACAAGGAGCTGGTGTGGAAGTCGAGCCGTGGGGGCTATGCGCTGGAGGATAAGTCCTTCGGTGATTGGCTGAGCGCACGTAAAGCGCGCTAGCTACTTCTTCACCAATGCCGAGCACGCTGCCTTGTAGGCTTCATGCTGATACTTGTTCAGCGTGCCCGGCAGCTCGAAATTGTGCTTTTTGGCCTGGGCATTGATCGTCTGCGGCGACAGCAGCGTCACCTCGCAACCGTCCAGCAACTGAAACACGCCCTCGATCTTGAACGTGGTCGGCCCACCGGCAAACTCGCCCTTCTTGCTGCGCTTCTTGATCGCGATGCGATCTATCGAGTTCTCGCGCACGAACGACGCCACCTGAGCGGCGAACAGCTTCACGTTGGCCGCCTCGTCGTCATCGTCCAGCGCGATTTTCTTGGTGTTCAGCGCGACATGGCTCAACACCGAACCGTCGAGGGACGCCACGGCGATGATCGCTTCACTGCCTTTGATTTCGATACCGCAGATGTTCATGTGAATCCCTTGATTGGCTGAAGAGGTGCAGCTTACAGCTCAAGCTGGTTGGCGGTGATGCCAAATGCCGCTGCAATCTTCTCGCGAGTGGCCTTGCGCGGCTTTGCAACGGTTTCCTGCTGGGCAAAAGCCGGCTGTGAAATGCCCATGCGCCGAGCTACTTCTTCCTGGGTCAGGTTGAGATGTTCGCGCCAGGCCCTGATCGGAGTTGCCCCGTCGACAATGCGACTGACCACCTCATGGGGAATCAGGTCAGGCTCCATTTTCTGCGCCACATATTGCGCGTACGGAATGACTACGAAAGCGGGTTTGCCCTCGGAATCATTGATGATTTGGATGTCAGTAAGTGCGTTCATCGCGTTTTTTTACCTCTTGAATACTGACCACTTTGATCGCGCCATTCCAGTCAAACATGACTCGGTAACTACCGACGCGCAGCCGATAGGCGTAGTCATGACCAACCAGTGCTTTCACATTGCCCACATCAGGCATATCACCGAGCACCGTGATGGCATCTCTGACCTGACGCTGATGAGCGGAATGCAATTTCAGGAGTTGCTTAACGGCCTTTCGAGTCCAGTGGATGCTGTTCATGGCAGAATATAAGTCTTTTATAAGATTTGCGAATCTTTGCTTATATTTTTCAGGTGGCCAATAAACAACGTTCGACCGAATGTTGCAGGGTGCATGGCGGGGAAAATTTCGGGCTTAGCTGTCATCCACGAATTACTCAGAGGTAAATACCGTTCATCTGAAACCGGGGGCGACCTGTTATTTCTGACAGTAGATCCTTATCGACATTGCCTCGAAGATTGATGCGAGAGCCATCATCGGCTCTGAACATGAGAACGACTGTTCCGGCAAAGGAGTCGCACAATGATCATCAGGAAAAACATTCGCTCGCATACGGCCGTCGAGCGGGCAGCCTTCATCAACTGTCTGCTCACCCTCAAGCGTAATGGGGGGTACGACAAATATGTGCACTGGCATCACCAAGTGATGAAACCCACTGTGCATCCTTGGGAACCGCAAGATTCTGATTATCGAAACGGAGCCCACCTTGGCCCGGCATTTCTGCCATGGCATCGAGAAATGCTGATGCAGCTTGAGACGGATTTGCGCGCGATTGATCCTCAAGTGACTCTGCCATATTGGGACTGGACTGAAGATGTGTCGGATCCGACAGGCTCACCCGTCTGGACGGATCAATGGATGGGTGGCAATGGCAGTCAAGGTGATCATGACCGAGTACAGACCGGACCTTTTGCTCACCAGTACGGAAACTGGCCGGTTCCTGCCTACCCGGAGAACGGTGAGACGGAACCTGGTC
Organism: Pseudomonas sp. GW456-12-10-14-LB2; assembly: GCF_002884345.1. Lineage (NCBI taxonomy): Bacteria > Pseudomonadati > Pseudomonadota > Gammaproteobacteria > Pseudomonadales > Pseudomonadaceae > Pseudomonas > Pseudomonas sp. GW456-12-10-14-LB2. The sequence continues at coordinate 186,281 of NZ_POHV01000002.1, forward strand.
TCAAGCGTCAGTTCGGCGTTCTTGTTACCTCGCTTCCGACGTCGGAAGACGTGGAAATGGCGATGCGAGAGTGGTTATATGACACGCCGCCTTACGATTCCGGCCCATACACCAGGGGATTTCGCAATCGACTAGAGGGGTGGATCACGCAGCGAGGTGATCCTCAAGTCACCACCCCGGGTTCGCAGCTGCACAACCGCGTCCACCTGTGGATAGGGGGCAACATGTTGGCCATGACCTCCCCTGAAGATCCGGTGTTCTTCCTGCATCATTGTAATATCGACAGGATCTGGGCGGAGTGGCAGGCAAAAATGGCGCTGGACAATCCGCAGTGGGCTCCGCATTACACGCCGATCCGTGGTGGGCCGCCCGGTCATAACTTTGATGACGCGCTCGCGCCATGGACGAGAACCATCAGAGATGTCATGGACATCCGCGCACTGGGTTATGACTACGCACCCATCCAGCCGTTGCAGAAGAGTCCGTTCAAGTCGCCCTTCATGGCGTCTTGACGATGGGGTGTCAACGTTCCTGCCCGACTCGTGCGGGGGAGCGTTCTCACTCCTGTCCGATCGACTCCAAAAACTCCGACCGCTCGTCACTCATACGCGCCACGCAGTCATTCTGCGCAATCTTGAATGCCTTGCTGCCGTCTGTCGCCGGGAAGGCTTCCACGGCGCAGTCCGCGTCGCGGGTTTTCAGCCATTGTTGCTGGGCGGCCTTGAGTTTGGCGGTGATGTCGGCCAGTTGCGCCGGGTTCTTGCCGTAGGTGGTCTGCATGCGCTCGTTCAAGCTGGCGTAGTTGTCCTTGAGCAGGTCTTCGGCGGTGGTGCGGCTGTAGGTCGAGCATTCCAGGGTCTGGATGTCGTTTTCCACCGCGTCGCACGGGTTGTTGTCGGACTCTTCGGCGGCGTGTACGCCGGTCGCAATCAGGGCCAGGGCCAGGAAGATCGATTTCATTGATGTCGCCGCTCTAATCCAGTGGTGTTTCCGGGATGCGGCAGATTCTGGCTCAAGCTCGCGGGCTTGAACAGGTGGCCGGTCGGACCGGTTGGCGACCCTTTGTCGCGGATTGACGCTTTCGGCAATTCCCCTGTCGTTTTTGCACCCGGCTGGTCGCGCACCGAGGCATATGCTGGCCCCAAAGCGCCGGCAGACGATTCGGCGCATGAATCGCCAATAAGGGGACGCCTGATGAGCCCAGCCGAATTACACGCCGACAGCATCGTTATCGACGGTCTGATCATTGCCAAATGGAACCGCGAGCTGTTCGAAGACATGCGCAAGGGCGGTCTGACGGCGGCCAACTGCACCGTGTCGGTGTGGGAGGGCTTTCAGGCCACGGTCAACAACATCGCTGCCAGCCAGAAACTGATTCGCGAAAACAGCGACCTGGTGATCCCCGTCCGCACCACCGCCGACATCCGCAAGGCCAAGGAGCAGGGCAAGACCGGCATCCTCTTCGGCTTCCAGAACGCCCATGCGTTCGAAGACCAGATCGGCTATGTCGAGGTGTTCAAGCAGCTCGGCGTCGGCATCGTGCAGATGTGCTACAACACCCAGAACCTGGTGGGTACCGGTTGCTACGAACGTGACGGTGGCCTGTCGGGCTTCGGTCGCGAAATCGTCGCCGAGATGAACCGTGTCGGCGTCATGTGCGACCTGTCCCACGTCGGCTCCAAGACTTCCGAGGAAGTCATCCTCGAATCGAAAAAACCGGTCTGCTATTCCCACTGTCTGCCGTCGGGGCTGAAAGAGCACCCGCGCAACAAGTCCGATGAAGAGCTCAAGTTTATTGCTGACCACGGCGGTTTCGTCGGCGTGACCATGTTCGCGCCGTTCCTGGCCAAGGGCATTGATTCGACCATCGACGACTACGCCGAAGCCATCGAATACACCATGAACATCGTCGGCGAAGACGCCATCGGCATCGGCACCGACTTCACCCAGGGTCACGGTCAGGACTTCTTCGAATACCTGACCCACGACAAGGGCTACGCCCGCCGTCTGACCAACTTCGGCAAGATCATCAACCCGCTGGGCATCCGCACCGTCGGCGAGTTCCCGAACCTGACCGAAACCCTGCTCAAGCGCGGCCACTCCGAGCGCGTGGTACGCAAGATCATGGGTGAAAACTGGGTCAACGTCCTCAAGGACGTCTGGGGCGAGTAAGCCGCCGCTTCCCGAATACTTCCCCCCGGCCGTCCGCGCCGGGGGCAACACCAAAATTTTTCTGGAGTTAAGTTTCCATGGCCAAGATCGCCCCGCAATTGCCAATCGAAGTCGACAGCGAGACCGGTGTCTGGACCTCCGACGCCCTGCCGATGCTGTACGTGCCACGGCATTTCTTCGTCAACAACCACATGGGCATCGAGGAAGTACTGGGCGCTGACGCCTATGCCGAAATCCTCTACAAGGCCGGCTACAAATCCGCCTGGCACTGGTGTGAAAAAGAAGCCGAGTGCCACGGCCTGGAAGGCGTCGCGGTGTTCGAGCACTACATGAAGCGCCTGTCGCAGCGCGGCTGGGGCCTGTTCAAGATCCAGGACATCGACCTCGACAAAGGCACCGCCAGCGTCAAGCTCGAACACTCGGCGTTCGTCTACGTCTACGGCAAGGTCGGGCGCAAGGTCGACTACATGTTCACCGGCTGGTTTGCCGGTGCCATGGACCAGATCCTCGCCGCTCGCGGCAGCAAGATCCGCACCGTGGCCGAGCAGGTCTACGGTGGCTCCGAAGAAGGCCACGACGACGGCCTGTTCACCGTCAAGCCGTTGTAAGTCGAGGAACCCGCCATGGCTTTCGAAGCAATGTTTCAGCCAATTCAAATTGGCAAACTGACCATCCGCAACCGCGTGCTCAGCACCGCGCACGCCGAGGTCTACGCGACCGACGGCGGCATGACCACCGAACGGTACGTCAAATATTATGAAGAGAAAGCCAAGGGCGGCATCGGCCTGGCGATCTGTGGCGGTTCGTCCGTGGTGGCGATCGACAGCCCGCAGCAATGGTGGAGTTCGGTGAACCTGTCCACCGACCGGATCATCCCGCACTTCCAGAATCTCGCCGACGCCATGCACAAGCATGGCGCCAAGATCATGATCCAGATTACCCACATGGGCCGTCGCTCCCGTTGGGACGGTTTCCACTGGCCGACCCTGATGTCGCCGTCGGGTATCCGCGAACCGGTGCACCGCGCCACCTGCAAGACCATCGAGCCGGAAGAGATCTGGCGGGTGATCGGCAACTACGCGCAAGCCGCGCGCCGCGCCAAGGCCGGTGGCCTGGACGGCGTCGAACTGTCGGCCGTGCACCAGCACATGATCGACCAGTTCTGGAGCCCGCGCGTCAACAAGCGGACCGACGAATGGGGCGGCACCTTTGAAGGCCGGATGAAGTTCGGTCTGGAAGTCCTGAAAGCCGTGCGTGCCGAGGTCGGTGACGACTTCTGCGTCGGCATGCGTATCTGCGGTGACGAGTTCCACCCGGACGGTCTGTCCCACGAAGACATGAAGCAGATCGCCAAATATTACGACGACACCGGCATGCTCGATTTCATCGGCGTCGTCGGCTCGGGTTGTGACACCCACAACACCCTGGCCAACGTGATTCCGAACATGAGTTATCCACCGGAGCCGTTCCTGCACCTGGCGGCCGGGATTAAGGAAGTGGTCAAGGTTCCGGTGCTGCACGCGCAGAACATCAAGGACCCGAACCAGGCCACGCGGATTCTGGAGGGCGGTTACGTCGACATGGTCGGTATGACCCGCGCCCACATCGCCGACCCGCACCTGATCGCCAAGATCAAGATGGGCCAGATCGACCAGATCAAGCAGTGCGTCGGCGCCAACTACTGCATCGACCGTCAGTATCAAGGTCTGGACGTGCTGTGCATCCAGAACGCTGCGACTTCCCGTGAATACATGGGCGTGCCGCACATCATCGAGAAATCCACCGGGCCGAAACGCAAGGTGGTGATCGTCGGTGCCGGCCCGGCGGGGATGGAAGCTGCCCGTGTGGCGGCCGAGCGTGGCCACGACGTGACCCTGTTCGAGAAGAAGGAATTCATCGGCGGGCAGATCACTACGGCCTCGAAAGCACCGCAGCGTGACCAGATCGCCGGCATCACCCGCTGGTTCCAGCTGGAGCTCGCGCGACTGAAAGTCGACCTGCGACTGGGCACTGCGGCGGACGCCGACACCATCATGGATCTGCGTCCGGACATCGTGGTGCTGGCCGTTGGCGGGCATCCGTACCTGGAACAGAACGAACACTGGGGCGCCGCCGAAGGGCTGGTGGTCAGCAGCTGGGACGTGCTCGACGGCAAGGTCGCGCCGGGCAAGAACGTGCTGGTCTACGACACCATTTGCGAGTTCACCGGGATGTCGGTGGCCGACTTCCTCGCCGACAAGGGCAGCCAGGTCGAGATCGTCACCGACGACATCAAGCCGGGCGTGGCCATCGGCGGTACGTCGTTCCCGACCTACTACCGCAGCATGTACCCGAAAGAAGTGATCATGACCGGCGACATGATGCTGGAGAAGGTCTACCGCGAAGGCGACAAGCTCGTCGCGGTGCTGGAGAACGAATACACCGGCGCCAAAGAGGAGCGGGTGGTGGATCAGGTGGTCGTCGAGAACGGCGTGCGCCCGGACGAAGAAATCTACTACGCCCTCAAGGACGGTTCGCGCAACAAGGGCCAGATCGATGTCGAGGCACTGTTTGCGATCCAGCCACAACCTTCGTTGAGCAGCACCGGCGACGGTTACTTGCTGTTCCGCATCGGTGACTGCGTGGCGCAGCGTAATACCCACGCCGCCATCTACGACGCACTCCGGCTCTGTAAGGATTTTTGACGGCTCAGCTGCGAGCCCAAGCTGCAAGCCGCAAGTAAAAGCACTGCAGTTTCCACTGCTCTTTCTTGCAGCTTGTAGCTTGTAGCTTGCACCTCGCCAGAGGTGACTCTGATGTTGAACACCCTTCTTCCAATCCTGTTGTTCGCAGCCCTGGCCCTCGCGGTGCTGGGTGCGTTGCGGCGGGTGGCCATGTGGCGCCGGGGCCGGGCCTCGAAGGTCGATCTGATTGGCGGCCTGTTCGCCATGCCCAAGCGTTACATGGTCGATCTGCACCACGTGGTGGCGCGGGACAAATACATCGCCAACACCCACGTCGCCACGGCGGGCGGTGCGGTGGCGTCGATCGTGCTGGCGATTCTGGTGCACGGTTTCGGCCTGCATAACCGGATCCTCGGCTACGCGTTGCTGCTGATGACGGCGGTGATGTTCGTCGGAGCGATCTTCGTTTACCGGCGTCGGCTCAACCCGCCGTCGCGGCTGTCGAAAGGCCCGTGGATGCGCCTGCCGAAAAGCCTGCTGGCGTTCTCGGCCTCGTTCTTCCTGGTGACCTTGCCGGTGGCCGGAATCCTGCCGGAGAACTTCGGTGGCTGGGTGTTGGCAGCGATTCTCGGCATCGGTGTGTTGTGGGGCGTGTCCGAGTTGTTCTTCGGCATGACCTGGGGCGGCCCGATGAAACACGCCTTCGCCGGGGCCCTGCACCTGGCCTGGCACCGTCGCGCCGAACGTTTTGGTGGTGGTCGTTCCACCGGTTTGAAACCGCTGGACCTGAACGATCCGACCGTGCCACTGGGCGTGGAGAAACCCAAGGATTTCACCTGGAACCAGTTGCTCGGTTTCGACGCCTGCGTGCAGTGCGGCAAGTGCGAAGCCGCGTGCCCGGCGTTCGCCGCCGGCCAGCCGTTGAACCCGAAAAAGCTGATTCAGGACATGGTCGTCGGCCTCGCTGGCGGCACCGATGCTAAATTCGCCGGCAGCCCGTACCCCGGCAAACCGGTGGGCGAACACGGCGGCAATCCACATCAACCGATCGTCAACGGTCTGGTCGATGCCGAAACCCTGTGGTCTTGCACCACCTGCCGCGCCTGCGTCGAGGAGTGCCCGATGATGATCGAGCACGTCGACGCCATCGTCGACATGCGCCGCCACCTCACGCTGGAAAAAGGCGCGACGCCGAACAAGGGCGCCGAAGTCCTGGAAAACCTGATCGCTACCGACAACCCCGGCGGTTTTGCCCCGGGCGGACGGATGAACTGGGCGGCGGACTTGAACCTCAATCTGCTTAGCGAAAAGAAATCCACCGACGTACTGTTCTGGGTCGGCGACGGTGCCTTCGATATGCGCAATCAGCGCACGCTGCGTGCGTTCGTCAAAGTGCTGAAAGCGGCGAAAATCGACTTCGCTGTACTCGGTCTTGAAGAGCGTGACAGCGGCGACGTGGCCCGCCGTCTGGGTGACGAAGCGACCTTCCAGTTGCTCGCCAAACGCAATATCCAGACCCTGGCCAACTACAGCTTCAACCGCATCGTCACCTGCGATCCGCACAGCTTCCATGTGCTGAAAAACGAGTACGGCGCGTTCGATGGCAACTACCTCGTGCAGCACCACAGCACTTATCTGGCGGAAATCATCCAGGCCGGCGCGCTGAACCTCGGTCAGCACAAAGGCAACAGCGTGACCTATCACGATCCGTGCTACCTCGGCCGCTACAACGGCGAGTACGAGGCGCCGCGCGAAGTGCTGCGCGCCCTCGGCATCGAGATCAAGGAAATGCAACGTTCCGGCTTCCGTTCGCGCTGCTGCGGCGGCGGTGGCGGGGCGCCGATCACCGACATTCCGGGCAAGCAGCGGATCCCCGACATGCGCATGGAAGACATCCGCGAGACCGGCGCCGAGCTGGTGGCCGTGGGTTGTCCACAGTGCACGGCGATGCTTGAAGGCGTGGTCGAACCGCGTCCGCTGATCAAGGACATCGCCGAACTGGTGGCCGACGCGCTGCTCGAAGACGCCGCGCCGAACAAGCCTGCCACCCCGGCCAAACGTGAACCTGCGGAGGCCCACTGATGAGCGACATTATCCGCCGCGACCCCCGCGCCGAATGGATCGCACGCAACCGCCTGCACCCTCTGCACGCGGCCATGCAACCGGCGCAACACAGCTGGATGGGGCCCAACGGGATCATCCGCAAGAACCTGCACGGCATCGGCTTCATCGGGCCGAACGGCATCAAGCGCATCGACCGCAGCGGCGCCCAGCAGGGCGGGGCGGTCAAGCGTTCGGCAGCGGTCGAAGTGCAATTGCCACTGCATCAGGTGCCAGCCCCGGCGTTCTACATCAGCGTGGTCCCGGACATGGTCGGCGGCCGCTTGAGCAGCCACGACCGCGACCTGCTCGGCCTGGCCCATCAACTGGCCGGCAGCGACGGCGCGGTGCTGGCCGTGGTGTTTGGTGAGCACAAGGAAAACGCTTTCGCCACGGCGGGCGTTGACCGCCTGCTGGTGCTGGAAGGCGAAGAATTCAGCGGTTATGCACCGGAACAACGGATCCAGGGCTTGCGGGCTGTGGATAACCAGTTCAACCCGCGTCACTGGCTCCTGCCGGACAGCCGCAGCGGTGGCGGCGAACTCGGTCGACGCTTTGCTGCCGCACTGGGCGAGCGCCCGGCGACACGGGTGTGGCAGGTCAAGGATCAGGAGTGCATCGGCCGCGCCGGTGCCGGGTTGCAGGATCTGGCCCGCCCGGTGGCGCGTTTGATTCTGGCGTCCGCCGAATGTGCGGAACCGGTCAGCGAAACCCGTCACGAAGCGCTGCCGGTGGAGTTATCCACACCCGTCGCGCGCAGCCTGTCGCGGATCGAGGATCTGGGCGCTGTGGCGGTGGATCCGGCGGCGATTCCGATGGCCGAAGCGGAGTTCATCTTCTCCGGCGGCAACGGGGTCAAGGACTGGGCGCTTTTCCACAGGACTGCCGCCGCCCTCGGCGCCACCGAAGGTGCTTCGCGGGTGGCGGTGGACGACGGCTTCATGGCCCGCGACCGTCAGGTCGGCGCGTCCGGCACCTGGGTCACCGCGCGGGTTTACGTGGCCGTGGGTATTTCCGGGGCGATCCAGCACCTGCAAGGCATCGGTGCCTGCGACAAGGTCGTGGCGATCAACCTCGATCCGGGTTGCGACATGATCAAGCGTGCCGACCTGTCGGTGATCGGCGAAAGCGCGGAAATTCTTCAGGCCTTGATCGCGGCGGTAGAGGCTTACCGCAACGAAGCCAAGCGCGATGCGGCTTAAGGAACGGTTATGAGCACAAAGATCATCAGTCTGGTTTCAATCGGCGCCCACCCGACCTCCGGCCGCCCGCGCCGCGCCGATCAGGACGCACGCGCGGTGGAACTCGGCCTGCAACTGGCAGGGGATAACCTGCAAGTGCTGCACGCCGGCGACATCGCGGAACCGGCGCTGCGCGCCTATCTGGGCATGGGACTTGCGCAGATGCATGTGCTGGAACAACCGGCGGGCGCCGATGCGCTGCCGGCGTTGACCGAGTATCTGCGTGATGCCGGTGCACAAGTCGTGTTGACCGGCAGCCAGGCGGAAACCGGCGAAGGCTCGGGGATGCTGCCGTTCCTGCTGGCCGAAGGGCTGGGCTGGCCGCTGGTGGTGGGGTTGGCTCAGGTTGAGTCGATCAACGACGGTTCGGCACTGGTGCTGCAAGCGTTGCCCCGTGGGCAGCGGCGCCGGCTGAAGGTGCGCCTGCCGTTTCTGGCGACTGTGGATAACGCTGCGCCCAAGCCTCGGCAGAGTGCTTATGGCCCGGCGCGACGTGGCGTTCTCCAGGCTGAGGACGTGGAAGTGGTGGACGACGAATTGCTGGCGGTGGCGACCCTGCAACCGGCGAAGCCCCGACCGAAACGGTTGAAGGTGATCAAGGCCAAGAGCGGGGCGGACCGGATGAAGGCGGCGACGGCCAAGGCCAGTGGGGGTGGTGGGCAAGTACTAAAAGGTGTGACGGCGCAGGCCGGTGCTGAAGCGATTTTGAAGTTGTTGATCGAAGAAGGTGTTGTCCGCTAGAAGCCCCCTCACCCTAGCCCTCTCCCGGGGGGAGAGGGGACTGACCGAGTTGGGCCGGCCACTTACATCGACCTGCGACTCCGGTGGTGACCTTGGTTCGCCAAGACTCGATCACTCTCTCGCCAGATTTGAGAAAACCTGAGGTCACGATAAACGCTCAGGTCGATGTACCTCGCGAGATCACCACCGTAGGCTCCCTCTCCCCCCGGGAGAGGGCTGGGGTGAGGGCAGCGGTCACAAACCATCCACTCCTCAGAATTTACACACAATCCCTGTTAACCACTCTGTGGATAACATGTTCGCCCCTCTCCCAACCCCATACAAACCAAGTCCTTCAGCCCTCAGATCAAAAAACAACCAGCCTAACTCGCGGTTTTTTCTGAGTTTTTCCCCAGAACAACTCTCAGACTTGCCCCCAATCTCTGTTGGCGCTTCTGTGGATAAGATGTTCGCTGTACGCTGCAAGCCATATAAACCGTGGCTTACAAAGATCTGATCAAAAAACGCTCAATTCAGTCTTTTAACCCGCCAATCCCCACGCAAACCCCTATTTATCAACGCCTCCAGCGCTTTTCCACAGCACCCGACAAGTTACCCCCGAACTCTGTTGGCGCTTCTGTGGATAAGGTGTTCGCCATCCTCTACAAGCCACGTAATCCTTGACATGTAGACGATTGATCAAAAAACAATCAATCGCCAATGGAAACCCTGCTTCTGGATAAGTCACGAATTTTCTTCACAAAATCCCGATTTTTTTTCCAGGTCATCCACAGTTGTCCCCATTAGCTGTGGGTGTCTATGTGGATAACTTGTTCGCCAAACCCTGCAACCCCCGGCGGGCTTAGTCCAAAAGGCAATTGATCAGATTTCATACAGTTCTAAGAGGCTGCCTTGACTTCGATCCGGTGCCTGTCTTCACTGCAATGGCACAAGGACAGCCTTCACTTATCCACATCTGGTTCAGGGAGAACGCGTGATGGATACCCGGCCCCACCGCTTACCCCTCAATCCCTGCACGCTCCGTGCTCTGCCGGCAGCTTCGCCACGCAAGCGCACGTTGCGTCGTGCCGCCAATCAGCACGCCCGTCTGTAGCGCCTGATTCCTGCCCAAACCGTTGTACTGCCGTCGGGATTTCCCGGAGGCCAGGTGCCCGTTCGCCCATTGATTGCAGGCAACCGCAGAGTTGCCCCATCTGCCTGAGAGAGGAACCACCTCATGACACGGATCGCAACGCCCATCAGCGAAATCAAGGAACACTACGACGTCATCGTCATTGGCTCCGGGTACGGCGGCGGCATTGCCGCGTCGCGCCTGTCCCGGGCCGGTAAAAAGGTCTGTCTGCTGGAACGCGGTCGGGAGATCCAGCCCGGCGAATACCCCAACACCATGATCGCCGCGACCGAGGAATTGCAGGTGCACGATCCGGACGGCCACATCGGCTCGCGCACCGGGTTGTTCGACTTGCACGTCAACGCGCAGCAGAACGTGGTGGTCGGTTGCGGCCTCGGCGGCACGTCGCTGATCAATGCCAACGTTTCCCTGGAGCCGACCGTCGATGTTTTCCAGGATCCGCGCTGGCCACTGGCGGTACGTGAGGACCACGACGGCTTGCTCAAGGAGGGTTACGCCAAGGCCCGGGAGATGCTCAAGCCCAATCCCTACCCGAGCACCTCGCCGAACCTGCCGAAGCTTGATGCCAACAAAAAATCCGCAGATTTCCTCAAGCAAGGCGCGCACTTCTACAAGCCGCCGATCAACGTGACCTTCGACAAACTGCCCAACAACCTCAACCACGTCGGCGTCGAGCAACTGCCGTGCAACCACTGCGGCGACTGCGTTTCGGGCTGTAACAACAAGGCCAAGAACACCACGCTGATGAACTATCTGCCGGACGCCACTAACCACGGCGCAGAGATTTTCTGTCAGGCCCAGGTGCGGCATCTGGAGCGCGACGGCAATGGCTGGATCGTGCACTTCCAGTACCTGGACAGCGGCCGCGAGAAGTTCGACGCGCCGACGCTGTTCGTGAAGGCCGACATCGTCGTGGTCTCCGCCGGCACCCTCGGCTCCACCGAAATTCTGTTGCGCTCGCGGGACAAGGGCCTGGTGATGTCCGGCCAGCTCGGCGAGAACATGAGCGGCAACGGCGACATCCTCGGCTTCGGCCATAACTGCGAGCAGACCATCAACGGCATCGGCTTCGGCGCGCACTCGGCCAAGGAAATGCAACCGGTCGGCCCGTGCATCACCTCGATCATCGACATGCGCACCGAGGGTGACCGCAGCAGTCGCATGGTCATCGAGGAAGGTTCGATCCCGGGCGCCCTTGGTCGGCCGATGGTGCCGGCAATGGCCGGGTTCGCCGAGATGATCGGCAAGCCCACCGACGACAGCTTCAGCGGCAAGGTGAAGTACAAGGAGCGCGAAGCCGAAAGCTTCCTGCGTGGCCCGTATCACGGCGCGCTGCACAACATGCAGACCTACCTGATCATGAGCCACGATAGCGGCCAGGGACGCATGGTCCTCGACAGCAAGGATCAACTGCGCATCGACTGGCCGGGCGTCGGCGAGCAGGAAAACTTCAAGATCGGCAACGAGCGGCTGTACCAGAGCACCAAGGCTCTGGGCGGGATCTGGGTCGAGAATCCGATCTGGACCAAACTGCTCAAGCACAGCATCGTCTCGGTGCATCCGCTGGGCGGTTGCGTGATGGGCGAAGACGCCGCGCAAGGCGTGGTCAACCACAAGGGCCAGGTGTTCAGCGGCGCCAGTGGCACCGATGTCTACGCCAACCTTTACGTGACCGACGGCGCGGTGATCCCGACGTCACTGGCAGTCAACCCGCTCCTGACCATCTCCGCCGTGAGCGAGCGCAACATGGGCCTGCTGGCCGCCGATCGTGGCTGGACGATCGACTACACGCTGCCGTCGGCGCAGCGCAAACAGACCGCGCCGCCGACCCTTGGCGTGCAGTTCACTGAAACCATGAAAGGCTACTTCTCCCGCGCCTTCACCGCCGCGCAGAGCACCGACCTGAAGGTTTATGAGGCGGCCGCCAAACGCGGCGAGGCGGACAACTCGCCGATCGACTTCACCCTGACCATCACCGCCAACGACCTCAACCGGATGATCAAGGAGCCGGAGCACGCCGCGACCATCGTCGGCACGGTGATCGCCCCGGCGCTGTCGCCGGAACCGCTGACCGCCAGCAACGGTGTGTTCAACCTGTTCGAGCAGTTCGAGCAGCAGGTCGACACGCGCCACATGAAGTACGACATGAAGCTGACCGCCGAGGACGGCCACGACTATTTCTTCAGCGCCTTCAAGACCGTGCCGGAAGACAACGGCGTGCTGAATATCTGGCACGACACCAGCACCCTCTACGTCACGCTGTATCGCGGGCCGGACAAATCCGGCGAAGTCATCGGTTCGGGTGTGATGCACATCAAACCGACCGATTTCGCCAAGCAGATGACCACCATGAAAGTCCTCAATGCGCGCAACGAGCGTGAGCGCATCGAAGGGCTGGCGCGGTTCGGCAAGTTCTTCGCCGGGATTCTCTGGGAGAGTTACGGCGGGGTGTTTGCCGGGGACAAATACTTCAATCCCGACGCGCCGCCGCGGCTGAAACGGCCACTGGATGCACCGACGCCGGCCGTGCATTTCTTCTCCACTGAAGATGGCGTCCAGCTGCGCCTGACCCGCTATCAGGCCGGCAGCAAAGGCCCGGTGATGCTGGTGCATGGTCTGGGCGTGGGCTCGAATATCTTTTCCACCGACACCATCCAGACCAACCTGCTCGAATTTCTGTGCAAGCACGATTACGACGTGTGGCTGCTGGATTTCCGGGTGAGCATCCTGCTGCCGGCAAGCAAGAAGGAATGGAACGGCGACCAGATCGCCCAGTACGACTTCAAGGCCGCCATCGCGCAGATCCAGCAGGAAACCAAGGCCAAGGACGTGCAGTGCGTGGTGCATTGCTACGGCGCCACGACCTTCTTCATGTCGCTGCTCGCCGGTTTGCAGGGTGTGCGTTCGGTGGTCTGCTCGCAGATCGCCGCCGACACGGTGGTCGCGACGGCAACGGGGCTGAAGGCCGGTCTGCACTTGCCGGGGATGCTCGATGCGATCGGCATCAAATCGATGACCGCCTATGCCGACAGCAAGGAGAACTGGTTCAACCGGCTCTACGACAAGGCGCTCAACGGCTACGCGCGGATCGAAGCTCAGGGCTACTGCACCAACCCGGTGTGCCACCGCATCACCTTCATGTACGCCTCGCTGTATCGCCACGACACCCTCAACGAAACCCTGCACGACAACCTGCACGAGCTGTTCGGCGAGTCGAACATCGAGACCTTCGAGCACCTGGCGCTGATCGTGCGCAAAGGGCATCTGGTGGATTTCAAAGGGCACGACGTGTACATGCCGCACTTTGATCGGCTGACCATGCCGATCTGTTTTATCAGCGGTGCCGACAACCAGTGTTATCTGCCGGAGAGCACGCTCAAGACTTATCAGCGGGTTTGCGAGAAGCACGGGCCGGAGCGCTACAGCCGGCATGTGGTGCCGGGTTACGGCCATATCGATTGCATGTTCGGCAAGAACGCGGTGGTCGATGTGTATCCGATCATCCTTGAACACCTGGAGAAAACAGCCCTCGGATAGCCCCGATCGTGTCGATCGTTCCCACGCTCTGCGTGGGAACGCCGCCATGGACGCTCTGCGTCCGCTTTTGTGACGCGGAGCGTCACGAGATGCATTCCCTCGCGGACGGTTCGACGCTTCGACGGGGGAACGATCTGGGGAACTGATATGGACAGCTACATCCGCTGGTTTCAACGCTTCATCTGGCTCGGCATTGCGATGAACATGGTGTTCGCGATCCCGGCGCTGTTCGCGCCGGGGTTGCTGACATCGGTGGTCGGCCTGCCGCCGCAACTCTCCGACCCGTGGCTGGAAAACGCCGGGATGCTGCTGGTCGGCATCAGCGTGTTCTACATGCCGTCGGGCTTCAACGCGCCGCGCTACGTGGTGCATTCCTGGCTGTGCGTGCTGACGCGGCTGATCGCCGTGGCGTTCTGGATCTACCTGATCAACACCAGCAGCCAGGGCTCGGTATTCGTACCGATGCTGATGGGCGACCTGAGCTTTTTCCTGATCCTCGGCATCCTGCTGTACCTCGGCACCACCCCTGAAAACCGACCCTTGGCGCTGCTCTGTGACGGCTGGCGCGAATGGCGCGCAGCGTGGGCGCGGCAGTGGCAGAGTCACGGGTTCAAGGTCGGCACGCTGATCGTTGTGGCACTGCTGGCGTTCATCGGTTACCAGACCTGGTATCAGATGCTGCGGGTGGTGCCGGAGCAGGATTACGCCTCCGACGAAGATCACTATAAATACGCCGCCATCGGTCTCGGTATCGAAGCGCGAATTCCGTATTACCTGTTCTCCGTGCTGCCGCAGATGTGCCCGGAGAAACTGCCGAAACCCGGCGGCTGGGAAGTCTTCGGCTTCCTGTTCGAGAACGGTAAGGACCTGCCGATCGGCATGGCCAAGCGACAGATCGGCTACCCGACCGTCGAGCCGAACTGCGCGCTGTGCCACACCGGTTCCTACCGGGCGAATGCCAGCGATGTCGCGGTGAATGTGCCGAGCGCACCGGCCAACACTCTGCAACTGCAAGCTTTCCAGTGGTTCGCCTACGATTGCGCCAGCGATCCGAAATTCACCACCGACGCCGTGATGGCGGCGATCAACAGCAAGTTCCAGCTGGGCTTTTTCGAAAAGCTCTACAACCGCTACCTGATCATCCCGATGGCCAAGACCGCGCTGCTCAAACAGAAGCAGGCCTACGCCTGGCAGAAACTGCGCCCGCAACAGGGACCGGGGCGCACCGACACCTTCAACCCGACGAAAATGGTGGTGTTCGGCTTCCCGGATGACTCGACCATCGGCACCGTCGACCTGCCGCAAGTGTGGAACCAGAAACCCCGGGAATCGATGTACCTGCACTGGGACGGCAATAACAACAAGATCCACGAGCGCAACTACGCCGCCGCGATGGCCGTGGGCGCGACGCCGGAATCGGTGCTGCCGCCGAGTTTCAACCGGGTGACCAACTGGCTGCTCGGGCACAAGGCGCCGGCGTGGCCGTGGGCACTGGATCAGGCCAAGGTCGCCCAAGGCAAACCGGTGTGGGAGGCCAATTGCGCCAGTTGTCATGACTTCGGCCGTACCGACACCGGGCAAGTCACCACCAACATCGACCAGCTCGGCACCGATCCACACCGGCTGAACTCGTTCACCACCGGGCTGGTGGCGGCGTTCCACACCTTCAAGAAACCGCCGTTCGATTTCGGCGCCTATCGCAAGACCCAGAGCTACAGCAACACGCCCACCGACGGCATCTGGCTGCGCGCGCCGTACCTGCACAACGGTTCGGTGCCGACCCTGTGGGATTTGTTGCAACCGCCGGAAAAACGTCCGCAGGTGTTCGTCACCGGCTCCGATGTCTACGATCCGGTCAACGTCGGCTTCGTGACCAGCGGCGCGCAGGCCAAAGCCTCGGCGGATTTCACCTACGACACGCGCCTGGAAGGCAATCACAACAGCGGTCACCTGTACGGCACGACGCTGTCGGACGACGACAAGCGTGCGCTGATCGAATTCATGAAAACCCTGTGAACCCCCTACGGATAGAGGATTACGCCATGTCAGCGGTCGGTCATCTGAAACACGAATACGACAAGGTCAAGGTGCGCCTGCACGGCTTGTTCACGCGCATCGAAATGGCCTGGATGAAGCTCATCAGCGAGCTGGAGCCGCAGGAGTTTCAAGCCATCATCAAGTTGCTCCAGCGCGGTCACGATCAGGCGCAATACGTGCTCAAGCACGGCGAGTTGCCGACCGACGAGCCGGCCGTGCCGTGGGAGTTGGCCCACGGTTTGTCGATCCTGCGTATCGGCAGCGCGACGCCGCTGCCGCAATCGCCCGATCAACTGCAGACCAGGGTGCTCAAGGACGGCACGCTACTGGGCTGTCGCAAATGGGAGCTGCTGGATCTGCTGTGGAGCGAGGCGCTGCTGAAGTGGATCGAGAACCTGCGCCATCACGCGACCTTCGGCACCGATCCGGCAATGGTGACAATGGATCGCGAAGTGACGCTGGCGATTGCCGGCGACTGGGGCACCGGGCCGTTCAACAGCCATGCGCCGGCGGTGTCGGTGGCCAACCAGATGCAACTGGTCAATGCCGATTTCACCATTCACCTGGGGGATGTCTATTACGCCGGCACCCACTCCCAGGAAGACACCGACATGGCGGGCTGGCCAATGGGCACCCACGGTTCGTTCACCCTCAATTCCAACCACGAGATGTATAGCGGCGCCCACGGTTATTTCAAGGAACTGGCCGCGCGTTTTCCTGGGCAGCAGGGCACCAGCTACTTTGCCCTGATCAACGACGACTGGCTGATTGTCGGGCTGGACACGGCGTACGCCTCGGACGTCATGAACCTGTACATGGACGGCACGCTGAACAAGCCGCAGATCGAGTGGATGAAAAGCCTGCCCAAACGCAAGAAACTCATGGTGCTCAGCCACCATCAGGGCTTCGACATCACCGGGCACAACAAGACCGCGCTATATCAACCGGTGTGCGATGCACTGGGGCGTGAGCCGGATTATTGGTATTGGGGGCATCTGCACAATGGCATCGTCTATGCGCCGCAGGGTGGGCTGCATGCGCGCTGTGCCGGGCATGGAGCGATTCCCTATGGCACCACCAGCGAACTGAACGGGCATTCGCGGGTGCTGTTTTCGGAGACGCAGGATGCCAACGATCCGGACTATCCGCTGCGGGTGTTGAATGGGTACGCGAAGATCAGGTTGGTGGGGGAGGAGATTTTCGAGGAGTTTATCGGGGAGGATGGCTCGGTAAGGTGGTCATCGCAATGATGCGGTTGCTATAAGGACGCCATGATCGTTCCCACGTCGAGGCGTCGAACCGTCCGCGTGGGAATGCCTCAATGGACGCTCTGCGTCCGCTTTTGGGACGCAGAGCGTCCCCGGCTGCATTCCCACGCAGAGCGTGGGAACGATCGGTCAGATGCAATCAGCCTTGGACCGGCACGCCTTTGAGGTACGGTGCAGGCTCGGCGCCGAGGTTGCTCAGCATCCGCTCGCTGTACCAGTCCACGAAGTTGACCACGCCGAACTCATAAGTCTTGGAGTACGGGCCCGGCTGGTACGCGGTGGAGTTGATCCCGCGCTGGTTCTCTTCGGCCAGACGACGGTCCTGATCGTTGGTCGCGTCCCACACCTTGCGCATGCGTTCGACGTCGTAATCCACGCCTTCGACCGCATCCTTGTGCACCAGCCATTTGGTGGTGACCATGGTTTCCTGAGCGCTGATCGGCCACACGGTGAATACGATGATGTGGTCGCCCATGCAGTGGTTCCACGAGTGCGGCAAGTGCAGGATGCGCATCGAGCCCAGGTCCGGGTTCTTGATCCGGCCCATCAGTTTGGCGCAGCCCTGTTTGCCGTCCATGGTCATCGACACGGTGCCCTTGAGCAGCGGCATGCGCACGATGCGGTTGCGCAGGCCGAAACTGGCGTGGGCGTAAGGGATCTTCTCGGCTTCCCAGGCAGCGGCGGAGGCGGCGACGTGATCCTTGAACGCCTGATCGGCACGCGGGTCGGTGACGTCGTCCCATTCCAGCAGGGTTTTCAACAGTTCCGGGTGAGAGCCGCTGCAGTGGTAGCACTCGCGGTTGTTTTCCAGCACCAGTTTCCAGTTGGCCTTTTCCATCAAGGTGGTGGTAATCGCCACCTTGGTGTTCTCCATGTCGTACGGTTCCATGTAGTGGTTCAGTGTCGACAGGAAGTCATCGATGGCCGGCGGGTTCTCCGCCAGGCTGATGAAGATGTAGCCGCCGGCAGTCTTCACGTTCACCGGTTTCAGACCGTACTGCTTCATGTCGAAGTCGGCGCCCATCTCGGTGCCGGCGAACAGCAGGCGACCGTCCAGCTCGTACGTCCACTGGTGGTAGTGGCAGACCAGTTTGGCGACCTTGCCCTTGTCGCTGGTGCACAGGCGCGAGCCACGGTGACGGCAGACGTTGTGGAACGCGTGCACCACGCCTTCGGCGCCGCGAATCACGATGATCGGGTTCTTCCCGATCTGCAGGGTGATGTAGTTGCCCTTGGCCGGGATTTCGCAGGTCATGCCGGCGATCAACCACTCTTTCTGGAAGATCTCCTGCATGTCGATATCGAACAGCCGCTCGTCGCTGTAGAACGGCTGCGGCAGGGAGTAGGTGCGCTCGCGTTCCTGCAGCATTTGTGCGGTGGCCTTGCGTGCGGGTTCCAGCGGGTCGCCCAGGCTGATTCTTGCGGTGTCCATCGATGTAATCCTCAAGGCCATCTACGTGGCCGCGAAAGTGGCTGATCGGGTGTGCGGCTAAGGGGTGCTACGCAAGGTGTAAAGAATCTGTTTGTGTTGGGGCGAGTGTGGGGCCGCCGCTGCCCGGAACCTTATCCATGGGCGACATGGTGCAATCTGTTCCCGACGCGCAACCCCCGGTGGTTGGGGGCTGGTCGCGATAAGTATGTCAATGTCGCGGATAGGTAAACGGGGCGTTCGCGCTATACGCAGAATCGCCACATGAAGGCCGACAGTCGGCCGTGGAGAACAGCATGTCGAACAGCTTCCTGAATCCGGTCACCACCCAGACCTGGGCCAATGGCCGACACATCGTCCGTTGCGTCAAAGTCATCCAGGAAACCTGGGATGTGCGCACCTTCTGTTTCATGGCCGACCAGCCGATCCTGTTCTTCTTCAAGCCCGGACAGTTCGTGACCCTGGAGCTGGAGATCGAAGGCCAGCCGATCATGCGTTCGTACACCATCTCCAGCTCGCCGTCGGTGCCGTACAGCTTTTCGGTGACCATCAAGCGCGTGCCGGGGGGCAAGGTGTCCAACTGGCTACACGACACCCTGCATGAAGGCCAGGAGCTGGCGGTACACGGCCCGGTCGGGCTGTTCAACGCCATCGATTTCCCGAGCCCGAAAGTGCTGTACCTGAGCGGTGGTGTCGGCATCACACCAGTGATGTCCATGGCGCGCTGGTTCTACGACACCAACGGCAACGTCGACATGACGTTCATTCACAGCGCTCGCTCACCGAAAGACATCATTTACCACCGCGAGCTGGAACACATGGCGTCGCGGATCGACAACTTCAGCCTGCACCTGATCTGCGAAAAGCATGGGCTGGGCGAGCCGTGGGCCGGCTATCGCGGCTACCTCAACCACAAGATGCTGGAACTGATGGTGCCGGACTTCCTCGAGCGCGAAGTCTTCTGCTGCGGCCCGACGCCGTACATGACGGCGGTCAAACGCCTGCTGGAAAACGCCGGCTACGAAATGAAGCGCTATCACGAGGAATCCTTCGGCGCCACGCCGCCGGAAGCCCGTGCCGATGCGGTGGAGCAGGCCGAACAGGCGGCGGAAGCACCGGAAGTCCCGGCGGCGGATCTGCACCTGGTGGAATTCACCTCTTCGGACAAGAGCATCCGTGTGGCCCCGGGCGAGACCGTGCATGCGGCGGCTGCGAAGGTCGGCCTGATGATCCCGAAAGCCTGCGGCATGGGGATCTGCGGGACGTGCAAGGTACTCAAGCTGGGCGGCGAGGTGGAGATGGATCACAACGGCGGGATCACCGAGGACGACGAGGCGGAGGGGTACATTCTTTCTTGCTGCAGTGTGCCGAAGGGGGATGTTCGGATCGAATATTGAATTCAGTTTGCAGGCTTGGGGGCGATCTCTCGTAGGGGAGATCGTATGAAGTCATTAGTTGCTGTTTTTAAATAATTTCTAATGCGGCGAGAAGTCCAAAGAGCAAAAAAGTTAAGCCGGAAATTCTCTGATATTTATATAGTGTAAGTAGCGTGCGTTTGAAGTCTGGCGGAAAATTTTTAATATCTTTTGCGCTCAGTTTCCCTTGGTAAAGGTAGATTTCTGGACGTTTCAGGAAGCTAAAAATTTCCCCCATCATGTAGATCCGCCCCCGCACGCCTCCATGCCATAGCATCATAAGGCCTACGGCGATCGAACTGTTTTGAAGGCTGTTCATTATTAGTTCTATTTTTGTTTTTGCGATATATAAAACGATGCAGTTGATTATTATGAGTGCGGCGACGTTTATGATGTTTAGAATGATAAAGGCATCTCTTGCAGTTTCATAACTCATCGGGTTTTCTCGTAAATCAATTCACCGGCGATTTCGCCGCCTTTTTCGCCCATATAGCCGACCGTAAAGGATCCGGCTCCCGCAACCACGATCCCGCACAGTGCCCCACCGATTCCTGCACTGGATACCCCGAGTGCTACGCAAATGGTGGAGGCCGTGCTTGCACCTACAGCAGAACCGACAGCTCCACCCAGAAAACTTCCGGTTTCGGTGAATTTAATCTTTTCGCACTCCTCGGCGTTCTCGTTCGTACAGACATCCTGAACCTTCATTGCCGAGGCTCCGCCAGCCACGGCCGTACCAATCCATCCGCCATATTTTACGTATTGCGAGGCTTTCACCACGCCTTGAATGTGAGTGGCGTACCCGGGCGGCTGGCCGATGCCGCCAGCCTTCCTCCAGCGGTGCACCAGGTGCGGATGCTCGATTCCTAGAGCGATCTTGAGGTTTGGGTGATCAGGGAGGCCAATGACTTTCTTCGTCAATCCGGTTAGCTGTCCGTCCAGCCGTTGAAGTAATTCGGCGCGCCGCTTTTTGAATGCTTTTGAGTTCAGGCTGCCATTGGTCTCGATAGTGCTGATATGCAATGCCTCAATGTCTTTCAAAGCGGCTTTTATGCCATCCAGATGATTAGCCGCCATGGCAGTACCAACCCCAATAACTTTTGACCCATCTGAAAGCGTCCTTCTGATGACCTCATAGTGCTGGGCAAAAAAGTCCGCCTCTTCCACCGTCAACGGCGCCAGCGCCATGCTGACGATGTGCGCGGTTTCCATCAGCAGTGATTCTTCATAAGTGCATTGCTGATTGTCTGGATCACTCAGAACAATCATCGATCCGGCCTTCACCACGTCCTCCAGTGGATTCAGGCTTTTGAATTTGGCGATGACACTCGGGTTTGGCGACGCAAACAGCTGCGCCTGAAGTTTCTCGGCGGACACGCTTTTCGGCACGATGTAGAACCCCGGCTCTTCGGGCGCCGGCAGCTCCTGCGGCCAATGCTCGCGGGGAACCATTCGCAAGTCGTTGACCGGACGCGGAGAGGAGGGCGGGGCTGAGTTCGGGCGTGTCACTTTCAGGTTCTGCTGGTGAGCGGCCCGCAGCAGACGTTCCGGATCGGGAGTTGCTGCAGGCTGTGGGAGCATCGACAAGCGTCGTGCCTTGGCCGTGCCGGTGATCGCTCCGTGCCTGTTTTGCTGCAGGATCCGAGACTGGTTCAGCAGGTTGTGTTGTTCCTGCACAAGCGCAAGGATTCCCTGCTCCGGAGTCAGGCGTCCGGCGGCAACCTCATCGGTGATGTGCTTGGCGAAATATGCGACTTGTTGATTGAACTGCACCCGCGCGATGCCGAACGCCAGATGGCGAGCACTGGCGGTCAGCGCCTGGCCGAGCAAGTTGCCTGCGGCATCCTCAACGCCGCAGGGATCATGTGATCGAGGGTTCAATCCTGGCTGCCCCACGAGGTATGGCCGGTGGTGCCCGCAATGTGGTGTACCCAACTGATGCCGCGGTAACGAATGGCCAGTTGTTCTTGAGGTTGAGCGTCGTTTTGCAGAATGACGTGGGGCACTTCCTGCGAGAGTTCAGCCAGAACGGCCCCATCGAGGGAAATTGAATAAAACTTCTCCTGCTGACCTTGAGGCGAGGTTCGGTAAAGGCTGATCGTGCATTCGAGTTCTTCGCTGTTCGAATGCGCCTGGGCCAGCAAGGGGGAAGATTTGTCGACCGCTTTGGTGATGATGACCGGTTGGTGGACGGCTTTGCCGAGGTTGTTGTCGCGGCGCATTTCATGGCTCAAGGCGAACACCATGATTTCATCGGTATGGGCTTTCTGGTATTTGTTGCCGACCGATTCCGGGGTCGAACACCCGGCTGAAATAAGGTCTTGAGTCTTGCCGGTAATGGTCATGTAGGCAGGGTTCGCCATAGTCAGCACTCCTCGAAAAAGGAGCAGGCAGTCTATGGCGAAGCCTGTTTGGTTTATGTAGGTCCTGGTGTAGGTCTATTCTGAAAATGCTCAGTCGATAAACAGATCCGTCATCAACTTCGCGTCACTCTTCGGCTCAAACCGATAGTGGTCGAATTCGCTCACGCCGCTTTCGCGCAAGATCTCTTCATCAATCAACAACCGCCCGGTAATCCGCCGCTCGCTGCTGCTCAGAATCACATGCGCCGCATCCGCCATGATCGCTGGCGTGCGCGCATGCTTGAACGACTCCCGATTGCCCAGCTGAAACTCGATGGCCGCCGTGGCAATCATGGTCTGCGGCCACAGCGAATTGACGCTGATGCCGTAGTTGGCAAACTCCTCGCTCATCCCGACCGTCAGCATGCTCATGCCGTATTTGGTCACGGTGTAGGGGCTGTACTGGGCGAACCATTTACTGGCCAGATTCAGCGGCGGTGAAAGGTTGAGGATGTGGCCGGAGGACTTCTTCAAATAGGGCAGGGCGGCCTGGCTGCACAACAACACCGCGCGGGTGTTGATCTGGTGCATCAGATCGAAACGCTTGAGCTCGATGTGCTGCACGCCGGTCAGTTTGATCGCCCCGGCGTTGTTCACCAGCGCATCGATCCCGCCAAAATGTTGATTGGCCTGGGCCAGCGCCTGTCGCACCGCCTCCTCATCCCGCACATCCAGTTGCAGCGCCAGGGCCTTGCCGCCGGCCGCTTCGACTTCAGCGGCGACGCTGTGGATGGTGCCGGGCAACTTGGCGTGCGGCTCGGCGCTCTTGGCCGCGATCACGATATTGGCCCCGTCCTGTGCAGCCCGCAGCGCAATCTCGCGCCCGATGCCACGGCTGGCGCCGGTGATGAACAAGGTTTTGCCTTTAAGCGACATGCGCAAGCTCCTGCTTATTGTTATGTGAGTGATGGCTCGACAGACAATGTAGACGATGGAGCTGAAACAGGAGGGGGAGGAGCTGTGGCGTGAGATCGTTCCCATGCTCCGCGTGGGAATGCAGCCTTTGACGCTCCGCGTCATGACGATGCCTGGCGTTGCATCGGCGGTGCGGCAGGAACGCGGAGCGTCCCGGGAGGCATTCCCACGCAGAGCGTGGGAACGATCAGGAGGAGGGGATAAATCAGGCCGACATGACTCCGCGGATGTCGCGTGCCAGTTCGCGTACGCGTTCTTCTTCGGTGTCCCACGAGCACATGAAGCGCGCGCCGCCCTTGCCGATGAAGGTGTAGAAGCGCCAGCCGCGCGCGGTCAGGGCGGCGATGGCCGGTTCCGAGAGTTGCAGGAACACGCCGTTGGCCTGGACCGGGAACATCAGTTCCACGCCCGGGATGTCGCTGACCAGTTCGGCCAGCAGTTGCGCGCAGTGGTTGGCGTGGCGGGCGTATTTGAGCCAGGCGTCGTTTTCCAGGATGCCGACCCACGGCGCCGACAGGAAGCGCATTTTCGAGGCCAGTTGCCCGGCCTGTTTGCAGCGGTAATCGAAGTCTTCGGCCAGTTTGTGGTTGAAGAACAGGATCGCCTCACCCACCGCCATGCCGTTCTTCGTGCCGCCGAAGCACAGCACGTCGACGCCGGCCTTCCAGGTCAGGTCCGCCGGCGAGCAGCCGAGGAAGGCGCAGGCGTTGGAGAAACGCGCGCCGTCCATGTGCAGGTTCAGGCCCAGCTCCTTGCAGGTGTCGCTGATGGCGCGGACTTCTTCCGGGGTGTAGACGCTGCCGACTTCGGTGGCCTGGGTCAGGGTCACGACGCGCGGTTTCGGGTAGTGAATGTCCTGGCGCTTGAGCGCGACTTCGCGGATCGAAGCCGGGGTGATCTTGCCGTTTTCAGTGCCGGCGATCAGCAGTTTCGAACCGTTGGAGAAGAATTCCGGAGCGCCGCATTCGTCGGTTTCGACGTGGGCGGTTTCCGAGCAGATCACGCTGTGGTAACTCTGGCACAGCGACGACAGCGCGAGGGAGTTGGCGGCGGTGCCGTTGAAGGCGAAGAACACTTCGCAGTCGGTCTCGAACAGCTTGCGGAAATAATCGGAGGCGCGTGCTGTCCACTCATCGTCGCCATAGGCGCGCTGGTGGCCGTGGTTGGCCTGTTCCATGGCAGCCCAGGCTTCGGGGCAGATACCGGAGTAGTTGTCGCTGGCGAATTGTTGGCTCTTGTCGGTCATGGCCGGCTTCCGTGATCGAGGCGCTTGTGGCGCTTCGTGGGGTCAATGATGGTGCGCACTGTACCGAAGATCATCCGGGGAGCACACGGGATGTCGCTGTCAGAACTTTACAAGGATGCGAGCCGATTATGCACCTGAGCCGGCGCGACGGCGCACTCGATCTGCTCAAGTGGCTGGCGCTGCTGAGCATGCTGCTCGATCACTTGCGATATGTCGGGATCAGCGCCGATTGGCTGTATGTGCCGGGACGGCTGGCGTTCCCGTGGTTCTGCCTGGCGATGGCGGCGAACCTGGCCCGTGACGGCGCGCGCAAGACCGAATGGCGCTATCTGGGCTGGCTGCTGCTGTTCAGTCTGCTCAGCGAGATTCCCTACCGTTTGTACATTCCCGAACCCGACACGTTGAACGTGATGCCCACCCTGGCGCTGGGCTTGCTGGTGGCGCGGGGCTGGCAGGATCCAGCGCTGATTTCGCGACTGCTCGGCGTCAGCGCCTTGCTGGTGGCAGCGATTTTCCCGGAGCGACTGATGTTCGGCTTGTTCGGCGTCCTGCTGCCACTGGCGATGTTGCTGGTGTTTCGTCGGCCCTGGTATTTCAGCCTGCTGCCGGGCCTGCTGTGTCTGGCCGCGAATCAATGGCGGACGCTCTACGAATCCGCGCAGTTCGGCAACATTGTCGCCATCCTCGGGATTGTGACTTGCCTGATCGCGCCACTGCTCGGAATGTTCCTGTTGCGACAAGCCACTTACCTCCACACGCCACCCATGCGGCGCTGGGCGTATGCGCTCTATCCCGCGCATTTCGTGGTTCTTCTGGCCTTGCGCCAGCTACTTGTTTGAGTCCGTCGCCGCCGCCATGTCGTAAACGCACCTTTGCGTGGCGTCCGTAGGCATTTGACCTCCCTGCGCCGGCCATACCATCGCATCAAAGGGCATTGGCTGAACGCCGTGCCTTACCGAGACGAATGGCGCACAGATGCCGCTGGGAGAGACGCGATGTTCAGCAAGCAAGACCAGATCCAGGGTTACGACGATGCACTGCTGGCGGCGATGAATGCCGAGGAGCAACGTCAGGAAGATCACATCGAGCTGATCGCGTCGGAGAACTACACCAGCAAACGCGTGATGGAAGCGCAAGGCAGCGGCCTGACCAACAAATACGCCGAAGGCTATCCGGGCAAGCGCTACTACGGTGGCTGCGAGCACGTCGACAAGGTCGAAGCCCTGGCCATCGAACGCGCCAAGCAGCTGTTCGGCGCCGATTACGCCAACGTCCAGCCGCACTCCGGTTCCTCGGCCAACAGCGCCGTGTACCTGGCCCTGCTGCAAGCAGGCGACACCATCCTCGGCATGAGCCTGGCCCACGGCGGTCACCTGACCCACGGCGCCAAGGTGTCGTCCTCGGGCAAGCTGTACAACGCCGTGCAGTACGGCATCGATACCAAGACCGGCCTGATCGATTACGACGAAGTCGAGCGTCTGGCCGTCGAGTGCAAACCGAAAATGATCGTCGCCGGTTTCTCGGCCTACTCGAAAACCCTCGACTTCCCGCGCTTCCGTCAGATCGCCGACAAGGTCGGTGCGCTGCTGTTCGTCGACATGGCTCACGTCGCCGGTCTGGTGGCTGCCGGTCTGTACCCGAACCCGCTGCCGTACGCCGACGTGGTCACCACCACCACTCACAAGACCCTGCGCGGTCCGCGTGGCGGGCTGATCCTGGCCAAGGCCAACGAAGAAATCGAGAAGAAGCTCAACGCGGCGGTATTCCCCGGCGCCCAGGGCGGCCCGCTGATGCACGTCATCGCCGGCAAGGCCGTGTGCTTCAAGGAAGCACTGGAGCCTGGCTTCAAGGCCTATCAGCAACAAGTGATCGACAACGCCCAGGCGATGGCGAGCGTCTTTATCAAACGTGGCTACGATGTAGTGTCCGGCGGCACCGACAACCACCTGTTCCTGGTCAGCCTGATCCGTCAGGGCCTCACCGGTAAGGACGCCGACGCTGCCCTCGGTCGCGCGCACATCACCGTCAACAAGAACGCCGTACCGAACGACCCGCAGTCGCCGTTCGTGACCTCCGGCCTGCGCATCGGCACCCCGGCGGTGACCACCCGCGGCTTCAAGGTGACCCAGTGCGTGACGCTGGCCGGTTGGATCTGCGACATCCTCGACAACCTCGGCGATGCCGATGTCGAGGCCAACGTCGCCCAGCAGGTTTCGGCCCTGTGCGCTGACTTCCCGGTTTATCGCTGAGCGTTCTGGAGTACATGACTATGCAACGCTATTCGGGCTTCGGCCTCTTCAAACACTCCCTCAGCCACCACGAAAACTGGCAGCGCATGTGGCGCACGCCGACCCCGAAAAAGGTCTACGACGTGGTCATCGTCGGCGGCGGCGGGCACGGTCTGGCGACGGCCTACTATCTGGCCAAAGAGCACGGCATCACCAACGTGGCCGTAGTCGAGAAGGGCTGGCTGGGCGGTGGCAACACCGCGCGCAACACCACCATCGTTCGCTCCAACTACCTGTGGGACGAGTCGGCGCACCTGTACGAACACGCGATGAAACTGTGGGAAGGCCTGTCTCAGGACCTGAACTACAACGTGATGTTCTCCCAACGCGGCGTCTACAACCTGTGCCACACCCTGCAGGACATCCGTGATTCCGAGCGTCGGGTCAGCGCCAACCGTCTCAACGGCGTTGACGGCGAACTGCTCAACGCCAAGCAGGTCGCGGACGAAATTCCGTACCTCGACTGCTCGAAAAACACCCGCTACCCGGTGATGGGCGCAACCGTTCAGCGTCGCGGCGGCGTGGCCCGTCACGATGCCGTGGCGTGGGGCTTTGCCCGTGCCGCCGACGCCCTCGGTGTGGACCTGATCCAGCAGACCGAAGTGATCGGTTTCCGCAAGGAAAACGGTGTGTGCATCGGCGTTGAAACCAACAAGGGCTTCATCGGCGCCAAACGCGTCGGTGTGGTCACCGCCGGTAACTCCGGGCACATGGCCAAGCTCGCCGGTTTCCGTCTGCCGATCGAATCCCACCCGCTGCAGGCGCTGGTGTCCGAGCCGATCAAACCGATCATCGACAGCGTGATCATGTCCAACGCCGTGCACGGTTACATCAGCCAGTCCGACAAGGGCGACCTGGTGATCGGCGCCGGTATCGACGGCTACAACGGCTACGGTCAGCGCGGTTCGTACCCGGTGATCGAGCACACTATTCAGGCCATCGTCGAGATGTTCCCGGTGCTGTCGCGGGTGCGCATGAACCGTCAGTGGGGCGGCATCGTCGACACCACGCCGGACGCCTGCCCGATCATTTCGAAAACCCCGGTACCGAACATGTTCTTCAACTGCGGTTGGGGCACCGGCGGCTTCAAGGCCACACCTGGCTCGGGCAACGTGTTTGCCGCGAGTCTGGCCAAGGGTGAAATGCACCCGCTGGCCGCACCTTTCTCCATCGACCGTTTCCACAACGGTGCGTTGATCGACGAACACGGCGCTGCGGCTGTCGCCCACTAACAGGAGAAATCCCCATGTTGCATATCTTCTGTCCTCACTGCGGCGAACTGCGCTCCGAAGAGGAATTCCACGCATCCGGCCAGGCGCACATCCCGCGTCCGCTGGATCCGAACAGCTGCACCGACGAGGAGTGGGGCGACTACATGTTCTTCCGCGACAACCCGCGCGGTCTGCACCACGAACTGTGGGATCACGTCGCCGGTTGCCGCCAGTACTTCAACGTCACCCGCGACACCGTGACCTACGAGATTCTCGAAACCTACAAGATCGGCACCAAGCCGCAATTCACCGACAAGGCTGACACTGCGAAAACAGCCACGACGGCGCTGGGAGAGAAGGTATGAGCCAGACCAATCGCCTGTCCAACGGTGGACGGATCGACCGCAACAAAGTGCTGAGCTTCACCTTCAACGGCCAGACCTACAAAGGTTTTGAAGGCGACTCGCTGGCCGCAGCCCTGCTGGCCAACGGCGTCGACATCATTGGCCGCAGCTTCAAGTATTCGCGTCCGCGCGGCATCTTCGCCGCCGGTGCCGAAGAGCCGAACGCGGTGCTGCAGATCGGTGCTACCGAAGCCACCCAGATCCCTAACGTGCGCGCCACGCAACAGGCGTTGTACCAAGGGCTGGTCGCCACCAGCACCAACGGCTGGCCGAGCGTCAACAACGACATGATGGGGATTCTCGGCAAGGTCGGCGGCAAGCTGATGCCGCCGGGTTTCTACTACAAAACCTTCATGTACCCGCAATCGTTCTGGATGACTTACGAGAAGTACATTCGCAAGGCCGCAGGTCTTGGTCGTTCGCCGACCGAAGTCGATCCGGACACCTACGACTACATGAACCAGCACTGCGACGTGCTGATCGTCGGCGCCGGCCCGGCCGGTCTGGCCGCAGCACTGGCCGCTGCACGCAGCGGTGCGCGGGTGATCATCGCCGACGAACAGGAAGAGTTCGGCGGCAGCCTGCTCGACTCCCGCGAAAGCCTCGACGGCAAACCGGCGATGGAATGGGTGGCCGGCGTCATCGCTGAATTGAAGAGCACTCCGGACGTGCTGCTGTTGCCGCGCGCCACGGTCAACGGCTACCACGACCACAACTTCCTGACCATTCATGAACGCCTCACCGATCACCTCGGTGACCGCGCGCCGATCGGCCAGGTGCGTCAGCGCATCCACCGCGTCCGCGCCAAGCGTGTGGTGCTGGCGACCGGTGCTCACGAGCGTCCGCTGGTCTACGGCAACAACGACGTGCCGGGCAACATGCTCGCCGGCGCGGTGTCGACTTACGTGCGCCGTTACGGCGTGGCACCGGGCAAAAAGCTGGTGCTGTCGACCAACAACGATCACGCCTATCGCGTGGCGCTGGACTGGCTCGATGCCAGCCTGCAAGTGGTCGCCATCGCCGACGCCCGCAGCAATCCGCGTGGCGCACTGGTTGAAGAGGCGCGCGCCAAAGGCATTCGCATCCTCACCGGCAGCGCCGTGATCGAGGCCCGTGGCAGCAAGCACGTCACCACTGCCCGCGTGGCGGCGATCGATGTCAAAGGCCACAAGGTCACCAGCCCGGGCGAATGGCTCGACTGCGATCTGATCGCCAGCTCCGGCGGTTACAGCCCGGTGGTTCACCTGGCGTCGCACCTCGGCGGCAAGCCGATCTGGCGTGAAGACATCCTCGGTTTCGTACCGGGCGAAGCACCGCAGAAACGTGTTTGCGTCGGTGGCATCAACGGCGTCTACGGTCTCGGCGATTCGCTGGCTGACGGTTTTGAAGGCGGCGTGCGCGCTGCGTCCGAAGCCGGTTTTCAGGCCGTTGAAGCCGTGTTGCCGAAAGCCCTGAGCCGTCTCGAAGAACCAACCTTGGCGCTGTTCCAGGTGCCGCACGAGAAGGGCACTTCCCGGGCACCGAAGCAATTCGTCGACCTGCAGAACGACGTGACCGCCGCCGCCATCGAACTGGCGACCCGCGAAGGTTTCGAGTCGGTCGAACACGTCAAACGCTACACGGCGCTGGGCTTCGGCACCGATCAGGGCAAGCTCGGCAACGTCAACGGCCTGGCGATTGCCGCCCGCTCGCTGAACGTGACCATCCCGCAGATGGGCACCACGATGTTCCGTCCGAACTACACGCCGGTCACTTTCGGCGCGGTAGCCGGTCGTCACTGCGGGCACATCTTCGAACCTGTGCGTTACACCGCACTGCATCAATGGCACTTGAAAAACGGCGCCGAGTTCGAAGACGTCGGTCAGTGGAAACGTCCGTGGTACTTCCCGAAAAACGGCGAAGACATGCATGCCGCCGTCAAACGCGAATGCAAGGCTGTGCGCGACAGCGTCGGTCTGCTGGACGCTTCGACCCTGGGCAAGATCGACATCCAGGGCCCGGACGCCCGCGAGTTCCTCAACCGCGTGTACACCAACGCCTGGACCAAGCTCGACGTGGGCAAGGCCCGTTACGGCCTGATGTGCAAGGAAGACGGCATGGTCTTCGACGACGGGGTGACGGCGTGTCTGGCCGACAACCATTTCGTCATGACCACCACCACCGGCGGCGCGGCTCGCGTCCTGCAGTGGCTGGAGCTGTACCATCAGACCGAATGGCCAGAGATGAAGGTCTACTTCACCTCCGTCACCGACCACTGGGCGACCATGACCCTGTCCGGCCCGAACAGCCGCAAGCTGCTCAGCGCCGTGACCGACATCGACCTGGCCAATGAAGCGTTTCCGTTCATGACCTGGAAAGAAGGTCTGGTCGGCGGTGTGCCGGCGCGGGTGTTCCGTATCTCGTTCACCGGTGAGCTGTCGTACGAAGTCAACGTCCAGGCCGACTACGCGATGGGCGTGCTGGAAAAAATCGTCGAGGCGGGCAAGCAGTACAACCTGACGCCGTACGGCACCGAAACCATGCACGTTCTGCGGGCCGAGAAGGGCTTCATCATCGTCGGCCAGGACACCGACGGCTCGATGACCCCGGACGACCTGAACATGGGCTGGTGCGTCGGTCGCACCAAACCGTTCTCGTGGATCGGCCAGCGCGGCATGAACCGTGAAGACTGCGTGCGTGACCAGCGTAAGCAACTGGTGGGCCTGAAGCCGATCGATCCGAACGTATGGCTGCCGGAAGGTGCGCAACTGGTGTTCAACACCAAGCAGTCGATCCCGATGACCATGGTCGGCCACGTGACCTCCAGCTACGCGCACAACTCCCTCGGCTATTCGTTTGCCATGGGCGTGGTGAAGGGCGGTCTCAAGCGCATGGGCGAGCGGGTGTTCGCACCGCTGGCGGATGGCAGCGTGATCGAGGCGGAAATCGTTTCTTCGGTGTTCTTCGATCCGAAAGGCGATCGCCAGAACATCTAATTGATCGCTCCCGCGCCTGGCGCGGGAGCGACACCGAATTCAGGAAAGGTGCTTTATGACCGCAGCCAACGTTTACCAACAACGCCCGACCACCGGGGCCAAGGCCGAGTCGTCGCTGCATCACGCCGACCTCGCCAGCCTGGTCGGCAAGGGCCGCAAGACCGCCGGCGTGACCGTGCGCGAGAAGAAACTCCTCGGCCATCTGACCATCCGTGGCGATGGCCACGATGCCGCGTTCGCCGCCGGTGTGCACAAGGCGCTGGGCATTGAATTGCCGGGCGCCCTGAGTGTGATCGTCAAAGGCGAAACCAGCCTGCAATGGATGGGCCCGGATGAGTGGCTGCTGATTGTGCCGAGCGGTGAAGAGTTTGCCGCCGAGCAGAAACTGCGCGAAGCGCTGGGCGATCTGCACATCGCCATCGTCAACGTCAGCGGCGGCCAGCAGATTCTCGAATTGAGCGGCCCGAACGTGCGTCAGGTGCTGATGAAATCCACCAGCTACGACGTGCACCCGAACAACTTCCCGGTCGGCAAGGCTGTGGGCACGGTGTTCGCCAAGTCGCAGCTGATGATCCGCCACACCGCCGAAGACACCTGGGAACTGCTTATCCGACGCAGCTTCTCGGATTACTGGTGGTTGTGGTTGCAGGATGCGTCCGCAGAATACGGCCTTAGCGTTCAGGCTTGAGGTGAATTGCGTCGATCTTGCTTGCGTGTAGGGCCTGAGATTTTTGCCCCCTCACCCCAACCCTCTCCCCCAAGGGGGCGAGGGGGAAAGGGAGCTGATCTCGGTTGGTTTCAAAGCCTGAGTTCGGCTCGGTATTTCACGTCGGCGTAGCTCGAAAGAACAACCCGGTCAGTCCCCTCTCCCTCCGGGAGAGGGCTAGGGTGAGGGGAAGCTCCCTGACACCCGCACAAAGAACAGGAGTCACCGCACCATGAGCCGCGCCCCAGACACATGGATTCTGACCGCCGACTGCCCCAGCGTTCTCGGCACCGTGGACGCGGTGACGCGTTTTCTGTTCGAGCAGGGCTGTTACGTCACCGAACACCACTCGTTCGATGACCGCCTCTCGGGGCGTTTCTTTATTCGTGTGGAATTCCGTCAGCCCGACGGTTTCGACGAGCAATCCTTCCGCGCCGGCCTCGCCGAGCGTGGTCAGGCGTTCGGCATGATCTTCGAGCTGACCGCGCCGAACTACCGGCCAAAAGTCGTGATAATGGTCTCCAAGGCCGATCACTGCCTCAACGACTTGCTCTACCGCCAGCGCATCGGCCAGCTGTCGATGGACGTGGCGGCGGTGGTGTCGAACCACCCGGACCTCAAGCCGCTGGCCGACTGGCACCAGATTCCCTACTACCATTTCCCCCTCGACCCGAACGACAAACCGGGCCAGGAGCGGCAGGTGTGGCAGGTGATCGAGGAGGCTGGCGCTGAACTGGTGATCCTCGCCCGCTACATGCAGGTGTTGTCGCCGGAGCTGTGCCGCAAGCTCGATGGCAAGGCGATCAACATTCATCACTCGCTGCTGCCGGGCTTCAAGGGCGCCAAGCCGTATCACCAGGCCTACAACAAGGGCGTGAAACTGGTGGGCGCCACCGCGCACTACATCAACAACGACCTCGACGAGGGGCCGATCATCGCCCAGGGCGTCGAGGCCGTGGATCACAGTCATTACCCCGAAGACCTGATCGCCAAGGGCCGCGACATCGAAGGCCTGACCCTGGCCCGGGCCGTGGGGTATCACATTGAGCGGAGGGTGTTCCTGAACGCCAATCGCACCGTCGTTCTTTAAGTCATAACAACGCAAAACCAACAAGCAATAACCCGAGCACTTAACGCGCTGCCTGCCTGGGCGGCGCGGTTCCATAAAAACAACAGCGAGGTGAAAGCATGTCTGGCAATCGTGGTGTGGTGTATCTCGGCGCTGGCAAGGTCGAAGTACAGAAAATCGACTATCCGAAAATGCAGGATCCGCGCGGCAGGAAGATCGAGCACGGTGTCATCCTGCGTGTGGTTTCAACCAACATTTGCGGCTCCGACCAGCACATGGTGCGCGGCCGTACCACGGCGCAGACCGGTCTGGTGCTGGGCCACGAGATCACTGGTGAAGTGATCGAAAAAGGCTCCGATGTCGAGAATCTGAAGATCGGCGATCTGGTGTCCGTTCCGTTCAACGTGGCTTGCGGGCGCTGCCGTTCCTGCAAGGAGCAACACACCGGTGTCTGCCTGACCGTCAACCCGGCCCGCGCCGGTGGTGCCTACGGTTACGTCGACATGGGCGACTGGACCGGTGGCCAGGCCGAATACGTGCTGGTGCCGTACGCCGACTTCAACCTGTTGAAACTGCCGGACCGCGACAAGGCCATGGAGAAAATCCGTGACCTGACCTGCCTCTCCGACATTCTGCCGACCGGCTACCACGGCGCCGTCACCGCTGGCGTTGGTCCGGGCAGCACCGTTTACATCGCGGGCGCCGGCCCGGTCGGTCTGGCCGCTGCTGCCTCCGCCCGCTTGCTCGGGGCTGCGGTGGTGATCATCGGCGACGTCAACACCATCCGCCTGGCCCACGCCAAGGCTCAGGGTTTTGAAGTGGTCGACCTGTCGAAAGACACCCCGCTGCACGAACAGATCGCCGCGCTGCTGGGCGAGCCTGAAGTGGATTGCGCAGTGGACTGCGTGGGCTTCGAAGCCCGTGGTCATGGTCACGACGGCGTCAAATCCGAAGCCCCGGCCACCGTGCTCAACTCGCTGATGGGCGTGGTGCGCGTCGCCGGCAAGATCGGTATTCCGGGCCTGTACGTGACCGAAGATCCGGGTGCTGTCGATGCCGCCGCGAAAATGGGCAGCCTGAGCATTCGCTTCGGCCTGGGCTGGGCCAAATCCCACAGCTTCCACACCGGCCAGACTCCGGTGATGAAGTACAACCGTCAGCTGATGCAGGCGATCATGTGGGATCGCATCAACATTGCCGAAGTGGTGGGCGTGCAAGTCATCAGCCTCGATCAGGCGCCGGAAGGCTACGGCGAGTTCGATGCCGGCGTGCCGAAGAAGTTTGTGATTGATCCGCACAAGTTGTTCAGTGCGGCGTAAGCGGTGAGGCAATAAAA
>NZ_POHV01000030.1:0-81248 GCF_002884345.1 Pseudomonas sp. GW456-12-10-14-LB2
CTCCTCCGGAGCCGCCCCGGCCGGCGGGAAGGATACCGAGCATCTGGCAGACAAAAACAGTCACGATGAACAACATCACCAGAAATACGAACAACGCCGGATGCCGCGAGACGAAGTCGTCCGCAGGATCGCCGGCCGATTCATACACCGTGGACGGCTCGTCCAGCGGATTGCCGCCCAGCACCACCAGCATCGCCGCCACGCCGTCGCTGATGCCCTTGCTGAAGTTGCCGGCCTTGAACGACGGTGTGATCACCTGATGAATGATCACCGAACTCTGGGCATCGGTCAGGCGATCCTCCAGCCCGTAGCCGACTTCGATGCGCAATTTGCGCTCGTCCCGGGCGACGATCAACAAGGCGCCGTTGTTCTTGTCCTTCTGGCCGATGCCCCAGTGCCGACCGAGTTCGACGCCGTAGTCCTCGATGGTGGCGCCTTGCAGGTTCGGCAACGTCACGACCACCAACTGCTCACCGGTTGCCTGTTCGTGGGCCTGCAACTGCTGGCTCAGTTGTGCGCGCACCGACGGCTCGATCATCTGCGCGTCGTCCACCACCCGCCCGGTCAGCGCCGGAAAGGTCAACTCGGCCTCGGCGCTGACGGCGAACAGCCACAGCATCAGCACCAGGCCCATCTTCAACACACGCATGGGCATCACCGCGTCAGAACTTCACTTCCGGGGCCTTGTCCGCGCCGGGGCTGGTGGCTTCGAAGGTTTCGCGGATCGGCAGGTCGCTGTACATCACGCTGTGCCACAGACGACCGGGAAAGGTGCGGATCTCGGTGTTGTATTTCTGCACCGCCAGAATGAAATCCCGGCGGGCCACGGCGATGCGGTTTTCCGTGCCCTCAAGCTGCGATTGCAGGGCGAGGAAGTTCTGGTTGGCCTTCAGGTCCGGATAACGTTCGGACACCACCATCAAGCGGCTCAAGGCGCCGGTCAGTTGATCCTGGGCCTGCTGGAACTGCTTGAGTTTTTCCGGGTTGTCGAGGGTGCTGGCATCGACCTGGATTGACGTCGCCTTGGCCCGGGCCTCGATCACCGCAGTCAGGGTTGCTTCCTCGTGTTTGGCATAGCCCTTCACGGTTTCTACCAGATTGGGGATCAGGTCGGCGCGGCGCTGGTACTGGTTCTGCACCTGGCCCCAGGCAGCCTTGGCCTGTTCGTCGAGGGTCGGGATGTTGTTGATGCCGCAAGCGGTCAACAACGTGGCCAGCACCAGCAAGGTGGCGACCTGCAAACGCGAGCGGTAGACAGGACTGACATTCATCGGACGGGTGCTCCCTTGCACATTTCATGAAAATTCGAGCGCGAAACCTTCTCGGTCGGCTCTTGGGGCATAATCGCCCGCGCCACTGGATTGCGGCGGGCCGATGGGCTAAAAAGAGGCCCTGCGCGATCACGCTGCTCGATCCGGCAGCGTTTATTCGGCGTCGTTTTTTGCGTCAACACCCGAACAACAATAGTCGCTCCCTAAATTTTGGCTGGCCGGCGTTGTAACGCCGTTTGCGCCCTTGAGAAAACTATTCATGAAGAAGCTGTGTTTGCTGGGCCTGTTCGTCAGCCTGGCCAGTCATCAAGTACTGGCCGCCACGACCCCGGTACCCCTGGAAAACAAGGACGCGTTCATCAGTAACCTGATGAAGCAAATGACCCTCGACGAGAAGATCGGCCAGTTGCGCCTGATCAGCATCGGCCCGGAAATGCCCCGCGAGCTGATCCGCAAAGAGATTGCCGCCGGCAACATCGGCGGCACCTTCAACTCGATCACCCGCCCGGAAAACCGCCCGATGCAGGACGCTGCCATGCGCAGCCGCCTGAAGATTCCGATGTTTTTCGCGTACGACGTGATCCACGGTCACCGTACGATATTCCCGATTCCGCTGGCCCTGGCATCGAGCTGGGACATGGACGCCATCGGCCAGTCCGGGCGCGTAGCAGCCAAAGAAGCCGCCGCCGACAGCCTCGACATCACCTTCGCGCCGATGGTCGATATCTCCCGCGACCCGCGCTGGGGTCGCAGCTCCGAAGGTTTCGGTGAAGACACCTACCTGACCTCGCGCATCGCCAAAGTCATGGTCAAGGCCTATCAGGGCGACACGCCGAGCGCGGCCGACAGCATCATGGCCAGCGTCAAGCACTTCGCCCTGTACGGCGCGGTCGAAGGCGGTCGCGACTACAACACCGTCGACATGAGCCCGGTGAAGATGTATCAGGACTACCTTCCACCGTACCGCGCCGCGATCGATGCCGGCGCCGGCGGCGTGATGGTGGCGTTGAACTCGGTCAACGGCATCCCGGCCACCGCCAATACCTGGCTGATGAACGACCTGCTGCGCAAGGACTGGGGCTTCAAAGGCCTGGCAGTCAGCGACCACGGCGCGATCTTCGAACTGATCAAGCACGGCGTGGCCCGCGACGGTCGTGAAGCGGCGAAGCTGGCGATCAAGGCCGGCATCGACATGAGCATGAACGACACCCTTTACGGCAAAGAGCTGCCGGGGCTGCTCAAGTCCGGCGAGATCGAACAGAAGGACATCGACAACGCGGTGCGTGAAGTGCTCGCTGCCAAGTACGACATGGGCCTGTTCAAGGACCCGTACCTGCGCATCGGCAAGGCTGAAGACGATCCGGCCGACACCTACGCCGACAGCCGTCTGCACCGCGCCGACGCCCGTGAAGTGGCGCGTCGCAGCCTGGTACTGCTGAAGAATCAGAACGAAACCCTGCCGCTGAAGAAAACCGCGAAAGTCGCGCTGGTCGGCCCGCTGGCCAAGGCCCCGATCGACATGATGGGCAGTTGGGCTGCCGCCGGTCGTCCGGCGCAATCGGTGACCCTGTTCGACGGCATGAGCAATGTGATCGGCGACAAGGCGAACCTGATCTACGCCCGTGGCGCCAACATCACCAGCGACAAGAAAGTCCTCGATTACCTGAACTTCCTCAACTTCGACGCCCCGGAAGTGGTCGATGACCCGCGTCCGGCCAACGTGCTGATCGACGAAGCGGTGAAAGCCGCCAAGGACGCCGACATTGTGGTTGCAGCCGTGGGTGAATCCCGTGGCATGTCCCACGAATCGTCGAGCCGCACCGACCTGAACATCCCGGAAAACCAGCGCGAACTGATCCGTGCCCTGAAAGCCACCGGCAAGCCGTTGGTGCTGGTGCTGATGAACGGCCGTCCGCTGACGATCCTCGAAGAGAAAGAACAGGCTGACGCGATTCTGGAAACCTGGTTCAGCGGCACCGAGGGCGGCAACGCCATCGCCGACGTGCTGTTCGGCGACTACAACCCGTCGGGCAAACTGCCGGTGACCTTCCCGCGCTCCGTGGGCCAGATCCCGACCTACTACAACCACCTGAGCATTGGCCGGCCGTTCACGCCGGGCAAACCGGGCAACTACACCTCGCAGTATTTCGATGACACCACAGGTCCCCTGTTCCCGTTCGGTTACGGCCTGAGCTACACCGACTTCAGTCTGAGCGACATGGCGCTGTCCTCGACCACCCTGAACGCCACCGGCAAGCTCGACGCCAGCGTCATGGTCAAGAACACCGGCAAGCGCGACGGCGAAACCGTGGTGCAGCTGTACATTCAGGACGTCACCGGATCGATGATCCGTCCGGTCAAGGAGCTGAAGAACTTCCAGAAAATCATGCTCAAGGCCGGCGAGCAGAAGGTCGTGCACTTCACCATCACCGAAGATGACCTGAAGTTCTACAACGCCCAGCTCAAGTACGCGGCCGAGCCTGGCAAGTTCAACGTGCAGATCGGCCTGGATTCCCAGGACGTGACGCAGCAGAGCTTTGAACTGCTGTAAACCCGGCGCCCTGATCGTTCGGATCTGATCGTTCCCACGCTCTGCGTGGGAACGATCAATTGCGCTTAGCCGCGTCTGTCGAGCAAGTTGACCACCACCCGATCCACCCAGCCCCAGATCCGCTGCTTCACCCGCCGCCACAGTGGCCGTTTCCGCCATTCCTCCAGACTCACCTGCTGACTCAGGCCGAAGTCCTTCTCGAAACTCGCCGCCACCGCTGCCGTCAATGACGTGTCCAGCGCTTCCAGATTCGCCTCAAGGTTGAAGCGCAGATTCCAGTGATCGAAATTGCATGAGCCGATGCTGACCCAATCGTCCACCAGCACCATTTTCAGGTGCAGGAAACACGGCTGGTATTCGTAGATTTTCACCCCGGCCTTGAGCAGGCGCGGGTAGTAGCGATGCCCCGCGTAGCGCACCGACGGATGATCGGTGCGCGGCCCGGTCAGCAGCAGGCGCACGTCGAGGCCACGGGCAGCGGCCTTGCGCAGGGAGCGGCGGATTTTCCAGGTCGGCAGGAAATACGGCGTCGCCAGCCAGATCCGCTGCTGGCCGCTGTTCAGTGCACGGAACAACGATTGCAGAATGTCGCGATGCTGGCGGGCGTCGGCGTAGGCCACGCGGCCCATGCCCTCGCCCGTGTCCGGCACGCGCGGCAGTCGTGGCAGGCCGAAATGCGCGTTGGGCCGCCAGGCCCGGCGATGGCGGTTGGCGATCCATTGGCGGTCGAACAGCAACTGCCAGTCGAGCACCAGCGGGCCGGTGATTTCCACCATGACCTCGTGCCATTCGCTGGTGTCGTGGCCCGGCGTCCAGAATTCATCGGTGACCCCGGTGCCGCCGACCACCGCCAGACGCTGGTCGACCAGCAACAGCTTGCGATGATCGCGATAGAAATTGCCGACCCAGCGCCGCCAGTTCAGCCGGTTGTAAAAACGCAGCTCGACCCCGGCCCCGGTCAGCCGCCGGCGCAACGTGAGGGTGAACGCGAGGCTGCCGTAATCGTCGAACAGGCAGCGCACCCGCACGCCCCGCTCCGCCGCCAGTACCAACGCCTGCACGATGGTTTCGGCACAGGCACCGGCCTCCACCAGATACAGCTCCAGTTCGATCTGCTCGCGGGCGCGGGCAATCTCGTCGAGCATGCGCGGGAAGAATTGCGGGCCGTCGATCAACAGCTCGAAGCGGTTGCCATCACGCCACGGAAACACCGCGCCGCGCATGTCAGCGCGCCGTGAAGATCAGCACCGCACCCACCGGCACCGACAGACTGATGGCCGACAGGCCGGCCATGTTGCGCAGGCTTTCCAGGCCCGGCAGCAGATCGAAATCCTCGGCGCTGATCACCAGCGGCTCCAGCGTCACCACTTGAAAGCGTCGGTCATCGAGACGCGTGGCGAGCAGTTCGGCGGGGTATTCGTGCTGTTTGCCGTGCAGGTTGACGGTCAGCGGCAGGCGCAATTCAAGCTGCGCGCCGGGGGCCAGATCGTTGATCGGGCGCAGGTCGATTTGCGTAGTGATGGTCGCTTCGGGGAATTGCTCGATCTGGAACAACTCCTTGCGCATGCGCTCGTCGCGCAGCGGGATGCCGCTGTTGATCGAATCCAGTTCGACTTCGACCACGGCGCGACCATCGGGATCGACTTTGCCGTGCAGCACCAGAAAGCGCTGCACTTCGGACACGTTGGCGTTTTTCGTGCTGACGAACGACAGCCGCGACGACTCGCCGTCCAGATACCAGTTGGCCTGGGCCGGCAGCGCAGCGGCGCCCAGCAGCAGGCCGGCGAAGGTGTTGCACAGAGAACGGTTGAACATTGAAGACTCGTGGGGCCGATAAACCTGCACGAACCTTAACTGGCCGTGGCGTTATTGCAAACTGTCAGTCTCTGCAAACACTCAGGCCAATGCCTGCTGCACCTCGCCGATGGTCGACGCGAGGCTGTTGAGGTGCAGGCTCAGCACCCGCTCCACCGGCGCCTGATCCATCGGCCAGTGCAGCGCCATGCTGCCGACCAGCCGCCCTTGGGCACGGATCGGCAACGCCACCGCACGAATCAGGAACGGCAGGCGCACCGGGTATTCCCAATAGCCTTCGGTGCGCTGGCCGAAGCCCTGATGCAAGGCTTGTTCGGTGGCCTGCAACACACCGTCATCCGCCAGTTGTTCGCGTTCGGCCAGACGCTTAACGTCCTGGCTGTCGAGTTCGCCAAGGCACGCGCGGCCCATCGCCGAATGAAACAGGCTGGCGTGATGGCCGACGATCTGACAGTTGTTCGGATAGCGTTTGCGCAGCACTTGCGGGATCGCGCTTTCCATGACTTCGACCCGCTCGCCGTCGAAGCACGACAGATCCGCCACCAGCCCGGTGCGTTCGCTGAGTTCCAGCAGCATCGGCGCGGCGCTTTCCACCAGGTGGCGCTTGAAACGTTGCTGACGATCACCGAACAGCCGTTTGGCGCACAACCGGTAGCGACGGTCGCTGAGGCCGCGATAGATCCAGCCCTGCTCCTGCAAGGTCGCGAGCATCCGCGACACCGTGGCCTTGGGCAGAGTCGTCAGGTAGTGCAATTCCTCCAGCCCCAGCGCCTGATGCTCGCCGAGCAACTCGACGATGGCCAGCGCCCGTTCGACCGAGCGCACGCTGCCGGTGTCTGCCTTGCTGCCCATGTGTTCGACCTCCATGGATACGGATGAAAGATCACTTCGTGCAGCAAGATGCGGGCCGCTCAGGCCGATTGCAGGCATGCCGGCGGTCGCCGTTCGACCCAGCGGGTCAGCTGTTCATGGGCGTAGGCCAGTTGTAGCACCGCCCGATCCGCCTGGGCCGGGCCGATGATTTGCAGGCCCATCGGCAGCCCTGCCGGGTTGAAACCCACCGGCACGCTGATGCTCGGCAACCCCGCCAGAGTCGGGCCGATCACCACCTCCATCCAGCGGTGATAGGTGTCCATGGTTTGCCCGCCGACGACTCGCGGCCACGCTTGCTGTGCATCAAAAGGGAACACTTGGGCGGTGGGCAACAGCAGGAAATCGTAACGCTCGAACAACTCGCTCAACGCGCGATACCACTCGCTGCGTGCCACCGACGCCTGATAGACCTCGACAGCGGTCAGACGCAGACCGCCCTCGATTTCCCATTGCGCTTCGGGTTTGAGCAGCGCCCGTTTTTGCGGGTCGGCATAGGCCGCGCCGAGGCTGCCCTGCACCAGAAAATGCCGGTGCGTGAGCCAGGTCTGCCACAGGCGCTCCATGGAAAAGTCCGGCTGGCAGGCCTCGACCTGACAGCCCAGCGCACTGAAATCCACCAGCGCCGATTCACACAGGCTCAACACGCCGTCGTCCATCGGCAGATAGCCGTTGTAATCGCCGAGCCAGCCGAGGCGCAGACCGCTGCAGTCCTGTTGCAGATCCAGTCCGAAATCCCGTGGTTCATCAGCCAGCGACAGCGGCACACGCGGATCGTAGCCGGCCTGGGTCGAGAGCAACCGCGCGACGTCGGTGACCGTGCGCCCCATCGGCCCTTCGGTGGCCAGTTGCTGGACGAACACTTCCGGCATCGGCCCATGGGGCACGCGGCCCTGGGACGGGCGGAAGCCGAACACGTTGTTGAACGCCGCCGGATTGCGCAGCGAGCCCATCATGTCGCTGCCGTCCGCCACCGGCAGCAGACGCAGGGCCAGCGCCACGGCCGCCCCGCCGCTGCTGCCGCCGGCGATCAGGCCCGGATCGTAGGCGTTGGTGGTGGTGCCGAACACGCTGTTGTAGGTCTGCGAACCGAGGCCGAATTCCGGGACGTTGCTCTTACCGATGATGATCGCGCCGCAGTCGCGAACCCGCGCCACGCTGATCGCGTCGTGCTGCGGCACTTGCTCGGCGAACAGCGGCGAGCCGAGGGTCGTGCGCAATCCGGCGGTGGCCGCCAGGTCTTTGATGGCCTGGGGCATGCCGTGCATCCAGCCCCGGGACTCGCCGCGATCCAGTTGCCGGTCACACTCATCGGCCTCGCTCAGCAGCACGTCCTGCGGGCGCATCGACACCAGCGCGTTGACCATCGGATTGAAGCGGTCGATGTGCGTCAGGTAGGCCTGCATCACCTCGCGGCACGACACCTTGCGGGCATGGATCGCCCGGGACAGCGCATCGGCGTCGAGGGCGACAATCGGATCAATGGCTAACGGACTCACGGTTTCACTCCCAGGTTGAGCGCAACGGATTTCTTTGCGCGTGGTGCCTCCTGCAAACAGTAAGTACCGAGCAGGGTCAGCAGGCAAGCGAACAAGACATAGAACGACGGCGCCACCGGGGTGTTCAGAACTTTACTCAGCCAGGTGACGATCAGCGGCGCGAAACCACCGAACACCATCACCGCCACGTTGTAGGCCACGGACACGCCGGTGGAGCGCACTTCAATCGGGAACTGCTCAGCCAATGCGGTCGGGGCCGGGCCGAAGAATCCGCCAATCGCCGTGCACAGCAGCAGTTGCATCACCAGCAAACGCTCGATCGAAGGCGCCGCCGCAACCCACACGTAAAGCGGATAGACCATGACGAAAAACGCCAGGGTGAAGGCCATCAGCACCGGCCGCCGACCGAGGCGATCCGACAGGGCGCCGGAGAACGGAATCACCACGGTCATCAACCCCACCGCAAGCATCTGCACCAGCAACACCTGATCCAGCGGCAGACCGAGATTTTTGTGGGCGAAGGTCGGCATGTTCACCAGCACCACGTAGAACGACACCGTCGCCCCGCATGCCAGGCCCATCGACACCAACAGGCTGCGGCGATGTTCGCGCAGCACCTGCCACAGGCCCGGAGCGGCGCCTTTGGCTTTCTTGCGCGCTTCGAGAAACTCTTCCGGCTCTTCCATGTGCTTGCGAATCCACAGGCCCACCGGGCCGATCAACAGGCCGAGCACGAACGGAATCCGCCAGCCCCAACTGTCCAGCGCCTCGGGGGAAAACAGGTGCGTGACCAGCGCCACCATCGCCGCGCCGCTGAACACCGCCAGGCATTGCCCGACCAGTTGCCAGGAACCGTACAGGCCCTTGCGATGGGCCGGCGCGCTCTCCACCAGAAACGCCGTGGCGCTGGCGTATTCACCGCCCGTGGCAAAACCCTGAAGCATCCGCGCCACCACGATCAGCAACGGCGCGCCCATGCCGATGGCGGCGTGGTTCGGCGCGAACGCGATCAGGGCGATGGACACGGTCATCAGGCGGATGATCATCTGCATCGCCGCCTTGCGACCTTTGCGGTCGGAATAAATGCCGAGCAGGATGCCGCCCACCGGGCGCATGAAAAAGCCGACGCCGAAAGTTGCCAGCGCCATCAGCAGCGAAGCGTAGTCGTCGTCGGACGGGAAAAACTGGCGGGCGATGATGCTCGCCAGAAAGCCGTAAACGATGAAGTCGTACCATTCCAGGGCGTTGCCGATGACGGCGGCGACCACTTGCCGGGTGCGCGAAACGCCAGAGTTTGAAGGCTGCATGGGGATTCTCCAGAAGCTGTGGGTTGACCACGCAGGCACGTGCGCACCTGCGTTCCAGCGGCAGCAAAAAGTGAAGAAATCAGGCCGGCTTGAGCCAGCTCTCGGTGAGCGCGCCCCAATACGCCGCGCCGGTCAGCAGAATGTCATCGTTAAAATCGTAGGCCGGGTTATGCACCATCGGCCGCGCCACGCCGTTGCCGATGAACAGGTACGCGCCGGGGCAGCGCTGGAGCATCCAGGCGAAGTCCTCGCTGCCCATCAGTTTGGGTGTGTTGCCATCGACGGCGTCGGCGCCGACCAGTTCGACGCCGACCTGACGGGCGAACTCGTTTTCGGCGGCGTGGTTGACCAGCACCGGGTAGGCCGGGCGATGTTCGATGGTCGAGGTACAGCCGAAGCTTTCGGCCTGGGCTTCGATGATCGAGCGCACGCGGTTCAGGGTCTGTTCGCGAACCTCGGCATTCAGCGCACGCAGGCTCAGGCGCAGGATCGCCTGTTGCGGAATCACGTTCGCCGCTTCGCCGGCCAGCAATGCGCCGACCGTCACCACCGCTGCCTGCTGCGCGTCGATGTTGCGCGCGACCACGGTTTGCAAAGCCATCACCACACTGGCCGCAGCGACCAACGGATCCACCGCCAGATGCGGCATCGAGCCGTGGCCGCCGACGCCTTCAATCGTCACCGTGAGCAGATCCTGCGAAGCCATCATCGGCCCTTCGCGAAAGCCCAGATGCCCCGCCGGCAGGCCCGGCATGTTGTGCATGCCGAACAGTGCATCGCACGGAAAACGCTCGAGCAGGCCATCGGCAAGCATCGCCTCGGCGCCGCCCTGGCCCTCTTCGGCGGGCTGGAAA
This sequence comes from Pseudomonas sp. GW456-12-10-14-LB2, assembly GCF_002884345.1. Classification (NCBI taxonomy): domain Bacteria; kingdom Pseudomonadati; phylum Pseudomonadota; class Gammaproteobacteria; order Pseudomonadales; family Pseudomonadaceae; genus Pseudomonas; species Pseudomonas sp. GW456-12-10-14-LB2. Next base: position 10,168 of record NZ_POHV01000030.1, read on the forward strand.
ATCAGCGTCAGGGTGCCGTCGAACTGACGGGTCGCGGCCAGATAACGCGCCGCGCCGAGCAGCATCGCGGTGTGCCCGTCATGTCCGCAGGCGTGCATGCAGCCTTGATGGCGGCTGCTGTAGGCGACGCCAGTGTTCTCGATGATCGGCAACGCATCCATGTCGGCCCGCAGCCCGAGTTTGCGTGTGCTGCTGCCGTTGCGCAGCACGCCGACCACGCCAGTCTTGCCGACGCCGGTGTGGACCTCATAGCCCCACTCTTCGAGCGACCGGGCGACCAGCGCCGAGGTGCGGCTTTCTTCGAAACCGAGTTCAGGGTGGGCGTGAATGTCCTGGCGGGTGGCGTGCAGGTCGCTGGCCACGTCGTTGAGCCAGGCCAGAATGTGCTGATGTCGGGGCATGACGGTTCTCCTCGCGCGGGTGTTCCCGGTCTTTTTGTTCGGTGTTGTTTCACGACACGTGAACGGCAGGTCGTGCTCACCGCCAGATAACCGCGAGACACGCGAGAGGACAATCGAATGTGGTTCCACAGGGTGGAACCGCAAGCTTTACCCATCCTGTGGGAGCTGGCTTGCCAGCGATAGCGCCGGCACAAGTGACATTTTCGGCGCCTGACACACCGCAATCGCGGGCAAGCCCGCTCCCACAGAGTTTTTCAGTGGTTTGCCAATCGGGTCTGAATCATGGATTGAGGCGACAGCCCTGGCGTTCGCCCTGCCATTGGGCGCTGTTGCTGCGTCCCAGGCCGCTGGCGGTGACTAGTTTTTGCGTGCGGTCATCGGTCAGTTCGCTGGGCAGCCACTGCTTCACGTAGCCCCGGCAATATTCGGCGTCGTTGTTCATGACGTAACGGCACGAACAATATTCCTTGGCGGTGTAGGCGCTGATGATGTCCGGGAAGGCCCACAGGTTTTCGCGCTCGTGCCAGCCCCAACCCAGCAGCAGGACCAACAGCACCAGCAGGATGCGTCTGAACAGTTTCATGGCCGCACCGCCCCGAGCACACGCTTGAGCAATTCGTTGTGGCGATAGCTGCCATCGCGGTCATTGGCGTAGCGCACGATCACCAGTTTCTCACTCGGGATCACGTACAACGCCTGACCCCAGTGGCCGAGGGCGACGAAGGTGTCGGGTGGTGCGTCGGACCATGGCGAGGCGGCGCCGTCTGCCGGGCGATTGAGCCACCACTGGCCGCCGGGTACGGCTTCGTCCTGATGGGCCTTGTAGCCGGCGAAGGGTTGGCGGTTGAAGGCGACCCAATCCTTGGGCAACAACTGCCGGTCGTTCCAGCGTCCGTCCCGTTCCATCAGCAGGCCGATTCGCGCCAGATCCCGGGCCGTCATATAGGCGTATGAAGAGGCGACGAAGGTGCCCGTCGCGTCGGTTTCCCATGTGGCATGGCGGATGCCCAAAGGATCGAAAAGCGCTGTCCACGGATAGTCGGGATAACGCTGCGGACCGACGATGGTTTTCAGCGCCGCCGCCAACAGATTGCTGTCGCCGCTGGAATAGCGGAAAGCCTGCCCCGCTGGCGCGTAGCTGTCGTGATCGGCGGTGAAGGCGGCCATGTCGCGGTGGCCACGGGTGTAGAGCATCGCCACCACCGAGGATTTCAGCGGGGCGTATTCGTAGTCTTCCTGCCAGTCGATGCCCGAGGCCCAGTGCAGCAGATCCTTGAGGGTAATGGCCGGGTGTTTTTCCAGCGCCGGATAATACTTCGCGGCCGGGTCATCGAGCTTGAACAGGCCTTCGCCGTACGCCACGCCGAGCACCGTGGCCATCAGGCTTTTGCTGATCGACCAGGTCAGGTGCGGGGTGTCGGCGGTGGTCGCGGCGGCGTAGCGTTCGTAGATGAGCTGGCCGTCACGGATCACCAGCAAGGCGTCGGTGCGGATGCCTTTTCGGGTGCTGTCATCGCGGGTCGGGAAGGCGTAGGCCTCCAATGCATCGACGGCCGGGCTGGTGAGTTTCGGGCCGGTCGGCCACTGCTCGCCCGGCCATTGTTCGGCCTGAACCGTGAAGCTGATCAGCAGCAGAAACAGGGACAGGCCTTTGAACATGGTGAGGGCTCTGGAGATGAACCTGACAAGACTAGCCGGGGTTCATGACAGAAGTGTTTTGGTTAGCCGCCAACGCCTTGGCCAGTCGTTTGGCCCGCGCGCCAGCCGCCAATTGCATGACCGATTGATCGCGCTGCCACATCGTCGCCCACTCGGGATTGCCGTCACGCAGTGCCTGATCGACTTCAGGTTTGAGCCCGTCGAATTGCGCAAACAAACCGCCGAGCAACAAATGCCCCGCCGGATTGTTCGGCGGCTGGCGACTGGCTTCCGAACATCCGGCCAACAGCGCCAGCAAACGCAATTGCAGCGGCTGCGGCCAGCCGCTGTCCTGACCGACGCCGTACAACCACGCGGTCATTGCACTCAACACGTAAACGTCTTCAAGGGTGCGGAACGGTTTGACGTAGGCATCCCAACCATCCCCGGCGAGCAACTCACACAACGCATCGTCGAGATGCAACCGGCCATGGCTGATGTCCGGCATCAACGGCAGCGCCGGGAGCTTTTCCACCCGCACGCCGGGCTCGCCGGGGTACACCACCGCCAGACTCAGGCGCGGTGATTCGCCGGGTTGCTCACTGCGCGCGGCGATCAGCAGCCAGTCCGCCGCATCGCCGGCGGTGACGAAATCCTTTTGCCCGGTGAGGCGCAGATCCGTGAGCCGGGTCTGCATGTCCGCCGGGCGCAGGCTGCGCTGCTCGGTCGCGCACATCGCACCGAGGCTCGGCGGCGCGCTCGGCCAGAGCATGCGCAGCGCCGCCTGATAGCCCACCAGAAACGCCAGCCCCGGCGTCGCCATCCGCCGCCCTCCCGCCACCGCCAGTTCGAACGGCGTGACGCTGCCCAGTTGATGCAGCAACGTGGCGAAGCCCTCCGCCAGATCGGCAACGGCGGGCAGGCGTTCGCGGCATTCAAGCAGGGTCGACCAGGTCATCAGAGGCTCCTCGTGGGCTGTCATATAAGCATCACCAAACATTCATGGCGATGACACCGGGGCTACATAGCCTGACTTTGCACAACACGGCTGCATAAAGAAAGTCGATCGGCTGCAACCCATGACGGGTTCAAGGCCCGTACGGAGATTCACATGACTCAGATCGCCCGCATCAGCGACACCGGCAATGAACGCCGCCTGCAAGCCGAACGCCTGATCGGCGCCGAGGCCCTGCAGCAAGCCCAGGCCTTGCGCTTCAACGTGTTCAGCGGCGAGTTCAACGCCAAGCTGAACGGCGCGGAGCTGGGTCTGGACATGGATGACTATGATGTTCACTGCAGCCACATCGGCGTGCGTGACCTGAACACCGGCCGCCTGGTGGCGACCACCCGTTTGCTCGATCACACCGCCGCCAGCAGCCTGGGCAAGTTCTACAGCGAAGAAGAATTCAGCCTGCACGGCCTCGCCGGCCTGCAAGGTCCGATCCTGGAAATCGGTCGCACCTGCGTCGACCCGGCCTACCGCAACGGCGGCACCATCGCCGTGCTTTGGGGCGAACTGGCCGAAGTGCTGAATCAGGGGGGCTACAGCTATCTGATGGGTTGCGCGAGCATCCCGATGCAGGACGGCGGCGTGCAGGCCCACGCGATCATGCAGCGCCTGCGCGAACGCTATCTGTGCACCGAACACCTGCGCGCCGAGCCGAAGAATCCGCTGCCGAGCCTCGACATTCCTTCGAACGTGATCGCCGAAATGCCGCCGCTGCTCAAGGCCTACATGCGCCTGGGCGCGAAGATCTGCGGCGAGCCGTGCTGGGACGAAGATTTCCAGGTCGCCGACGTGTTCATCCTGCTCAAGCGCGACGAACTCTGCCCGCGCTACGCCAAGCACTTCAAGGCGGCTGTGTAATGAGCCGGCTGCGGGTGTACGCGCGGATCGCGCGAGTGCTGCTGGTGGTGACGCTGGGTCTGAGCATGGCCAGTGTCTTCGGGGTGTTCGAGCGTTTGGGCCTGGCCCATTCGATGGAGCGTCGGCAGCGCTGGTCGCGGTTTTTCATGGCGCGTCTGAGCAATGCCCTGCCCTTTCGCGTGACCGTGCATGGTGAGCTGCCGAAACAGCCGATGCTGTGGGTCAGCAACCATGTGTCGTGGACCGACATTCCGCTGCTCGGCATGCTCACGCCGCTGTCGTTTCTGTCCAAGGCCGAAGTGCGCACCTGGCCGGTGGCCGGTTGGCTGGCGGCGAAGGCCGGCAGCCTGTTCATCCGTCGCGGTTCGGGCGACAGCCAGTTGATCCGCAAGCAGATGACCCGTCACCTGCAAACCGATCATCCGCTGCTGATGTTCCCGGAAGGCACCACGACGGACGGCCGTTCGCTGCGTACCTTTCACGGTCGCCTGCTGTCGGCGGCAATCGATTCCGAGGTGAAGCTGCAACCGGTGGCGATCCGTTATCTGCGCGAGGGCAAGATCGATTCGCTGGCGCCGTTCATTGGTGACGATGATCTGCTGTCGCACCTGATGCGTCTGTTCAGCAATGACTGCGGCGATGTCGAAATCCATCTGCTCAAGCCGATTGCCTGCCAGGGCCGGGAACGCGCGGCACTGGCATTCGAGGCACAACAGGCGGTGCAGAAAGCCTTGTTCGGCGATGTGCTCAAACCGGTCGAAGCACAACATGCCCGCGATCTGATCGCGGCCTGATCGGCGACTTCTGCCTACAGCTGCCGGCCGGCAAAGTCCTGCAGCTGTGGGTAGAACAAGCGGAAGTCTTCGCTCAACGGTTCATACAACCGCCGCAATTCATCCATCGCCCCCGCCAGTTCTTCCGGCCGGGTCAGGCGTCGGGAGATGCCGCGCAACACCTGCTCCAGCACTTCGAACTCCTGATACGAGCCCAACCAGTCATTGGCCACCATGTGCGGGGCGATCCTCGCCAGGCGCTCGGGCAATTGCCGCTCGCTGGACAGCACGCGGTAGACGTCGGTGGTGAATTGACCGAGCGGCCGGTCGGCGTACTGCGTCCAGTCGCGGGCCAGGCAATGATCGAAAAACACGTCGAGGACGATGCCCGCGTAACGGCGACGGGTCGTGGAAAACCGCGCCAGTGACGCGTCCACCAATGGATGGCGATCAGTGAACACGTCGATCTGACGATGCAGGGCAATCGCCGCCTCGATCTCCGGGTCGAACTGCCCTTGCAGCCGCCCTTTGACGAAATCGCCATACAGACTGCCGAGCAGTTGACCGGGGCGCTGGCCACCGAGGTGTAAATGTGCGAGATAGTTCACGGGCGCAGCTTAGCACCGCGCCCGCGGTTGTTTACACCTCACATATCGTTATAACCCGATATACCGATTTATGCGGTCGTCAGATCAAATTCATATTGGTGTATCGCGAAGTACCGATATAAAGTTCGCCTCATCGCGATATAGCGCTACACACATCACGAGCACCCAGCCATGAACATTGACCTCGACGAAATAATAAAAGCCCTGGCACACCCAGTACGGCGAGACATCCTCAACTGGCTGAAAGACCCGAAAGCCCAGTTTCCGGAACAGATCCACAACCACGAGTACGGCATCTGCGCCGGGCAGATCGATCAACGCTGCGGCCTGTCGCAATCGACCGTTTCCGCCCACCTGGCCACCCTGCAACGGGCCGGGCTGATCAGCAGCCAGAAAGCCGGCCAGTGGCACTTTTTCAAACGCAACGAGGACGTGATCCAGGCGTTCCTCAGCACCCTCAGCAAAGAGCTCTGACCCTTAACGTCAGCCAGCCAAAAGGATCAAACGATGCCCCTCTCGCTACTCATACTCGCCTTGAGCGCCTTCGCCATCGGCACCACCGAGTTCGTCATCATGGGCCTGCTGCCCAATGTGGCGGCCGACCTCGGTGTGTCGATCCCCGGCGCCGGCTGGCTGGTGACCGGCTACGCCCTGGGCGTGGCGATTGGTGCACCGTTCATGGCAATGGCCACTGCAAAACTGCCGCGCAAGGCTGCACTGGTTACGCTGATGGGCATCTTCATTATCGGCAACCTGCTCTGCGCCATCGCCACTGATTACAACGTGCTGATGTTCGCCCGTGTCGTTACAGCCCTCTGCCACGGTGCGTTCTTCGGCATCGGTTCGGTGGTCGCGGCTAACCTGGTGGCGCCGAACAAACGCGCCTCGGCCGTGGCCCTGATGTTCACCGGCCTGACCCTGGCCAACGTGCTGGGCGTACCGCTGGGCACTGCGCTCGGTCAGGAAGCCGGCTGGCGCTCGACCTTCTGGGCAGTGACCGTGATCGGTGTGATCGCGCTGATCGGCCTGATCCGCTTCCTGCCGGCCAAGCGTGACGAAGAAAAACTCGACATGCGCGCCGAACTGGCCGCGCTCAAAGGCGCCGGTATCTGGCTGTCGCTGAGCATGACCGCGCTGTTCGCCGCCTCGGTGTTCACCCTGTTCACTTACGTCGCTCCGCTGTTGGGTGATGTCACCGGTGTCTCGCCCCGTGGCGTGACCTGGACTCTGATGCTCATCGGCCTGGGCCTGACCGTCGGCAACATCATCGGCGGCAAACTGGCCGACAAGGGCCTGGCCGCGACGCTGATCGGCGTATTCATCGCGATGGCCGTGACCTCTACCGTACTGACCTGGACCAGCATCGCGCTGATCCCGACCGAAATCACCCTGTTCCTCTGGGCCACCGCGTGTTTCGCCGCCGTGCCGGCCCTGCAAGTGAACGTCGTGACCTACGGCCAGGCCGCACCGAACCTGGTGTCGACCCTGAACATCGGCGCCTTCAACGTCGGCAACGCCCTCGGCGCCTGGGTCGGCGGCAGCGTCATCGCCCACGGCTACGGCCTGACCAGCGTGCCTCTTGCTGCCGCAGCACTCGCGGTCCTGGCACTGCTGGTAACCCTGATCACATTCCGCCAGAACGGCAATCCCGAGCTGGCCACCGCTAACTGATTCACTCACTTACCTCACGAGGGTTGTATCTCATGGCAACAATTTTCGATCCGATCAAACTGGGCGACCTTGAGCTGTCCAACCGCATCATCATGGCGCCGCTGACCCGCTGCCGCGCCGACGAAGGCCGCGTACCGAACGCGCTGATGGCCGAGTACTACGTACAACGCGCCTCGGCCGGCCTGATCCTCAGCGAAGCCACCTCGGTGACCCCGATGGGCGTCGGCTACCCGGACACCCCGGGCATCTGGTCCAACGATCAGGTGCGCGGCTGGACCAACGTGACCAAAGCCGTTCACGCCGCCGGCGGCAAGATCGTCCTGCAACTGTGGCACGTCGGCCGGATCTCCCACCCGTCGTACCTGAACGGCGAAACGCCGGTTGCACCGAGCGCCATCCAGCCAAAAGGCCATGTCAGCCTGGTTCGCCCGCTGGCCGACTATCCAACCCCGCGCGCACTGGAAACCGCTGAAATCGCCGACATCGTCGACGCTTACCGCGTCGGTGCAGAGAACGCCAAGGCAGCCGGTTTCGACGGCGTGGAAATCCACGGCGCCAACGGCTACCTGCTCGACCAGTTCCTGCAAAGCAGCACCAACCAGCGCACCGACAACTACGGCGGCTCCCTGGAAAACCGCGCCCGCCTGCTGCTGGAAGTGACCGACGCCGCGATCGAAGTCTGGGGCGCCGGCCGTGTCGGCGTACACCTGGCACCACGCGCCGACTCCCATGACATGGGCGACGACAACCTGGCCGAAACCTTCACCTACGTGGCCCGCGAGCTGGGCAAGCGTGGCATCGCCTTCATCTGCTCCCGCGAGAAAGAAGGTGCCGACAGCCTCGGCCCACAACTGAAAGAAGCCTTCGGCGGCGCGTACATCGCCAACGAACGCTTCACCAAGGACAGCGCCAACGCGTGGCTGGCCGAGGGCAAGGCTGACGCCGTGGCATTCGGCATCCCGTTCATTGCCAACCCGGACCTGCCGGCTCGTTTGAAGGCCGATGCGCCGCTGAACGAACCGCACCCGGAAACCTTCTACGGCAAAGGCGCGGTCGGCTACCTCGACTACCCGACGCTGTAAGCCACCCCGCAGAAACACAATAGCCCCCGACTCGCGAGAGTCGGGGGCTTTCTATTGGTCGCCGGGTGGGCGAGCCGCTCACATTCGTTCACAGGCTCGACACAAAATCCCTACAAAATACGTAGCTCGCTACATATCAACCCGTGCCGCAGAGGTATATAAAAGCATCCCGTTGCAGCGGGGCGAGTGAACAGGGATCTTCACCCTCCTCTGTCATTGACACAAACTGATCCAATAACGAATTTTGTTTCATTTGCGCAGGCTGGGGCTCAGGCGCAGCATGTCCAGCCCGGTATCGACCCAGCGCTCGGCCTCGGCGTACAGTTCAAAGCTGTCTGGCGCCAATAGCCATCCATAAAGGAGGCCATCAATATAGGCGTGAATGCTGATGGCTGCCCGGGCAGTGTCGAGGTCTGCCGGCAACTGCCCACGATTGACCGCATTACTCAATGTCAGCGCGATCCGCACATTGCAATCGAGGCTGGCGGTCCGGCGCTGTTGGCGCAGATCGCACATTTCATCGGTGAACTCGCACTTATGAAACAGAATTTCGTTGATACGCCGGGTCTTAGGATCCAGCGCAACTTGATGAAACAAATGAATCAGCAATTGGCGCATGCAGCCCAGCGGATCGGGTTCGTCCTCGCTTTCGCTGGCCTTGGCCAGTTCGTCCAGCGGCTCATGCAGGGTATCGAGCATGGCTTGCAGCAAATCGGCCTTGTTGCTGAAGTGCCAGTAGATGGCACCGCGCGTCACCCCGGCCAGGGTGGCGATGTCCGACAGGGTCGTGCGGGCCACGCCCCGCTCATAGAAGGCCTTCTCGGCCGCTTCGAGAATCTGGCTGCGCGTTTCCTGAGCTTCCTCTTTGGTACGACGAACCATGGCAGTAAAACCTCAAACAGGATGTTTCAGGGATGGCTGGATATCCGCTGAATAAAAAAGGGTTGATCTCTCGCGGATCGGCTCCCCGGCCTACAATTTCAGACCTTGCGACGACTTTTGTAACAGGGTGGATACGACGCCAAGGTGTTTACAAACAACCATGAACGTAAGTATATTCCTTAGCAAGCTACTTATCCACCCGGTAACCTTTTTTTACCCTTCCACACTTCTTGTGCGCTTTTCGCGCGCCTGACCCGAGGATCTTCATGCAATTCAAGCCAGCTGTTACCGCTCTGGTCACTGCCGTCGCCCTGGCATCGCTGCTCAGCGGATGTAAAAAGGAAGAGGCGGCTCCCGCCGCACCACCTCCTCAGGTCGGCGTCGTCACCCTGCAACCACAAGCCTTTACCCTGACTTCCGAACTGCCGGGCCGCACCAGTGCGTTCCGCATCGCCGAAGTTCGTCCGCAGGTCAACGGCATCATTCTCAAGCGTCTGTTCAAGGAAGGCGGCGATGTCAAAGCCGGCCAGCAGCTGTATCAGATCGATCCGTCGGTCTATGAAGCGACCCTGAAAAGCGCCGAAGCCAACCTGCGTTCGACCAAGTCGATCTCCGACCGCTACAAGCAACTGGTCGACGAGCAGGCCGTCAGCCGTCAGGAATACGACACCGCCGTGGCCAACCGCCTGCAATCGGAAGCGTCGTTGCAGACCGCACAGATCAACGTGCGCTACACCAAGGTCTACGCACCGATCTCCGGTCGTATCGGCCGCTCTTCGGTGACCGAAGGCGCGCTGGTCAGCAGCGGCCAGACCGACGCGATGGCCGTGATCCAGCAACTGGACCCGATCTACGTCGACGTCACCCAGTCCTCGGTCGAATTGCTGGAACTGCGCCGCGAACTGGAAAGTGGCCGCCTGCAAAAGGCTGGCGACAACGCCGCTGCGGTCAAGCTGACCCTCGAAGACGGCAGCCAGTACAAGCTCGACGGTAAGCTGGAATTCTCCGAAGTGTCGGTCGATCAGACCACCGGTTCCGTGACCCTGCGCGCTGTGTTCCCGAACCCGGATCACACCCTGCTGCCGGGCATGTTCGTCCACGCGCAGTTGCAGGCCGGTGTGAACAGCGCCGCGATCCTCGCACCGCAGCAAGGCGTGACCCGCGACCTCAAAGGCACCCCGACCGCGCTGGTCGTCGGCCCGGACAACAAAGTCGAACTGCGCCAGCTCAAGGCCAGCCGCACTGTCGGCAGCCAGTGGCTGATCGAAGACGGCCTGAAGGCCGGCGATCGCCTGATCACCGAAGGGCTGCAATTCGTCAAACCGGGTGTTGAGGTCAAACCGACCGAAGCGACCAATGTCGGCAACAAGAACCCGGCCCCCGCACAGGCAGCTGACAAAGCCGCCGGCGGCAAAGGGGAGTAATCCATGTCAAAATTTTTCATCGACCGTCCGATTTTCGCCTGGGTAATTGCCCTGGTGATCATGCTGGTCGGGGCACTTTCGATCCTGAAACTGCCGATCAACCAGTACCCGAGCATTGCGCCACCGGCCATTGCGATCTCCGTGACCTACCCGGGTGCTTCGGCACAGACGGTTCAGGACACCGTGGTCCAAGTGATCGAGCAGCAACTCAACGGTATCGACAACCTGCGTTATGTGTCCTCGGAAAGTAACTCCGACGGCAGCATGACCATCACCGCGACCTTCGAGCAGGGCACCAACTCCGACACCGCGCAGGTCCAGGTCCAGAACAAGCTGAACCTGGCCACCCCGCTGCTGCCGCAGGAAGTGCAGCAACAGGGTATCCGCGTGACCAAGGCAGTGAAGAACTTCCTGCTGGTGATCGGCGTGGTGTCGCGTGACGGCAGCATGACCAAGGACGACCTGTCCAACTACATCGTGTCGAACATGCAGGACCCGATCTCGCGGACCGCCGGTGTCGGTGACTTCCAGGTCTTCGGTGCCCAGTACGCGATGCGCATCTGGCTCGACCCGGCCAAGTTGAACAACTTCAACCTGACCCCGGTCGACGTGAAAACCGCGATTGCGGCGCAGAACGTCCAGGTGTCGTCCGGTCAGCTCGGCGGCTTGCCTGCCGTGCAGGGCCAGCAACTGAACGCCACGATCATCGGCAAGACCCGTCTGCAGACCGCCGAGCAGTTCAAAGAGATTCTGCTCAAGGTCAACAAGGACGGCTCGCAGGTTCGCTTGAAAGACGTCGCCGACGTCGGCCTGGGTGGCGAGAACTATGCGATCAGCGCCCAGTTCAACGGCAGCCCGGCTTCCGGTCTGGCGGTGAAACTGGCCAACGGCGCCAACGCCCTCGACACTGCAAAAGCACTGCGCAAGACGATTGACGACCTCAAGCCGTTCTTCCCGCAAGGCATGGAAGTGGTGTTCCCGTACGACACCACCCCGGTGGTGACCGAGTCGATCAAAGGCGTGGTTCACACCCTGGTCGAAGCGATTGCGCTGGTGTTCCTGGTGATGTTCCTGTTCCTGCAGAACTTCCGCGCCACGGTTATCACCACGATGACCGTGCCGGTGGTATTGCTCGGTACGTTCGGCATCCTCGCGGCGGCCGGTTTCAGCATCAACACCCTGACCATGTTCGGTATGGTATTGGCCATCGGCTTGCTGGTGGACGACGCCATCGTCGTGGTGGAAAACGTCGAACGGGTGATGAGCGAAGAAGGCTTGTCACCGAAGGAAGCGACCAAGAAATCCATGGGCCAGATCCAGGGCGCCCTGGTCGGTATCGCCCTGGTACTGTCGGCGGTATTGCTGCCGATGGCGTTCTTCAGCGGCTCCACCGGTGTGATCTACAAGCAGTTCTCGATCACCATCGTGTCGGCCATGGCGTTGTCGGTACTGGTCGCGCTGATCTTCACCCCGGCGCTGTGCGCCACCATGCTCAAGGCGATTCCGCACGGTGAGCACGGCACGCCGAAAAAGGGTTTCTTCGGCTGGTTCAACCGCAACTTCGACCGTGGCGTCAACAGCTACGAGCGCGGTGTCGGCAACATGCTGTCGCGCAAGGCACCGTATCTGCTGGCGTACCTGCTGATCGTGGTCGGCATGATCTGGCTGTTCACCCGCATTCCGACCGCTTTCCTGCCGGAAGAAGACCAGGGCGTTCTGTTCGCCCAGGTGCAGACGCCAGCCGGTTCCAGTGCCCAGCGCACTCAGGTGGTGGTGGATGAAATGCGTGAATTCCTGCTGCGTCCGACCAAGGATGGCGGTGAAGGCGACGCGGTAGCCTCGGTGTTCACCGTGACCGGCTTCAACTTCGCCGGCCGTGGCCAGAGCTCGGGTATGGCGTTCATCATGCTCAAGCCGTGGGACGAACGTAACGCCGACAACAGCGTGTTCAAACTCGCCGCCCGCGCCCAGCAGCACTTCTTCAGCTTCCGCGATGCGATGGTGTTCGCCTTCGCCCCGCCAGCAGTACTGGAGCTGGGTAACGCCACCGGTTTCGACGTGTTCCTGCAGGACCGCGCCGGTATCGGTCACGAGAAGTTGATGGCTGCACGCAACCAGTTCCTCGGCATGGCCGCGCAGAGCAAGGTGCTCACCCAGGTCCGTCCGAACGGTCTGAACGACGAGCCGCAATTCCAGCTGGAAATCGACGACGAGAAGGCCAGTGCCCTGGGCATTACGATCTCCGACATCAACAACACCCTGTCGATTGCATTGGGCAGTAGCTACGTCAACGACTTCATCGACCGTGGTCGGGTGAAGAAGGTGTACGTGCAGGGCCGGCCAGACTCGCGCATGAGCCCGGAAGATCTGAAGAAGTGGTACGTGCGCAACGCCTCCGGCACCATGGTTCCGTTCTCCGCGTTCGCCAAGGGCGAGTGGATCTACGGTTCGCCGAAGCTGGCGCGTTACAACGGCGTTGAAGCGGTCGAGATCCTCGGTGCCCCGGCGCCGGGTTACTCCACCGGTGAAGCGATGGCCGAAGTCGAGGCGATTGCCAAGAAACTGCCGGCCGGCGTGGGTATCTCGTGGACCGGTCTGTCGTACGAAGAACGCCTGTCCGGCTCGCAGGCTCCGGCGCTGTACGCCCTGTCCCTGCTGATGGTGTTCCTGTGTCTGGCGGCGCTGTATGAAAGCTGGTCGATTCCGATCGCGGTCATGCTCGTGGTACCGCTGGGGATCATCGGTGCGCTGATGGCCACCAGCCTGCGCGGTCTGTCGAACGACGTGTACTTCCAGGTGGGTCTGTTGACGACCATTGGTCTGGCGGCTAAAAACGCCATTCTGATCGTCGAGTTCGCCAAGGAATTGCACGAGCAGGGACGCAGTCTGCGCGATGCGGCCATCGAAGCCTGCCGCATGCGTCTGCGACCGATCATCATGACGTCGCTGGCCTTCGTCCTCGGTGTTGTACCGTTGGCTATCTCCACCGGCGCAGGCTCGGGCAGTCAACACGCGATCGGTACCGGCGTGATTGGCGGTATGCTCACCGCAACGATCCTGGCGATTTTCTGGGTTCCACTGTTCTTCGTCACTGTGTCGTCCATGGGTCAGCGCAAAAACGCCGGCAAGGATGACGCCATAGAAACTCCTAAAGAGGCTGGCCAATGAGCAAGTCGCTACTCTCCATCGCAGTCGCCGCCTTCGTGCTGAGCGGTTGCTCGCTGATACCGGATTATCAGCAGCCGGAAGCACCGGTGGCCGCGCAATTCCCGCAGGGCCCGGCGTACTCGCCGGCCCAGGCGCCGGCGCAGGCCGCTGCCGAGCAGGGCTGGAAGCAGTTTTTCCATGACCCGGCCCTGCAACAGCTGATCCAGGTCGCCCTGGAAAACAACCGCGACCTGCGTGTCGCGGCGCTGAACATCGACGCCTATGCGGCTCAATACCGCATCCAGCGCGCCGACCTGTTCCCGGCCGTGTCGGCCAATGCCAGCGGCAGCCGTCAGCGGGTTCCGGCCCGTGCGTCGCAGACCGGTGAGTCGAGCATCACCAGCTCCTACTCCGCCACCGTCGGCATCAGCGCCTACGAACTCGACCTGTTCGGTCGGGTTCGCAGCCTGAGCGAACAAGCGCTGCAGCAATACTTCGCCACCGAAGAAGCGCGCCGCAGCACCCAGATCAGCCTGGTGGCCAGCGTGGCCAACGCCTACCTGACCTGGCAGGCCGACAAGGAACTGCTGAAGCTGACTCAGGACACCCTCGGTGCCTTCGAGGAAAGCTACAAGCTGACCAGCCGCAGCAACGAAGTCGGTGTGGCTTCGGCGCTGGACCTGGCGCAGTCGCGTACTTCGGTTGAGAACGCCCGGGCACAACTGGCGCGTTACACCCGCCAGGTCGCCCAGGACGAAAACAGCCTGACCCTGCTGCTCGGCACCGGCGTACCGGCCAACCTGCAAGCGGCCAAACCGCTGTCGGATGACCTGCTGGCCGACGTGCCGGCCGGCCTGCCGTCGGATCTGCTGCAACGTCGTCCGGACATCCTTCAGGCCGAGTACAACCTGAAGGCGGCCAACGCCAACATCGGCGCGGCCCGTGCAGCGTTCTTCCCGAGCATCAGCCTGACCGCCAACGCGGGCAGCCTGAGCCCGGACCTGTCCGGCCTGTTCAAGGGCGGTTCGGGCACGTGGCTGTTCCAGCCGCAGATCAACCTGCCGATCTTCAACGCCGGCAGCCTGCGCGCCAGCCTCGACTACGCCAAGATCCAGAAGGACATTGGCGTGGCGAACTACGAGAAGTCCATTCAAACGGCCTTCCAGGAAGTCGCCGACGGCCTGGCAGCGCGCCAGACCTACACCGAGCAATTGCAGGCCCAGCGTGATTTCGTCGCCGCCAACCAGGATTACTACCGCCTGGCCGAGCGTCGCTATCGCATCGGCGTCGACAGCAACCTGACCTTCCTCGATGCCCAGCGTCAGCTGTTCAGCGCGCAACAATCGCTGATCACCGACCGCCTCGCGCAACTGACCAGTGCGGTCAATCTGTACAAGGCCCTGGGCGGTGGCTGGAATGCGCAGACCGCGCAGAACGAGCCGCTTAAAGAAGAAGCGCCGAAGATGAAGCTGTTCTGATCATCCGGTGAACACAAAAAGCCCGCCGATTGGCGGGCTTTTTGTTGCCTGCCAATCTAGCGTTCGATAATCGCCCGAATTCCACTTTCGCCGATTGAATCGCCTCGCTCGCGCCCCGCACCATTCGAGCCACAAAACCAATAACAACAGGTTCGACACCATGCTCCCGCGCCCTGCTCCATCCGGCTGACCGCCGCCGCTCGCCCCCTGATTCCATTGAATTCCTGCGCCTCAGAAACGGCCGCAGCGCCCCCGTTCGCCCCAAAAAAACAAGAGAGACCCGAGCCCATGACAACCTCCCCTGCGCCCTACGCACTTCCCGGCCTGATCGCCCTCGCCCTGGCCGGCATCGCGCTGCCCGCTGCGGCTGAAGAAGCCGGTTTCATCGAAGGGGCCAAGGTCAACCTGAACCTGCGCAACTTCTACATCAACCGCAACTTCACCAACCCGACCAAGGCTCAGGGCAAGGCTGAAGAGTGGACGCAGAACTTCATCCTCGACGCCAAGTCCGGTTTCACCCAAGGCACCGTCGGGTTCGGCCTGGATGTGCTGGGGTTGTACTCGGTGAAGCTCGATGGCGGCAAAGGCACCGGCGGCACGCAACTGCTGCCACTGGATCATGACGGTCGCCCGGCGGACAACTTCGGCCGCACCGACGTCGCGTTCAAGGCGAAGCTGTCGCAAACCGAAGTGAAGGTCGGCGAATGGATGCCGGTGCTGCCGATCCTGCGTTCGGACGACGGCCGCTCGCTGCCGCAGACCTTTCGCGGCGGCCAGATCACCTCGAAGGAAGTCGATGGCCTGACCCTTTACGGCGGCCAGTTCCGCGCCAACAGCCCGCGCGACGACAGCAGCATGAGCGACATGTCGATGACCGGCAAAGCCGCCTTCACCTCCGACCGCTTCAACTTCCAGGGCGGCGAATACGTATTCAACGACAAGCGTACCCAGATCGGTCTGTGGAACGCCGAGCTCAAGGACATCTACAGCCAGCAATACGTCAACCTGATCCACAGCCAGCCAATCGGCGACTGGACCCTCGGCGCCAACCTCGGCTTCTTCTATGGCAAGGATGACGGCAGCGCCCGCGCCGGCGAACTCGACAACAAGACCTGGTCAGGCCTGTTCTCGGCAAAATACGGTGGCCACACCTTCTACGTCGGCCTGCAGAAACTCACCGGCGACAGCGCCTGGATGCGCGTCAACGGCACCAGCGGCGGCACCTTGGCCAACGACAGCTACAACGCCAGCTACGACAACGCGCAGGAACGCTCCTGGCAGGTCCGCCACGACTACAACTTCGTTGCCCTGGGCATCCCCGGCCTGACCCTGATGAACCGTTACATCAGTGGCGAAAACGTGCACACAGGCACCATCACCGACGGCAAGGAATGGGGCCGCGAATCGGAACTGGGCTACACCGTGCAGAGCGGTGCGCTGAAGAACCTGAACGTCAGATGGCGCAACTCGACCATGCGCCGCGACTTCAGCAACAACGAGTTCGACGAGAACCGCCTGATCGTCAGCTATCCGATCAGTTTGCTCTAAGCCGCCTGTCCGAATGGCTGGCGTTACGCCAGCCATCATTTAAAGTGGAAAAACCTGAAGGACTCAGGTGCTCCACCCTCTTCGCTTCCGTTATCTGTTGATGTCGGTCCCCAAGACTTGGCCAGGTTGTCATCGGAAGACCCTGCTGATCACCGGAGGACGACCTCATGATCACCCGACTCAAACCGGCTCCCGTCGACAAAGACTGGGACGCCCGGGCGTACCAGCAGTTTTCCCGTCTCAGGCAACAACCGGTCGATGAATTGCTCGGCCGTGTCGACCTGCACAATCCTCAGCGCATTTATGACCTCGGTTGCGGCACCGGGATTGCCACCAAGGTTCTGGCCGATCGCTGGCCGCAGGCAGATATCAAAGGCATCGACAGTTCGAAAGACATGCTTGAGGTCGCCCGTTGCCTGCCGATCAAGGCGCGCTGGCAACACGCCGAGCTGCAACACTGGAAACCCCGCAAGCCGGCCGACCTGTTGTTCGCCGCGGCCGTGCTGCATTTCATCGATGACCATCGAACGCTGTTGCCGGGACTGCTTCGCCACCTCAACCCCGGCGGGTGCCTCGCCGCGCACATGCCGGACTGGCGTGATGCGCTGTGGTATCAGCTGATGCTCGACACCCTCAAAGATGCCGGCCCCTGCGGCCGCCCCATCGGCACTGCGCAATTGCGCCAGCGCATGGCCGCGCGGACGTTGTTGTCGCTGGAGGATTACTACCGGCTGCTGGCTTCGCGGACCCAGTCGCTGGATATCTGGGAAACCGAGCAGTTGCAGGTCGTGCGCGGAAGCTCACCGATTTATGACTGGGTAAAGGTCTCGGCGCTGCGGCCGGTGATGCAGGGACTGACGTCAGAGGAACAGGCGCGCTTCATCTATCACTACCTGAGGCGGGTGCATGCGCATTATCCGCAGGAGGAAAATGGCCATACGTTGTTTGCGTTCAAGCGGATTTTCATTGTTGCCAAGGTGTGATTTTCAAAGGATCGCAGCCAGTTGAAGACTGCGATCCCTTGAGTTCAACGATCACTCGCGGGATTCGATACCCAGCTCATCCCACACCGACTCGGCCAGATGAAAGGTCGCATTCGCCGCCGGAATCCCGCAGTAGATCGCACTCTGCATGATCACTTCCTTGATCTCGCCTCGGCTCACGCCATTGTTCGCCGCTGCGCGAAGGTGCAACTTCAGTTCACCTTCGCGGTTCATGCCGATCAGCATGGCGATGGTGATCAGGCTGCGGGTGTGGCGTGGCAGGCCCGGCCGGGTCCAGATGTCGCCCCAGGCGTGACGGGTGATCATCTCCTGGAACTCCGAGTTGAACTCGGTCAGCGTGGTCAGGCTGCGATCGACGTGAGCGTCGCCGAGCACCGCGCGGCGCACTTGCATGCCGTCGTCATAACGTTGTTTCTCGTCCACGGAAATCCCCTCAATCGGCCAGCAAAAAGGTCAGCACGCGGTCGCTGAATGCGTCGCCGGCCTGAACGTTGGAAAGGTGCGCCGCATAAAACTCGGCGTACTCGGCGCCGCGCACATGCTCCTGAATGAAGTGCCCGCCGGACGGTGGCGTCACCGCATCTTCGGTACCGGCGATCACCAGCAGCGGCGCCGTGATCGACGCCAACTGCTCGCGGAAATCCGCATCGCGTACCGCTGCGCAGTTGGCGGCGTAACCTTCAGGATTGGTCGCGGCCAGCATGTCGGTGATCTGCTTGGCGGCTGCCGGGTTGGCGGCGGAAAAGTCCGGGGTAAACCAGCGGGCAATCGATGCATCACGCAACGCAACCATCGCCGCCGGGCCGTCGCGCAGCACGGTTTCGATGCGCGGATTCCACACCGACGGATCGCCGATTTTTGCCGCGGTGTTGCAAACGATCAGTTTGTTCAGACGTTGGCCGGCATTGATCCCCAGCCACTGGCCGATCAGGCCGCCCATCGACAGACCGCAAAAATGCGCGCGTTCGATGTGCAGCGCATCCAGCAGCGCCAGCACGTCTCGGCCCAGTTGCTCAATGCTGTAAGGGCCCGGTGTTACCAGCGACTGGCCGTGCCCGCGCGTATCAAAACGCAGCACCCGAAAGTGTTCGGTGAAGGCCGGCATCTGCACGTCCCACATGTGCAGGTCGGTGCCCAGCGAGTTCGACAGCACCAGCACCGGCGCATCGACCGGGCCTTCCAATGTGTAATGCAGTTCGCCATCGGCGAGTTGAACGAAAGCCACAGCCCTCTCCTTTCAGTCAGACAATGCGTTGTGTTCGGCCACCGCACGCTCGACCCAGACCTGCGCCTGTCCGAGGTAATGGGCGGGATCGAGCAGATGATCCAGTTCGGTTGCGCTCAGTTCGGCGGTCACCTGCGGCTCGTCACCGAGGACCGCTCGCAGGTGACGCTGTTCGGCCACCGCTCGTTTGCAGCATTGTTCGAGCAGATGATGCGCGGTGTCGCGGCCGACCCGTTGCGCGAGCACGATGCTTACCGCTTCGGCCAGCACCAGACCTTGAGTCAGTTCCAGGTTGCGAGCCATGCGTGCGGCATCGACTTCCAAACCGTCGGCCAGCAGGCGCGCCTGTTGCAGCGCGCCCGACACCAGGCAGCAGATCTCCGGCAGGGTTTCCCATTCGGCATGCCACAAACCGAGACTGCGTTCGTGTTCCTGGGGCATGGCGCTGAACAGTGTCGACACCAGCCCCGGCACGCGGGTGGCGGCGCCGATCAGCACCGCCGCGCCCACCGGATTGCGCTTGTGCGGCATGGTCGAAGAACCGCCCTTGCCCGGCGCCGACGGCTCGAACACTTCCGCCGCTTCGGTCTGCATCAACAGGCTGATGTCGCGGCCGAACTTGCCGAGGCTGCCGGCGATCAGACCGAGCACCGCGCCGAACTCGACGATGCGATCGCGCTGGGTGTGCCAGGGTTGTTCCGGCAGGGTCAGGTGCAGTTCTTCGGCCAGCGCCCGGGCAATCGGCAACGCCTGTTCGCCGAGCGCCGCGAGGGTGCCGGACGCGCCGCCGAATTGCAGCACCAGCAGTCGCGGTTTGAGCTCGCGCAGACGCTGACGGCTGCGCGTGATCGCACCGAGCCAACCGGCGATCTTCATGCCGAGCGTCACCGGCGTCGCATGTTGCAGCCAGGTACGTCCGGCCAGCGGCGTCGCGGCGTGGCGCTGCGCCTGAATGGCGAGGGAGTCGGCGAGTTGCGCCAGCTCCTCTTCAATCAACGCCAGCGCCTGACGTACTTGCAGCACCAGCCCGGAATCCATCACGTCCTGGCTGGTGGCGCCCAGATGTACATAGCGCTCGGCTTCGGCATTGGTCGCGGCAATCTGTTTGCCCAACGCCTTGACCAGCGGAATCGCCGAATTGCCGGCCGTGGCAATCGCCTCGCCCAATGCCGCGAAATCAAACAGCCCGGCGCGGCAGGCATTTTCAATCGACGCGACAGCACCCGCCGGAATCAACCCGACCCGCGCTTCGGCCCGGGCCAGCGCCGCTTCGAAGTCGAGCATCGCCTGCACCCGGCCCTGATCGCAGAAAACGTCGCGCATATCGCGGGCAGTAAAGTAGGCATCGAACAATTGATTGCCCGGTCGCTGAGTCATAAACAGTCCTTGCCGGCGCGGGCCGGTGTGGCCCGCGCACATCGGTTTAAAGGTCGTGGTGCAAATACTTCGCTTCTTTGGGCAGGCGCAGGCTGAACAGGAACGCCACGGCCATCATGATCGTGACATACCAGTAGAACGCGTTTTCCATCCCGCCGGCCTTGAGGCTCAGGGCGACGTATTCTGCCGAACCACCGAAGATCGCGTTGGCCACCGCATACGCCAGACCAACGCCGAGGGCGCGGACTTCCGGCGGGAACATCTCGGCTTTCACCAGACCGCTGATCGAGGTGTAGAAACTGACGATCGCCAGCGCCACGGTGATCAGCACAAAGGCCAGGAGCGGGCTGCCGACACTTTTCAGGCTGAGCAGGATCGGCACTGTGAACAGCGTACCGAGGCCGCCGAACCAGAGCATCGAGTTACGCCGGCCGATCTTGTCGGCGAGCATGCCGAACAGCGGCTGCATGCACATGTACAGGAACAGAGCGCCGGTCATGATGTAGCTGGCGGTCTTGGCGTGCATGCCGGCGGTGTTCACCAGGTACTTCTGCATGTACGTGGTGAAGGTGTAGAAAATCAGCGAGCCGCCGGCGGTGTAGCCGAGCACGGTAATGAACGCGGCCTTGTGGTCGCGGAACAGGGCGCGGATGCTGCCGGCGTCCTTGTTCTCGCGCATTTCCTTGCTGGTGGTTTCTTTCAGCGAGCGGCGCAGGAACAGCGAAATCAGCGCAGCGGCCGCGCCGACCACAAATGGAATCCGCCAGCCGTAGGCACGCAACTCTTCTTCGGACAGAAACTGTTGCAGGATCACCACCAGCAGCACCGCCAGCAGTTGCCCGCCGATCAGGGTCACGTACTGGAACGAGGCGAAGAACCCGCGCTGGCCCTTGAGCGCGACTTCGCTCATATAGGTCGCGGTGGTGCCGTACTCACCGCCCACCGACAGGCCTTGCAGCAAGCGCGCGAACAACAGCAGCAGCGGCGCCCAGACGCCGATGTCCTTGTAGGTCGGCAGACAGGCGATCAGCAACGAGCCGAAGCACATCATCAGGATCGAGATCAGCATCGAGTTCTTGCGCCCGTGCTTGTCCGCGACCCGGCCGAAAATCCAGCCGCCGATCGGTCGCATCAGGAACCCGGCGGCGAATACGCCTGCCGTGTTGACCAGCTGCACCGTGGGATTGTCGGAGGGGAAGAACGCCGGGGCGAAATAGATCGCGCAGAAGGCGTAGACGTAGAAGTCGAACCATTCGACGAGGTTGCCGGACGACGCGCCGACAATGGCAAAGATGCGCTTGCTGCGCTCTTCACCGGTGTAATGGGAGGTGAGGGTTGTCATTGTTTTTCACTCGATAGGGACAGTGAGAGTCTAGACACACTTTGCAACAGTCCCGTTCCACATCCTGTACTGACCGTTCCCACGCAAACGCATTCGGCGCCTCGACGTTGATCGTTCCCACGCTCTGCGTGGGAATGCCGCCATGGACGCTCCGCGTCCACTGTGACGCGGAGCGTGGGAACGATCATTCTCAGTAATCGAAGAATACGGTTTCCGCATCAGTGCCCTGTAGAATCACATTCCACTGATAAACCCCCGCCGCATCCGGCTTCGCCAGCAACGTATCGCGGCGCTCGGCCGGTACGCATTCGAGCAGCGGATCATTGACGTTCGCCGGATCGCCTTCGAAGTAGATCCGCGTCAGCAAGTGCTTCACCAGCCCGCGCGCAAACACCAGCACCACCAGATGCGGCGCCTGGGTCGAGCCCTTCAGGCCTTCGACCGTGCCCGGCTTGATGGTGGTGAAACGGAAGCGCCCTTCGGCGTCCACCGGCACCCGGCCGAAACCTTCGAAATTCGGATCGAGCGGCTTGGCCTGCTCGTCTTCCGGGTGATCGTATTTGCCGGCGGCGTTTGCCTGCCAGACTTCGAGCATGGCGTCGTTGACGACATCGCCGTTGCCGTCCACCACTTGCCCGCTGATCGCCACGCGCTGGCCGAGGGTCAGTTCGTTGGCGAGGTTTTCACGGTTCAGCCAGGTCAGGCCGATGTGGTAATACGGCCCGACGGTGTGGGACGTGGTCGCAGTCAGGGTCATCTCATTTCTCCATCGGCGTGGCTTCGCGGCCGCGCAGCACGATGTCCCAGCGATAAGCGAGGGCGTAGGACGGAATGGTTTTTTCCAGATCGAAAGCGGCGATCAGGCGTTCCTTGGCCGAGGTGTCCGGCACGCAGTTATAGATCGGGTCGTAGGCCAGCAGCGGGTCGCCCGGGAAATACATTTGCGTGACCAGGCGCGTCAGGATGCTCGGTCCGAACAACGAGAAATGCACGTGCGCCGGGCGCCAGGCGTTGTGGTGGTTGCCCCACGGATAGGCGCCGGGCTTGATGGTCTGGAACTGATACCAGCCGTCGGCGTCGGTCACAGTGCGGCCGGTGCCGGTGAAGTTCGGGTCCAGCGGTGCGTCGTGCAGGTCACGGGCATGGTTGTAGCGACCGGCGGCGTTGGCCTGCCAGATCTCCACCAGAATCCCCGGCACCGGCAGGCCGTCTTCGTCGAGCACACGCCCGTGAATGATGATCCGCTCGCCGAGCGGTTCACCCTGATGCTGGGCGGTCAGATCGTTGTCGGTGTCGGCCACTCGCTCGGCGCCGATGGTCGGGCCGGTGATTTCCGACAGCGAATGCGGCAGAAACACCAACGGCTTGGACGGCGAGCGCAGATTGGTGGATTGATAGGTCGGGTGCAGGTACGGCGGCTGGGTGCCTTCCTGCGGGCGGCGGTAACCAGGCTTGTCAGTCATTTCGCTTTCCTCTGTTCTTTTCATCACGGCTTGCGTCAGACGCGTTCGATGGCCAGGGCCAGACCCTGGCCGACACCGACGCACATGGTCGCCAGACCTTTCTTGCCACCGGTCTTTTCCAGCTGATGCAGCGCGGTCAGCACCAGACGCGCGCCGCTCATGCCCAACGGGTGACCGAGGGCAATCGCGCCGCCGTTCGGGTTGACCTGGGCCGCATCGTCCGCCAGCCCCAGTTCGCGCAGCACCGCCAGACCCTGGCTGGCAAACGCTTCGTTGAGCTCGATCACATCGAAATCGCTGACCGCCACGCCGAGGCGTTCGGTGAGTTTGCGCACCGCTGGCACCGGGCCGATGCCCATCACCCGTGGCGCGACCCCGGCGCTGGCCATCCCGAGCACTTTGGCGCGGGCGGTCAGACCGTGTTTTTTCACTGCTTCGGCCGAGGCCAGAATCAGCGCGGCAGCACCGTCGTTGACGCCCGAAGCATTGCCGGCGGTGACGGTCTTGTCCGGGCCGTTGACCGGTTTCAGTTTGCTCAGCGCTTCAATCGTGGTATCGGCGCGGGGGTGCTCGTCCTGGCTGACCACGGTTTCGCCCTTTTTGTGGGCGATCCGCACTTCGACGATTTCCTCGGCGAAGTAGCCGGCAGCCTGGGCAGCGGCCGTACGTTGCTGACTGCGCAGGGCGAAAGCGTCCTGATCCTCGCGGGAAATTTCGTAGTCGTCGGCGACGTTGTCGGCGGTCTGCGGCATCGCGTCGACGCCGTACTGGGCCTTCATCAGCGGGTTGATGAAACGCCAGCCGATGGTGGTGTCTTCCAGCTTCATGTTGCGCGAGAACGCCGCATCAGCCTTGCCCATGACGAACGGTGCACGGGACATCGACTCGACACCGCCGGCAATCGCCAGCTCCATTTCGCCGCTAGCGATGGCGCGGAACGCCGTGCCGATCGCGTCCATGCCCGACGCGCAAAGGCGATTGAGGGTGACGCCCGGAACACTGTCCGGCAGACCGGCCAGCAACAGCGCCATGCGTGCCACGTTGCGGTTGTCTTCGCCGGCCTGGTTGGCGCAGCCGAGGAATACTTCGTCGATGGCGCTCCAGTCCACCGACGGGTTGCGCTCCATCAGGGCCTTGATCGGCACGGCGGCCAGGTCGTCGGCGCGAACAGCCGCCAGACCGCCACCGAAACGGCCGATGGGGGTACGAATCGCATCGCAGATATAAACGTCGCGCATCATGCTTCTCCCGGTGCCTGGCCGTGGGCCGCTGCGGTGCGGGCTTCGAGATCGCGCAGGGCGGTCAGTTCGACTTCGGTCGGTTCGGCGGTGGTGTCAACGTTGTCGGCAAAACGGATGGCCCAACCGGTAGCGGCGACCACTTGCTCGCGGGTCACGCCCGGGTGCAGTGCGGTGACCACGAATTCATGGGTGCCCTCTTCCGGCTCCATGATGCACAGGTCGGTGATGATCCCGACCGGGCCGGCGCCCGGCAGGCCCAGACGTTTGCGCGAATCGCCGCCCTCGCCATGGCCGACCGAGGTGATGAAATCGAGCTTGTCGACAAACGAACGCGCCGACTGTTTAAGGATGATCAGCACGCTTTTGGCGGAACCGGCGATCTCCGGCGCGCCACCGGCACCCGGCAGACGCACTTTCGGCTGGTGATAATCGCCGACCACGGTGGTGTTGATGTTGCCGAAACGGTCGACTTGCGCTGCGCCGAGGAAACCGACGTCGATGCGCCCGCCCTGCAGCCAGTAGCGAAAAATCTCACCGGTCGGCACGACCGTGTCTGCGGTTTCTGCCAGTTCGCCGTCACCGATGGACAGTGGCAATACGCTGGGTTTGGCGCCAATCGGACCGGATTCGTAGATCAGCACCACGTCCGGCGACGAGGTCAGGCGCGCCAGGTTGGCGGCTTTCGACGGCAGGCCGATGCCGACGAAGCACACCGAGCCGTTCTTCAGGCGACGGGCTGCGGCGACAGTCATCATTTCATTGGTGGTGTAAGTCATTACTTGGCCTCCGAAGCAGCGGCCAACTTGGCCTGGAACTCGCTGAAGTCAGCGCAGCCATGGATGTATTCGTTGATCCACGCGGTAAACGTCTCACGGTCGCGGGCGATCGGATCCCACGCCTGATAGAAACGGTTGTCACGTTCGGTGTAACCGTGGGCGTAGGACGGATGCGCGCCACCGGGTACATGGCAGACCGCGCTCAAGGCCCAGGTCGGTAGCACGCAGGCGTTCATCGGCGCGTTGAGGTTGTCGACGATTTCTTCGACGGTGACGATGCAACGCTTGGCGGCCAGTGCGGCTTCTTTCTGCACGCCGAGGATGCCCCACAGCAGCACGTTGCCCTGACGGTCGGCCTTCTGGGCGTGGATCACGGTCACGTCCGGACGCACCGACGGCACCGCCGCCAGCACTTCACCGGTGAACGGGCACGTTACGGATTTGATCAGCGGGTTGACCTTCGGCAGGTCGGAACCGGCGTAGGCCCGCAGTACCGCGAACGGTAGGCCGGAGGCGCCGGCGACGTAGGCATTGGCCAGGTCGGCGTGGCTGTGTTCTTCGATTTCCAGCGCATGCGGCCATTGCTTCTCGACCGCGTCGCGCAGACGGTGCAGCGAACCCACGCCAGGGTTGCCGCCCCAGGAGAAGATCAGCTTGCGTGCACAGCCGGCGCCGATCAGTTGGTCGTAGATCAGGTCAGGCGTCATCCGCACCAGGGTCAGATCTTTCTTGCCCTGACGAATGATTTCATGACCCGCCGCCGTAGGGATCAGGTGAGTGAAACCTTCGAGCGCGACGGTGTCGCCGTCGTTGACGAATTGCTTCACCGCGTCGTGCAGCGAAAGGATCTCAGCCATGGAGCGGGCTCCCGTTTTTGTAATGAATCGCCAGTGATAAAAAGGCGCGAGGTTCTGCGCCGGAGTCACTGAAGATTAAGCCGCTGATTTTCGCCAAACAATCCGATAATCGACTGAGTGTTCGTTTATCGAACAGATTGTTATCAACCTATCGTTCCGTCACTGATCGTTCCCACGCTCTGCGTGGGAATGCAGCCCGGGACGCTCCGCGTCCTTCCGGAGCCGAGCGCGAAGCAACCTCTGAAGCCAGTTCGACGAGGGAACGATCCTGCAATGAAACTCAGGTCGCGTCCGCGTGACTGACCAGGCCCTTGATCACCACCGCTGCCGTGGCCAGCCCGGCCGGAATCACCAGCGCCGTCAGCACCTGCTCAAAATTCCAGCCCAACCCCAGCAGGGTCGCGCCCATCCACGCCCCGAGAATCGCGCCAAACCGGCCGATCCCGAGCATCCACGACACACCGGTCGCCCGGCCCTGCGTCGGATAAAACCGCGCCGCCAGCGACGGCATCGCCGATTGCGCACCGTTGACGCACATGCCCGCCACCAGCACCAGCGTCGCCAGCAGCGTGATGTTGCCCAGGCTCTGCCCCACGGCGTAGGCAAACACCCCGGCCAGCAGGTAGAAAATGCCGATGACCTTGTGCGGATTGAACCGGTCCATCGCCCAGCCTACGCCGACCGCGCTCAACACCCCGCCGAACTGGAACAATGCGCCGATAAACGCTGCCTGCTCCATGCTCGCGCCACTGTCGCGCATCAGGGTCGGCAGCCAACTGGTCAGCAGGTACACGATGACCAGGCCCATGAAGTAGGTCAGCCACAGCAGCAACGTGCCGACGCTGTAGGTGCCCGAGAAAATCACCGCAAACACGTTGCGCGCTTTGACGGTTTTCTGTTCCGGCACGCTGAAACTCGCGGCCTGCGCGACGATGGCAGGATCAATGGGTGCGAGGGTCTTGCGCACCTTGTCGGTGCCGCGATTGCGCACCACCAGATAACGCGCCGACTCCGGCAGCCAGAGCAGCAGCACCACGGTGAGGATCAGCGGCAGGATCCCGCCGATCAGCAACAGGCTGTGCCAGCCGAATGCCGGGATCAACTTGGCCGAGATGAATCCGCCTCCGGCCATGCCGAGGTTGAAGCCGCAGAACATGCTGGTCACCAGCAGCGACTTTTTACGCTCGGGGGTGTATTCCGACAGCAGCGTGGTGGCGTTCGGCATGCCGGCGCCCAGCCCCAGACCGGTCAGGAAACGCAGCACCAGCAGTTGATCAACATTGGTGGCGTAGGCCGACGCCAGACTGAAAGCACCGAACAGAAACACCGCGCCGACCAGTACGACTTTTCGCCCGAAGCGGTCAGCCAACGGCCCGGAGCCCAACGCGCCGAAGACCATACCGATGAGCGCGGCGCTCATCACCGGGCCGAGGCTGGCGCGGTCGATGCCCCAGTCCTGGGACAGGGCCGGCGCAATAAAACCCATGGCCGCGGTGTCGAGGCCATCGAGGAACACAATCAGGAAACACAGAATCACCACTCGCCATTGATAGCGCGAGATCGGTTGGGCATTGATGAAGGACTGCACATCGAGGCAGTGACCTACAGCGGACTGAGGCTGGTTCATTATTTTTATTCCACGCAAGAAAACGCAGTCGAACGGCGGCCGGCCAGAGAGCGGCACGGTCACAACTATATAAGGAAGAAATCAGGCGTTGCGCTAATACTGGCAACAGGAACGGGAGCGGCGACAGTCGGGGAACGTGCGCATGGGAAGTTGCCTCTTGTCATTATTATGAGAGTCGACAATCCGGCGGGCTCATTCACATTCGCGCCGGATGACGCTGCCGCGACATTAATGATCCGGGGGTTTTAGCGTCAATTCGATAAACGCAACTCTGTGCGTTTATCGAACAGCTTCATCAGGCAAACAATTGCGCACTGAGGTCGCGGCTGGCGCTCAACAGACCCGGCAGAAAGCGCTGCTCCAGCTCGGTGCGGCTGACGCGACCGGCGTGGGTGCTGACGTTGAGCGCGGCCACTACCTGGCCGGAAGCGTCGTAGACCGGCACGGCAATCGAACGCAGGCCCTGCTCCAGTTCCTGATCGACGATGCACCAGCCCTGCTGCCGCACTTCCTGCAGGCATTCGAGCAAGGCGTCAGGGGTGTGAATCGTGCGGCTGGTCTTGGCCACCAGTTCGGCGTGGTCGAGGTATTCGCGCAGCGAGGTGTCGTCCAGCGCCGCCAGCAGAATCCGCCCCATGGACGTGCAGTACGCCGGCAAACGCCCGCCCACCGAGAGGTCCACCGAAATCAGACGCTGAGTGGTGGCCGAACGGGCGATGTAGAGAATGTCGTCGCCTTCCAGCGTGGCCATGTTGCAGGCCTCGTGCAGTTGCTCGCTCATGCGGTCGAGGTACGGCTGGGCCGAGACCGCCAGCGGCGTCGAAGACAGATAGGCGTGACCGAGCGTCAGCACTTTCGGCAGAAGCGAATAAGTGCGCCCGTCGGTGGTGGCGTAGCCGAGCTTGATCAGCGTGTGCAGGCAACGGCGCACGGCGGCGCGGGGAATTTCCGTGCGATGGCTGATCTGGGCGATGGTCAGGTGGCGCTTGCGCTCCTGAAACGCCTGCACCACCGCGAGGCCACGGGCCAGGGAGGTCATGAAATCCGGATCGCCGGTCAGGGCCTGGATACGCTTGGCCGGCGAAGCGACGATCGGCGGCGCTACCGAGGTGAAGGAATTGCGCATTTGATCGTTCATGTCGGGTCCTTGTTCTTGTTCGGATCAACGGCTATACAAGCGGCTCGCTGGCGGATACACAAGCGACAGACCGCCAACACCGGGCGATTATCGAACCGTCGACCGATAATCGCAATCGCCCTCGTCTCCTCGTTAAGGCGGTGCGGAACGGATTTGAACTTGGAACGCCGGTGCGGTTTAAGCGCCTTAGTTGTCCGACTAAATGGCGCCAGAAATCAAACACTGCGCAACGACGATGCAACTATTGATGAAAGTTGCACGTCACAAAACAATCACACATTCAGAACCGTTTTTAACTTGGCAAAGATAGGCAATCCCGATTCGGCCGCTATAATGCACCTTAGTGACACCGCGCTTTTATTTGCCGACGGTGCCACCCGCTGGCGCGATGTCCATCGCTGCCGGCCCCGGCCAGCGCCTGATGCTCATTACTCATGCACCGCCAGCGCGCTCGCTGAAACAGGAAACTGATGCTGCGTCAGTTTTAATCTGGTGCCGTAGCCGCCTGCAACATGGAAGTCCTGACCGTCTTCCCGACAACAACGCTGCCTGTCCGGGCAAGCGCTTGTTGATGAACCGGTTAAATGATTCGTTGCAGTGCGTTTCACCAGACATTTATCTCAACTCATACAGGTAGCACTGTGACGAAAGACGAACTGCGCGCGGAACTTGAGCGCCAGGAACAACGTTACAAGGAAGTTTACGGCGGGGAAGTCACCACCTACGCCGCCCAGCCCGAACCAGAACGCAAAGCCTGGCGAAAACGCCCTACCGTTCAGGATCAGGTCTTCCAGCAAGAACTGAAAAAAATGGAAGAGGAACTCAAAGCCGAAGAGCCGTGATGCCTTCCTTTGAGACTTTCGAGGGTAAGCGTACTCACCGGGTTACAAGCACGGTGGACTGACGATGCCTTGCGCGCCCGCTACCCGCGGGCAGCGGCCAACTCCCCTGTATTGCACAGGTCTGGAGCATGTCAGACGCGTTTCTCAGATATTTCATACAAGTTTCACCCCCCTCCCGACAACCGGCCAATCCGCCGGCGTCTCGCATTTTTATCAATGGAATCAACACCTTGCAAAACCCTTCAAAAAGCTTGGGTAATGCACCTTGATACAAATTAATTTGGCGAAGACGCTTACCGATGAGCAGGTAGGGGATCGATTTCCAGTCTTTTCTGGCATAATCGCGCCCCCTTATGACCGGGTCAGAAAACCTTCATGATCGATTTATTCAGCGGACTGGATGCCTGGGTGCTTGTGAGCCTCCTGCTCGCCCTGACATTTGTCCTCGCCTTCGAGTTCATCAATGGATTTCATGACACCGCTAACGCGGTAGCCACTGTTATCTACACCAAAGCGATGCCGCCTCACCTGGCGGTGTTCTTCTCGGGCGTGTTCAACTTCCTCGGCGTACTGCTGGGCGGCGTTGGCGTGGCGTATGCCATCGTGCACCTGCTGCCGGTAGAACTGTTGATCAACGTGAACACCGGCCATGGTCTGGCAATGGTGTTCTCGCTGCTCGCCGCCGCGATCGCCTGGAACCTGGGCACCTGGTACTTCGGTATCCCGGCCTCCAGTTCGCACACGCTGATCGGTTCGATCCTCGGTGTCGGCCTGGCCAACGCCCTGATCAACGAAATTCCACTGGCTGACGGCGTCAACTGGCAGAAAGCGATCGATATCGGCGCCTCGCTGGTGTTCTCGCCGATGGCCGGCTTCCTGATCGCCGCGCTGGTGCTGATCGGCCTGAAATGGTGGCGACCGCTGTCGAAGATGCACAAGACGCCGGAACAGCGCCGCAAGATCGACGACAAGAAGCACCCACCGTTCTGGAACCGCCTGGTCCTGGTGATCTCGGCCATGGCCGTGAGCTTCGTCCACGGCTCGAACGACGGCCAGAAAGGTATCGGCCTGATCATGCTGGTACTGATCGGTATCGTGCCTGCGCAGTTCGTACTCGACCTGAACAGCACCACTTACCAGATCGAACGTACTCGCGATGCGACCCTGCACCTGAGCCAGTTCTACAAGCGCAACGCCGACACCCTGGGCGAATTCCTGGCCCTGGGTAAAAGCGTGGAAGGCGACCTGCCGGAAAAATTCCGTTGCAACCCGCAACAGACCGAACCGACCATCGCCGCCCTGCTCGACACCCTAAAAGGTGTGGCGGACTACCACTCGCTGTCCGCTGAAAGCCGCATCGAAGTGCGTCGCTACCTGCTCTGCCTGGACGACACCGCGAAGAAAGTCAGCAAACTGCCAGGCCTCGCACCGCGTGAAAAAGCCGACCTGGACAAACTGCGCAAAGACCTGACCACCACCACCGAATACGCCCCGTTCTGGGTGATTCTGGCGGTCGCCCTGGCCTTGGGCCTGGGCACCATGGTCGGCTGGAAACGCGTGGTACTGACCATCGGCGAGAAGATCGGCAAACAAGGCATGACCTACTCGCAAGGCATGTCGGCCCAGATCACCACCGCCAGCCTGATCGGCCTGGCCAACATCTTCAGCCTGCCGGTGTCCACCACCCACGTCCTCTCCTCGGGCGTGGCCGGCACCATGGTCGCCAACAAAAGCGGCCTGCAAGGCGGCACAGTGAAAACCATCCTGCTGGCCTGGGTCCTGACCCTGCCAGCCACCGTGGCCCTGTCGGCCGGCCTGTTCTGGCTGGCGTCGAAGGCGCTGGGTAGCTGATAGATCGCTGCAGTGAAGAAGGCGTGATTCGAAAGGAACACGCCTTTTTTGTTGGGCGCGGTAAAGAGGGGCTGAAGATCAAGAGCGCCCTCACCCTAACCCTCCCGAAACGTCGGACCGCCCGTAGGGAGAGGGGACTGACCGAGTTGTTTGGGAGAGGTACGCCGACGTGAGATACCGAGGTGTACTCAGGTCTTAAAAAGCAAACATCTAAAGCCTGCCTTTGCCTTGGCTTCCCACCACTCAACACGATGAGCGTTAGCTCGAGTACAGCTTTTGACGTGCCAGCCCCATCGGAAGGCTGAGTGGAGGGATTTATCCGGGGGTGGGAGCGCAGCGACCGTGCGGCGCAGCCGCATGCATCGAGAGGAGGTGCAGCGAAGCAAACCGTAGGCGATGCCCCCGGATGAATCCCGGAACGAAGGAACGCCGAGCCACAGCGAGGCGCCGAACGCAGGGGCCCAGCCTTTTGCTTACTTTTTGGCGTTTGAAAAAGTGAGCCGCCGTAAGGGCGGAACCATAGGAAGCCGTTACCAAAAAAACGGATATTCACCCAAAACGAACCACAACTTGGTCGGCCCAAAGGCCGCCAAGACACAAAAAAAAAGGGCAACCGAAGTTGCCCAAAATGCCTTGCGTGCTCATCAAACCCGGAAGAATCAAGGCTTCTTGCGCTTGTTCGCATCCTTCCAGATAAAAAATCCAAACCCTGCAAAAAACAGAACCATCAGCCCCACAGTCAGGACCCCGGCAAACACCACGTTATCGAAAAACATGACTGGCCTCCTGGCCCCTGCTCTGCTGCGATGGAACTAAGTTAACCAATCAGGCAGGCGCAGGAATTGACCGGGATCAATGCCGGTCACCATGGGGAGGAAAGGAAGGGAAATAACTGACCTGCATCAACGGATGCAGGGGAGATCAACGCTTTTTCGGTTTGTTTTTCGGCTTTTTCTTCGGCTTACCCAAAGGCATGGCCTGCTCGAAAGCCTGGCGAACTTCATTCAGGCGCTTCTCGTTGAGGTCATGAACCCGCTTGGCGCGTTCGGTGTTGAGGTCAATCAGCTTGTCGTCTTGGCTCATGGCGTTCGGTGCATCGCTTGGACTGAATCACAACTGCCGGATCACCGACAGGACTGCGCCAATAATGCGGCCTGACGCAGGCGCTGACCAGCCACTGACCTAAACGCTCTACAACAATTCATGTACCGCCCACCGGATTTGCCCGCACAATCGGCGCCTCGCCCTGAACCCGAAGGATCTGCGCCGTGCCCCTGCATCAGGATCTGCCACCGCTGATGGCCTTGCGCGCCTTTGAGGCCGTGGCCCGCCATTTGAGTTTCATCAAGGCTGCCGATGAGCTGTCGGTGACCCAAAGCGCGATCAGCCATCAGGTGCACAAACTCGAAGAATTCCTCGATCAGCGACTGTTCGTGCGCCGCACCCGGGCGATCGATCTGACACCCGCCGGCGAACAGTATTACCTGCAAATCCAACCGGCCCTCACCGCGATTGCCGCCGCCACCCACGACCTGCGCGGCGAACGCCCCACTACCCTGCGCATCGGTCTGCTCGCCTCTTTCGCAACCCTGTGGCTGGCACCGCGTCTGGCGGACTTCAACGCGAAATACCCGAACATCCATGTCGAGCTGCTGCCCGCCGTGCAACTGGCCGATGTCGACGCGGGCGAGGTGGATCTGGCGATCCGCTACGGCAAGGGCGGTTGGCCGAAAGTCCAGGCCCGCCGGTTCATGGCTGAAACCCTGACGCCAGTCTGCAGCCCGGCCTTCAAGGCCAAAGGCGTGAACAACGGGCCCTTGCTGATGGCCAAGTCGCACCAGCCGTTCGAATGGATCGACTGGCAGCAACACAGCGGCATCGATCTGGCTCATGTGCCCGGCGTCATGCTGCACGACTACAACATCGTCGTCGAAGCGGCCGTCGCCGGTCAGGGCATTGCCATGGGTCGCCAGCGAATGATCGAACGGCGGATCAAGGAAGGCGCGCTGGTGCCGGCCTTCGACACGCCGCCGATGCTCGGCGAGATCGGTTATTGGCTGGTCACCCCGCAACGCCCGCCCACATCGGCGGCGCAAAGTTTCTGCCAGTGGCTGGAGGAAACCGCGAACGCATGAGTTTTTTGGATGCGTCGGATTAAATCTATCCGTTTGTCGCCCTTCGCTCTGACCAACATGCTGAAGCCCTCACTCAGGAGGACTTCCCATGACCGATTCCCTCAGCCAACGCGTTCAACAACTCGGCCTGCGCCTGCCCGAACCGAGCCAGCCGATCGCCAATTACGTCAACCATGTGGTCAGCCAGAATCAGTTGTTCATCTCCGGGCAGATTCCATTGCTCGACGGCAAACCTGCGTTCATCGGGCGACTGGGCGAAGCGATCTCCGACGAAGAAGGGGCCAACGCCGCTGAACTGGCTGCCCTGGGCCTGCTCGCCCTGTTGAGCCATGCACTGGGCGATGACCTGTCGAAACTGGTGCGCATCCTGCGCCTCGGAGTTTTCGTGGCCGCCACACCGGAATTCAAAGCTCAGGGCTTTGTCGCCAACGGCGCGTCGAACCTGCTGGTCAACGCCCTCGGCGACAAGGGCCGACACGTGCGCACCGCAGTCGGCGTGTCGAGTCTGCCGGCCGGCGTCGCGGTGGAAATCGACGCGATCTTCGAGCTCAAGCCGTGAACCTCGACGACCTCTCGCGCCTGCGCGCCGCCACGCCCGGCTGCGCTCAGGTGATCCACTTCAACCACGCCGGCGCCTCGTTGCCGAGCCAAGCCACCCTCGTTGCAGTGATCGAACAGTTGCAACACGAAGCACTCGGCGGGCCGATGGAAGCGGCAGACAACCGGGTACAGGAACGCGCGCGCAACGCGGCCGCCGCCCTGCTCAACGCCCAGCCCGAGGACATCGCCTTCGCCAGCAGCGGCTCGGCAGCCTGGAGCCAGGCGTTCAACGCGCTGGGGCCGTGGCAGCTCGGTGAGCGGATTCTGGTGGGTCGCCATGAATGGGCCGGCAACCTAGCGTGCATGGCCGAAGCGGTGAAGGCCGGCGCGCGGCTCGAAGTGATTCCTTGTGACGCCCACGGCGCGGTCGACCCGCAAGCCCTGGCGCAGATGATCGACGGCCAGGTACGCCTGATCGCCCTGACCTGGCTGCCGGCCAACGGTGGCCTGATCAACCCCGCCGCGCAGATCGGCAGCGTGGCGCGGCGCCACGGCATTCCTTATTTCATCGACGCCGGTCAGGCGCTGGGGCAGTTGCCCTGCGATGTTCAGGCCTTACAGTGCGATGTGCTCAAGGGTGCGGGTCGCAAGTTCCTGCGCGGGCCGCGCGGCACGGCGCTGATGTACATCCGGCCGCATTTTTTGCAACGGCTGCTCCCCGTGCAACGCGATGTGTTGTCGGCGCCATGGGACGGCAAGCGCTTTACCCTGCGCGACGACGCGCGCCGCTTTGAAACCAGTGAAGTGTCACTGGCGCTGCTGGCCGGGCTGGCCAATGCACTGGAGGAGTACAACCGCCTCGGCGCGATTCCCGTTCGCCAGCGCATCGAACAATTGAGCAACGGATTGCGCCAACGCCTGAAGGCGATTCCCGGCCTGACGCTGCGGGATCTCGGAACGGCGAATCAACAATCCGGGCTGATCGCCTTCACGCTTGAAGGCTGGGACAGCGTGGCGCTCAAGCAGACGTTGGCCGAACGGCGAATCAACATCGGCGCCAATGGCGTGGCCTACACGCCGCTGGACATGCAGGCGCGCGGGCTGACGAATATTGCGCGGGTGGCGGTGAGCTACTTGAACACGCAAGAAGAGATCGACGTGTTGCTGGAGAACCTGACGGAACTGGCCGTCCAGCCTCAGATTTCGATGTCGACCCAAAGCCCCTGACGCGGCTGATCCTCCATCAACGGCGCCACCGGCACGGTGTTGTCGGCATTCAGTTCGGTGCCGGGCACGGCGAGGTGCGCTTCGGGGTCGTCGTCGGCTTCACGGCGCCGGCGATCACGTTCCTGCTGGCGGCGCTGCTCTTCGCGCAGCAGATAGCCGTCCTCTTCCGGGTCGCGTTTTTGCAGGTCGATGGTGCTTTCGTTGGAGCTTTCCTGCACCGGCACCACAGGGGGAATATCCGGTCGCTGGCGGATCGGATCCTGTTGGGAGGTGATCGGCACGGCGCTCAGGGGGAGCATCGGTGGCAGCATATGAGGGTCTCCTGTCAGCAGGTTATCGGCGGCGCCAGGGGTGCCTTGAGCCATCGGTCGCAAACTTGTGACCGGTTTGGCACTCAAGGGTGCCGCAACATCCCGTAAAACCGATGCATGACCTAATCTTCCCTGCAATTGGCCGATTGCGGTTAAAAGCCGGGCCGAGGCTCCTTATCCTTTGGCCTCGGGCCCTCATTCCGTTAAGATAGCCCGCTTTTTCAAGGTGGGAGTCAGGCAGCATGGCGCAGCAGTATCAACCGGGGCAACGCTGGATCAGTGACAGCGAAGCAGAGCTTGGTTTAGGCACCGTTCTGGCACAGGACGGCCGCTTGTTGACCGTGCTTTACCCGGCCACTGGCGAGACTCGCCAGTACGCGCTACGGAATGCGCCCCTCACCCGCGTGCGGTTCTCGCCCGGCGACTCGATCACTCACTTCGAAGGCTGGAAGATGACTGTCCAGCAAGTCGACGACGTCGACGGCCTGATGGTCTATCACGGCCTCAACGCGCAGAACGAAGCGGTCACCCTGCCGGAAACCCAGCTGTCGAACTTCATTCAGTTCCGTCTGGCCAGCGACCGTCTGTTCGCCGGCCAGATCGACCCGCTGGCCTGGTTCTCCCTGCGCTATCACACCCTGGAACACACCAGCCGCCAGTTGCAGTCCGCGCTGTGGGGCCTGGGCGGCGTGCGTGCACAACCGATCGCCCACCAGTTGCACATTGCCCGTGAAGTCGCCGACCGTATCGCGCCGCGCGTATTGCTGGCGGACGAAGTGGGTCTGGGCAAGACCATCGAAGCCGGCCTGGTGATCCATCGCCAGCTGCTGTCGGGCCGCGCCAACCGCGTGCTGATCCTCGTACCGGAAAACCTCCAGCACCAATGGCTGGTGGAAATGCGCCGCCGCTTCAACCTGCAGGTTGCGCTGTTCGACGAAGAACGCTTCATCGAAAGCGATGCCACCAACCCGTTCGAAGACACCCAGCTGGCCCTGGTGGCGCTGGAGTGGCTGGTCGACGACGAAAAGGCGCAAGACGCGCTGTTCGCTGCCGGTTGGGACCTGATGGTGGTCGACGAAGCCCACCACCTGGTGTGGCACGAAGAGAAAGTCAGCCCGGAATACTCGCTGGTTGAACAGCTGGCCGAAGTCATTCCCGGCGTGCTGCTGCTCACCGCCACCCCCGAACAACTCGGTCAGGACAGCCACTTCGCCCGTCTGCGCCTGCTCGACCCGAACCGTTTCCATGACCTGGCCGCCTTCCGCGCCGAGAGCGAAAACTATCGCCCGGTGGCCGAAGCCGTTCAGGAGCTGCTGGACAAGGGTCGCCTGTCGCCGGCCGCGCACAAGACTATCCACGGTTTCCTCGGCAACGAAGGTGAAGCCCTGCTCACCGCCGTCAACGATGGCGACACCGAAGCCAGCGCCCGCCTCGTGCGTGAACTGCTCGACCGCCACGGCACCGGCCGCGTGCTGTTCCGTAACACCCGCGCCGCCGTGCAGGGTTTCCCGGAGCGCAAACTGCACCCGTACCCGCTGCCGTGCCCGGACGAATACCTCGAACTGCCGCTGGGCGAACACGCCGAGCTGTACCCGGAAGTCAGCTTCCAGGCCCAGCCGGACGCCAGCGAAGAAGAACGCTGGTGGAAATTCGACCCGCGCGTCGAGTGGCTGATCGACCAGCTGAAAATGCTCAAGCGCACCAAAGTGCTGGTGATCTGCGCCCACGCCGAAACCGCGATGGACCTGGAAGACGCCCTGCGCGTGCGCTCCGGGATCCCGGCCACGGTGTTCCACGAAGGCATGAACATCCTCGAGCGTGACCGCGCCGCCGCCTACTTCGCCGACGAAGAGTTCGGCGCGCAGGTGCTGATCTGCTCGGAAATCGGCAGTGAAGGTCGCAACTTCCAGTTCGCCCACCATCTGGTGCTGTTCGATCTGCCGTCGCACCCGGATCTGCTGGAGCAGCGGATCGGTCGTCTCGACCGGATCGGCCAGAAGCACATCATCGAACTGCACGTGCCGTACCTGGAAACCAGCCCGCAAGAGCGCCTGTTCCAGTGGTACCACGAAGCGCTGAACGCGTTCCTCAACACCTGCCCGACCGGCAACGCCTTGCAACATCAGTTCGGTCCGCGCCTGCTGCCGCTGCTCGAAGAAGCCGACGACGGCGAGTGGCAAGCGCTGATCGACGAGGCGCGCACCGAGCGCGAGCGTCTGGAAGCCGAGCTGCACACCGGTCGCGACCGTCTGCTGGAACTCAACTCCGGCGGCGCCGGCGAAGGTGAAGCGCTGGTCGAGGACATCCTCGAACAGGACGATCAGTTCGCCCTGCCGATCTACATGGAAACCCTGTTCGACGCGTTCGGCATCGACAGCGAAGACCATTCGGAAAACGCCCTGATCCTCAAGCCGAGCGAGAAGATGCTCGACGCCAGCTTCCCGCTGGGCGACGACGAAGGCGTGACCATCACCTACGACCGCAACCAGGCGCTGTCACGCGAGGACATGCAGTTCATCACCTGGGAACACCCGATGGTGCAGGGCGGCATGGATCTGGTGCTGTCCGGTTCGATGGGCAACACCGCCGTCGCGCTGATCAAGAACAAGGCGCTCAAGCCGGGCACCGTGCTGCTGGAATTGCTCTATGTCAGCGAAGTGGTTGCCCCGCGCTCGCTGCAACTGGGCCGTTACCTGCCGCCGGCCGCCCTGCGCTGCCTGCTCGATGCCAACGGCAACGACCTGTCGTCGCGCGTGGCGTTCGAAACCCTCAACGACCAACTGGAAAGCGTGCCGCGCGCCAGCGCCAACAAGTTCATCCAGGCCCAGCGCGATCAGCTGACGCCACGGATCAACGCCGGTGAAGACAAGGTCACCCCGCGCCACGCCGAGCGCGTGGCCGAGGCCCGCCGCCGTCTGGCAGCCGACACCGACGAAGAACTGGCACGCCTGACCGCATTGCAGGCGGTCAACCCGACTGTACGCGACAGCGAACTGGACGCCCTGCGCAAGCAGCGCGAACAAGGTCTGGCGATGCTCGACAAGGCAGCACTGCGACTGGAAGCGATCCGGGTATTGGTGGCAGGCTAAACCGCCCTGCTCCATCGCCAAAAACGAAAAGGCCCGCAGTGATGCGGGCCTTTTTGTTTGCCTGTCCCCCCGCCGATCGTTCCCACGCTCCGCGTGGGAATGCCTCAAGGGACGCTCCGCGTTCCAGCTCTCGAATGCGACGCAGAGCGTCCCGGGCTGCATTCCCACGCGGAGCGTGGGAACGATCAGGCGATGCAGGTCATCAAGCGGTAACGGCCTGACTCTGCGGCTCAACCACCGCCACCAGCCCCTCCTTCATCCGCTTCGCATCCCGCACAAAACAGCGTGAGGCGAGGAACAGGAACACCATGGTCAGGAACAACGCCACCGGGATCAGGTACATCGCATCATGCAGGCCGACGGCCTTGAACGCCTCGGTCATCTGCTCGGCGCCTGCCGCGACCATCGCCGATTTCGCGAAGTAATCCGACAAACCGCCGACCACCACAGGCCCCAGACCGCCACCGAGCAAATACAACCCGGCAAAGAACAGCGCCATCGCCGTGGCCCGCAGGCGTGGCTCGACCACGTCCTGAATCGCCGTGTACACGCAGGTGTAGAAGTTGTAGGCGAACAGCCACCCTACGCTGAACACCGCGACGAACACCCCGATCTCGATGCGCCCGGCATGCAGTGCCCACGCCGTGCACAGGGTCGAGATGACCAGACTGAACGCGGCAAACAGCAGTCGGCCGTTGGCCACCCGCTGGTGAATCTTGTCGGCAATCCAGCCACCGAGGGTTAAGCCGATCAATCCGGTTACCCCGACGATCACCCCGGTCGCCACCGCCGCTTCCTGCAACGGCATCAGGAAATAACGCTGGAGCATCGGCACCAGAAAAGAATTGCAGGCGTAGGTCGCAAAGTTGAAGCACAGCCCTGCCATCACCAGCCACAGGAAGGTCGGCACGGCGAGAATCCGGCGGATCGGCTTGTCGACTTTCTCCTGCGACACCTGCACGGTTTCCGCCGCGCCACGTTTGGGTTCCTTGATGAAGAACATGAACACCGCCAGCAGCAGCCCCGGTACGGCGGCGATGAAGAACGGCGCGCGCCAGCTGTCGAACGCCTTGACCATCCAGCCGATGGTGAAGAAGGCCAGCAGCAGCCCCAACGGCAGGCCGAGCATGAAAATGCCCATGGCCCGGGCCCGGCGGTGAGCGGGGAACAGGTCGCCGATCAGCGAGTTGGCGGCGGGTGCGTAACTCGCTTCACCGATGCCGATGCCCATGCGCACCAGCAGGAAACTCCAGAAACTGCCGACCAGACCGTTGACCGCCGTCAGCGCGCTCCAGGTCGCCAGGCCCCAGCCCATCAGCTTGCTGCGCGAACCGGTGTCGGCCATGCGCCCCAGCGGCAGGCCGGCAATGGCATAAACGATGGTGAACGCAGTGCCGACAATCCCCAGCTGAAAGTCGCTGAGGTGCCATTCCATGCGGATCGGTTCGATGATGATCGCCGGGATGGTGCGATCGAAGAAGTTGAACAGGTTGGCGAGGAACAGCAGGAACAGAATGCGCCAGGCATTCGCCGCTTGGGTCGAGTTCTGCATGGGTCCGTCTCTTTATTGTTATTAGGGCTTCACTGCCAACGCATCCGAGCCCGGAACCTGCAATCTAGTCACGCTCGTCGGGGCTGTCTGTGATCATTCGTCAGCCTGATGACGGGCCATGGCCGTGTAACGAAACGTAAGCCCTTGAAATGCTTCGAATCCCCCTAAAACCGGGGGTTTTGCGGAAAAATCCGGCAATGAAAAAATACTTTCTCGCCCCCCTTCCCAACGCCGTGGCAAAGCCTAGAATGGCCGCCGGATCCGTCCGGATCCTGCCGATCAATCCCTTTGATACCCCCGCCCATGTCCGAAGTCAGTCCGTGTCTGAATTGCGGTGCCTGCTGTTCCCATTTTCGTGTTTCTTTTTTCTGGGGTGAATGCGCATCCTCCGGCGGGACCGTACCCGATGAACTGGTCACCCAGATCACGCCCAGCCGTGTCGCGATGATCGGCACCGACCGCAAGGCGCCGCGCTGCACTGCGTTGGAGGGCGAAGTCGGAAAGTCGGTGGCTTGCACGATCTACGACAAGCGTTCCAGCCCCTGCCGCGAGTTCGAAGCGTCGTGGGAAAACGGCGAACAGAACACCGACTGCGACAAGGCGCGCGCCCGTTTCGGCCTGCCGCCGCTGCAACCGCACTGGAACGAAGTCGCCTGAGTTCAGGCGTTTCAACGCTTAGCGCCAAACGCTATGACGCTCATGCCAAAATCATTAGCGCCAATGTGCCACTACCGCTTGCACGCCAAAAACCGCCTCTATACTGCAAACATTCGCCTGCGTTGATGACGCAGTAAGGACGTACTCAGAGACGGGGCATGCTATGGAGTGGCTTGGTTTGCAATTTGTTGCCGAGCAGCCGGAGAGCGGGCAGGTCATCCTCAATTGCACTCACAATCCCCTGTTGGTGCTGGTGGCTTACCTGGTCGCCTGCGCCGCGAGTTTCGCCACCCTAGACATGGCCGAGCGGGTCGTCCACGCTGAAGAGCCCGGTTCGCAACGCCTGTGGCGCTGGATCGGCGCAACCTGCCTGGCCGGCGGCATCTGGGCCATGCACTTCATCAGCATGCTGGCGTTCCAGGCGCCGATCGACATCCATTACGACCTGCCCGTGACCCTGTTTTCCCTGGTGATCGCGTTACTGGCGTCCTGGCTGGCCATGCACACCCTCAGCCATCCACAGCCGAGCCTGCTGCAATACCTCAAGACCGCTATCGTCATCGGCCTGGGCATCGCCGGCATGCACTACGTCGGCATGGCCGCCATCGAATCCGCCGCCACGGCTTACTACGAGCCCATCCTGTTCGTGTCATCGATCGTGATCGCCATCGGCGCCAGCTTCGCCGCACTGCGGGTGGCCGGTTACTTGCGCGAAGGCAGCGGCCTGCACATCCAGATGCTCAAGTACGTGGCGGCGCTGATTCTCGGTGCGGGCATCCTCAGCATGCATTTCACCGGCATGGCGGCGCTGCAACTGGTGCTGCCCGAGGGGCAATCGCCGACATTGGCGTCGCAAACCGGTCACCTGCAACTGGGCCTGACTGTTGCGCTGATCACATTGCTGATTCTCGGCAGCGCCATCAGCGCCGCATTGGCCGACAAGAAGCTGCAGAACAAGGAGCACGATCTGCGCCGGGTCAACGCCCTGCTCAGCCAGCTCGATCAGGCGCGCATGTCGCTGCAACACGTGGCCAATTACGACGCCCTGACCAATCTGATCAACCGGCGCGGCTTCAATCAGATCTTCGCTGAAAAACTCAGCCAGAAATCCAGCGAAGGCGGCATGCTCGCGGTGATGTTTCTCGACATCGACCATTTCAAACGCATCAACGACAGCCTCGGCCATGACGCCGGCGATGAACTGCTCAAGGTTATCGCCCAGCACATCAAGGGTTCGGTGCGCAGCCATGAAGACGTGGTCGCGCGGTTCGGCGGCGACGAGTTCTGCATCCTCATCGGTCTGCGCGACCGCGAGGAAGCGCGCAACCTGGCCCAGCGCATCATGCTCAAGATGAAAGAGCCGATTGAGCTCGCCGGACGACGCATGGTGATGACCACCAGCATCGGCATCAGCCTGTTCCCAGAGGACGGCACCACCTG
The DNA here is from genome assembly GCF_002884345.1 of Pseudomonas sp. GW456-12-10-14-LB2. Lineage (NCBI taxonomy): Bacteria > Pseudomonadati > Pseudomonadota > Gammaproteobacteria > Pseudomonadales > Pseudomonadaceae > Pseudomonas > Pseudomonas sp. GW456-12-10-14-LB2. The sequence goes on from NZ_POHV01000030.1 coordinate 52,381, forward strand.
CGATGAACTGCTCAAGCATGCGGATCTGGCGCTGTACCAGTCCAAGGGCGCCGGGCGCAACGGCGTACACTTCTTCGATTCCAACCTGAAGAATCGCGCCAGCCTCGAACTGCAACTGGAAGAGGAACTGCGCCATGCCCTGCGTCAGGAGAACGGTCTGCTGCTGTATTACCAGCCGATCTTCGAACTCAAGACCGGCAAGGTCACCAAGCTCGAAGCGCTGATCCGCTGGCAGCACCCGGTGCACGGCCTGCTCACCCCGGATCGATTCATCGCCATCGCCGAAAACAACGGGCTGATTGCCGAGCTGGACAACTGGGTTCTGCGCAAGGCTTGTGAAGACCTCGGTGAACTGTCGCGCCATGGTTGCGAAGACTTGAAGATCGCCTGGAACTGCTCACCGCTGAATCTGGCCCGGGAGGAACTGGCCAATGAAATCGAGCACGCCTTGCGCAGCGCGGGGGTCGCCCCGGAACGGCTGGAACTGGAAGTCACCGAAAACGCCTTGATGGGCAACATCGCCAACACGCTGGTGTTGTTGCGGCAGATCCGCGCCCTCGGCGTGTCACTGTCGATCGACGACTTCGGCACCGGCTATTCGTCGCTCGCCTATCTCAAACGCCTGCCACTCAACACCCTGAAAGTCGACCGTTCGTTCATCCTCGACATCCCCAAGGCCAGCGCCGACATGGAGATCGTCCAGGCGATCATCGTCATGGCGCATACCCTGCACTTGCAGGTGGTCACCGAAGGCGTCGAAAGCCTGGAGCAATACGAATTCCTGGAGCGCTCGGGCTGCGACTTCATTCAGGGTTACCTGCTCAGCCGCCCGGTGCCACTGGCCGAACTGCGCCCGGTGCTGGAGGAAATCAACCAGCGCAAACACGCGCACACGGTCAATCCGCTGATTTTGGCGCGCGGTACATTTGCACCAGTGTCGCTGGATCCTTCTGCAAAAAGCCCTGCGCCCCATGCAGGCGCATCAGTTGTGCGGCCAATCCGCTGATCGGCGTGGCCGAACCGGTTTCCCGGGAAAACTTCACCGCGGTATCCAGATCCTTGAGCAGCGTGCGCACGTGCCACTTCACCGGCTCGAAACAGCTTTCGGCCATTTGCGGAGCGAGGATCTGCAACGGTCTGGAATCGGCAAAACCTCCGGACAGCGCCTCGGCGATCAGGCTGGCATCGACTCCGGCCTGCTCGGCCAGCGCCACCACTTCGGCGATTACCAAGGCGTTGCAGGCGACGATCATCTGATTGCAGGCCTTGGTCACCTGACCGGCGCCGACGCCGCCCATGTGCGTAACGCGCTGCCCGAGTTCGAGCAACACCGGGCGTACGCGATCAAGATCCGCTGCATCACCGCCGACCATGATCGCCAGACTTCCGGCTTCGGCCCCGACAACACCGCCAGAGACGGGCGAGTCGAGCCAGGCCATGCCTGTCTTGTCGGCCAGCTCGGCCGCCATTTCACGGGTCGCCGTCGGTTCGAGGCTGGAAAAATCCACCAGCAACTGACCGGGTTTCGCCCCTTCCGCCACGCCGGCCGGGCCGAACACCACCTCGCGCACCACCGCCGTGTCCGCCAGGCACAGCATCACCACGTCAGCCTGTTCACAGAGTTCAGCAGGGGTCGCCACCTGCCGGGCGCCGGCCTCGACCAGCGGCGCGCACTTGGCCGGGTTGCGGTTCCACACGGTCAGCGGATAACCGGCGGCCAGCAAGCGGCGGCACATCGGCAGGCCCATCAGGCCGATTCCGGCAAACCCCAACGAAGGTCGCGTTGACATCATTTAGCCTCCTTTTGATTAAAGATCGCCGAATAATGGCCGATCCATCATCGATCAGGAAAGGATTCCCCCGCGCGGCACTCAGGCAAAGTCCCTGACGCACGGGCAAAACACGCGCAGAAAAAAGACGCGAGATTCCCATTCCGTGAGGCTCGACGACAGCGGTCGTTGATCCAACCAGTCCAGGTATATGGCGCACAATGACTTCTAAAAACAATCCGGCCACTGCGGTATCCGATCTGACTCTGAGCCCTGCGGCGAACAGCCCTGCCCCGATGAAGCCATTGCCACCCTCGCGCCCGCTGGGCACCCAGCAATACCTGTACTTCACCGAAACCAATACCGACCGCATCCTCGACAACCTCGATGGCCTGCGTGACCTGGTGTTCCCGCGCCCGCCGCACCTGGAAGGCGACAACGAACAGCACAACGACCAGGAATTCCCGTCGGTGTGCCTGATCGGCCTCGGTCGCTGCGGCTCCAACATCGCCCTCGACGTGGCGGAGCTGGTGTACAACGCGCGCAAGTTCTACCTCAACGAATTCAACAACGAGGATCGTCCATCGAGCGATCGTCGCCTGGCCGACAAGGGCTACAGCCCGGCCCAGTGGATCAAGACCAACCTGCGGATCGGCCCGAACAAGGGCAGCAAACCGGTGTTCCTGGTGGAACCGCTGGTGATGCTCGGCGACCTCGACAAGGACATCGCCGGACGCATCCGTTTCTCGCGCAAGGGCGAAAAAAGCGGTTTCCTGCGCGACTACAGCAAGATGAAGATCATGGACTTGTCGGAAGTCCACGCCGGTGGCGCCGGTAACGCGCCGATCCTCGGCCAGTACCTGGCGAAGATCATCCTGAACAAGGACACCCAGCGCTTCTCCAGCCCTGACTGGAAAATGATCCACTCGTACCTGATCGACAGCTGCGGCATCAAGGCCAACCAGTCGCGCCTGTATTTCTCGATCTTCAGTGCCGGCGGCGGTACCGGTTCGGGCATGGCCTCGGAATTCGGCCTGGCCCAGCAGCACTCGTACATGAACAAGACGTTCGACACCAAGCCGATGGACGAGCATGACGGCAAGAGCGGTCATTCCTTCGTGTTCGAACCGATCTTCACCAGCGGCATCTGCGTGCTGCCGAACATTTCCGACCACCGCAGCGAAATGTCTGAGGCGCTGCACATCAACGCCGGCCGGCTGCTGTGCAAATACCTCTCGGAAGAATGGGATTTCTCGTACAACTTCGCCAACGAAGACAGCAGCGAAGCCAGCGTCATGGGCCGTATCCGCCCATGGAACGCGATGATGCTGATCTCCAACGACATCATGCGTTACGCCGAAGAGAGCGATGACGGCAACATCCAGAACATTGATGTCAATGCGATGGAAAAGCACGCCAACCAGTACATCTCACAACAGATCTTCAACATTCTGACGGCCCAGGCAGTCACGACCGACTACGACCAGAACTATTTCCGTCGCGCCGGCATCGACATCGGCGAGACCATTCGCCTGGACGCCAACGACCTGTTCATGAGTCTGGCCGGCCCGGTGGCGATTGCCTATGCAGAATCGGTAGTGCCGGAAACCCCGCCGCCGAGCAGCGACAAGTTCAAGGTGTTCGACAAAGAGCCGCAGCGCCTGAACATCGACGACCTGTTCTTCCGCTCGATCGACCTGCCGCACTTCAACAAGGTGACCCAGGCCATCGAAGGCATCAGCCTGCTGCCGATCGAATCCAAGCGTTATCGTGCGTCGCTGGAGCAATACAAGAACTCCGGCTACGACGCGGCTGCGCTGCACGACCTGCACTTCTTCAAGAACTGCTCGTCGGTGGTCTCGATCGTTTCGCTGCCAAAAGACTACAAGCTGTCGTACATGGACCTGAACCGGTTGAAGACCCACCTCAACAGCCTGTTCCCCAACACCACGCTCAAGCGCTACGCGCTGGTGATCGGCGCCTCGGCCAACCTGTCGCTGACCACCCTGATCGCCAAGAGCCCGTGCCTGTCGGACGACTTCCTGACGCTGATCGTGGCATTCATCAAGCGTTGCTTCGCCAAGACCCCGTACCGTTTCGACGAGACCCTGGACAACTCGATCCTCGATTTCATCATTCAGGAAGAGTTCGACGAAGACCGCATCGACGACCTGCTCAACGAATTCGAAAACCCGGCGAAGATCCTCGATACCAACTGGTACGCGATCAAGCCGATGTACGAGAAGAAGTACCGCGAGTTGATCAACGACAAAGAGAAGTTTGTCTCGATCAATGACATTCGCCTGTCGCGCGATTGCGTGAAAAAGTCGATCAAGTACCTGCGCGAGATCTACCGTCACCGGATCGGCAAGACCAAGGTTATTTCCCTCAATAACCATACCGGCAAGTCTTATTCGGTCTGATCCGGGACCGGGTCGCCCTCATCGCTGGCAAGCCAGCGATGAGGCCCTGAAATTCACTGAAAACTTCAGTCTTTCCAACATCCCGAAACAATTAAGCAGCCGTTAGGCTGCTTACTAAACTGTGCCCGTTACGTTTACGTCACCGTTATGCCACCCACGCTTGTGGCATTTCTCTACGGCAACGTGCCATCACGCTACTCCGCTACACACTTTTTGCCGGCCGGCACTCGCACCAACAAGGTGCAACCCGTCAGGCCGCTGCCCTTTCCTGGACCAGGATCCACGGCCGGACCACCACCGCCCACATCTCGGGATCGCGTTCGAAAATATCCAGCGCCCGCGTTTCAGACAGCTTGGCGACCTTGTCTTCGGCCAGCCAGGCAGCGACTTTCTCGCCCTGATCCGACGCCACGGCCTCGGCGACCGCGATCAAATCCAGGCTGGCGTCGACCCACAATAGGGCACCTTGGGCGTAGAAGCGCTCCAGCTCTTTCCAGGTAATAGATGCGGTTTCACCAAGCAGCTTGGCATAGAGGGTGCTAGGTTCTTGATTCATGGGACTGTCCGGAAAAGAAATCGGCGCGAATGATAACGTCGGTGATCCGGCAGAAAAACCCGGTTGCAAAAGGCCGTACCGAACGAAAAGAGCAGGAACGCCAAGGAATGCTGATGATTGGGGTATAAGCCCTCTGAACGTCCCGCCGCAATTCTGTCTTTTTCTTTCATTTAAGCGACACCCTCAGGTTTTGCCCCCTGGCGCCAGCTTCCCAGGCCAACAACCGGCGCTCTACACTGTACCGGTACAGTTGCCGGGGGCTTTTCCGGAGGGTATCGCCTAGATATCTGTCCCGGTTCTGCTGCTACGGCGTCAGGACTCTAAAAAAATACAACAGTAAGAGTGGAGCACTATGACTAAGGCTACTAAGCAGATTTCCAAACTGTTTGCCGCTATGGTTCTGGCCGGGGTTGCCAGCCATTCGTTCGCAGCTGACACCATCAAGATCGGTATCGCCGGCCCTAAAACCGGTCCAGTAGCCCAGTACGGCGACATGCAGTTCAGTGGCGCGAAAATGGCCATCGAACAGATCAACGCCAAAGGCGGCGTCGACGGCAAGAAGCTCGAAGCCGTTGAATACGATGACGCTTGCGATCCAAAACAAGCGGTAGCAGTAGCGAACAAGGTCGTCAACGACGGCGTCAAGTTCGTGGTCGGTCACCTGTGCTCCAGCTCCACCCAGCCTGCTTCGGACATCTACGAAGACGAAGGCGTGATCATGATCACCCCGGCTGCCACCAGCCCGGACATCACCGCTCGTGGTTACAAAATGATCTTCCGTACCATCGGTCTGGACAGCGCCCAGGGCCCTGCCGCCGGTAACTACATCGCCGATCACGTGAAGCCGAAAATCGTCGGCGTGCTGCACGACAAGCAGCAGTACGGTGAAGGCATCGCCACCGCCGTCAAATCCACTCTCGAGAAGAAAGGCACCAAGGTTGCCGTGTTCGAAGGCATCAACGCCGGCGACAAAGACTTCTCCGCGATCATCGCCAAGCTCAAGCAAGCCAACGTCGACTTCGTCTACTACGGCGGCTACCACCCGGAGCTGGGTCTGATCCTGCGTCAAGCCCAGGAAAAAGGCCTGAAAGCCAAGTTCATGGGTCCGGAAGGCGTGGGTAACGACTCGATCACCCAGATCGCCAAGAGCGCTGCCGAAGGCCTGCTGGTGACCCTGCCGAAATCCTTCGACCAGGATCCGGCCAACGTGGCCCTGGCCGATGCATTCAAGGCCAAGAAAGAAGACCCGAGCGGTCCGTTCGTGTTCCCGTCCTACTCGGCAGTTGAAGTAATTGCCGAAGGTATCAAGGCTGCCAAGTCCGAAGATGCTGCCAAGGTGGCTGAAGCCATCCACAAAGGCACCTTCAAGACGCCTACCGGTGACCTGAGCTTCGACGACAAGGGCGACCTGAAGGACTTCAAATTCGTGGTTTACGAATGGCACGAAGGCAAACCTAAAACCGAAGTGTCGCCTCAGTAAGGCCCTGCCTGACTGACTGCCAATAAAGCCCACGGCGTGCCGTGGGCTTTGTTTTACGAATGTATTGGGCCGCGCTGGCGTGATCCGCCAGTCTCCCCACCTGAAAATCTCAAAACCGTCATCAGCGGTTCGCTGGCAAAACCCGGATTCGAAGTGGATAAAGATCCACGGGACCGGGCGGGAAAATGACTCCACCAGTGAAATGCGTATCAGGTTTTTAGGAGCGCTGTAATGCCTGACATCTATCACTTCTTCCAACAGCTGGTTAACGGCTTGAACGTTGGCAGCATGTATGCCCTGATCGCCATCGGCTACACGATGGTCTACGGCATCATTGGAATGATCAACTTCGCCCACGGCGAGGTGTACATGATCGGTTCCTACGTGGCGTTCATCGCCATCGCCGGGCTGACCATGATGGGACTCGAAAGCGTCCCGCTGTTGATGACCGTGGCGTTCATCGCCAGCATCGTCGTCACCAGCTCCTACGGTTACAGCATCGAACGCATTGCCTACCGCCCGTTGCGCGGCAGCAACCGTCTGATCCCGCTGATTTCCGCGATCGGTATGTCGATCTTCCTGCAGAACACGGTTCTGCTGGCGCAAGACTCCAAGGACAAAGCAATCCCCAACCTGATTCCGGGCAACTTCGCCTTCGGCCCAGGTGGCGCACATGAAGTGCTGATTTCCTACATGCAAATCGTGGTGTTCGTGGTGACCCTGATCGCCATGCTCGGCCTCACGCTGTTCATCTCCCGCTCTCGCCTGGGCCGCGCCTGCCGCGCCTGCGCCGAAGACATCAAGATGGCCAACCTGCTGGGCATCAACACCAACAACATCATCGCCCTGACCTTCGTCATCGGTGCTGCGCTGGCGGCCGTCGCGGCCGTGCTGCTGAGCATGCAATACGGCGTGATCAACCCGAACGCCGGTTTCCTCGTCGGCCTCAAGGCCTTCACCGCCGCGGTACTGGGCGGGATCGGCAGCATCCCGGGCGCCATGCTCGGCGGGCTGGTGCTCGGGGTGGCGGAAGCCTTTGGCGCCGATATCTTCGGCGACCAGTACAAGGATGTCGTGGCTTTCGGCTTATTGGTTCTGGTGCTGTTGTTCCGTCCGACCGGCATTCTGGGCCGTCCGGAGGTTGAGAAAGTATGACTAGGAATCTTAAACAGGCGCTGTTCAGTGCCTTGCTGGTCTGGGCCGTGGCCTATCCGGTACTGGGTCTGAAACTGACCATCGTCGGTGTCAACCTGGAAGTGCACAACACCAGCCCGGCCATTCTGGCGACCATCGCCATCTGCTCGGTGCTGATGTTCCTGCGGGTGCTGTTCAACCAGCAGATCAGCAAGGCGTGGCGCTCGTCGCCAGGCATGCCGCTGATTCCGGCCAAGGCCAGCAACTTCCTGACCCTGCCGACCACCCAACGCTACTTCATCATCGCGCTGATCATCGGAGCGCTGGTGTGGCCGTTCTTCGGCTCCCGTGGCGCGGTGGACATCGCGACGCTGATCCTGATCTACGTGATGCTCGGCCTCGGCCTGAACATCGTGGTCGGTCTGGCCGGTCTGCTCGACCTGGGTTACGTCGGCTTCTACGCCGTCGGTGCCTACAGCTACGCGCTGCTGTCGCACTACTATGGCCTGAGCTTCTGGATCTGCCTGCCGATTGCCGGCCTGATGGCGGCGACGTTCGGCTTCCTGCTCGGCTTCCCGGTGTTGCGTCTGCGCGGCGACTACCTGGCGATCGTGACCCTTGGCTTCGGGGAAATCATCCGACTGTTCCTGCGTAACCTGACCGACATCACCGGCGGCCCGAACGGCATCAGCAACATCGAGAAACCGACGTTCTTCGGCCTGACCTTCGAACGTAAAGCCGCAGAAGGGATGCAAACCTTCCACGAGTATTTCGGCCTGCAGTACAACTCGATCAACAAGGTGATCTTCCTCTACCTGGTTGCTCTGTTGCTGGCACTGGCGGCGCTGTTCGTGATCAACCGCCTGCTGCGCATGCCGATCGGCCGTGCGTGGGAAGCGCTGCGTGAAGACGAAATCGCCTGCCGTGCGCTGGGTCTCAACCCGACCGTGATCAAGCTCTCGGCGTTCACCCTCGGCGCGGCATTTGCCGGTTTCGCCGGCAGCTTCTTCGCCGCCCGTCAGGGTCTGGTAACGCCGGAATCGTTCACCTTCATCGAGTCCGCCATCATCCTAGCCATCGTGGTGCTGGGTGGCATGGGCTCGCAGCTGGGCGTGATTCTCGCGGCCGTTGTGATGATCCTGCTGCCGGAAATGATGCGCGAGTTCAGTGAGTACCGCATGTTGATGTTCGGCGCCCTGATGGTGCTGATGATGATCTGGCGACCTCAAGGTCTGCTGCCCATGCAACGTCCTCACATGGAGCTGCGCAAATGAGCCGCGAGATCCTGAAAGTCGAAAATCTGAGCATGCGCTTCGGCGGCCTGCTGGCGGTCAACGGCGTGGCCCTGACCGTGAAGGAAAAACAGGTGGTGGCACTGATCGGGCCGAACGGCGCAGGCAAGACCACCGTGTTCAACTGCCTGACCGGTTTCTACCAGCCATCGGGCGGCAGCATCCTGCTGGATGGCGAGCCGATTCACGGCCTGCCGGGCCACAAGATCGCCCTCAAAGGCGTGGTGCGCACCTTCCAGAACGTGCGGTTGTTCAAGGACATGACGGCGGTCGAGAACCTGTTGATCGCCCAGCACCGTCACCTGAACACCAACTTCCTGTCCGGCCTGTTCAAGACCCCGGCGTTTCGCAAGAGCGAGCGCGAGGCCATGGAGTTCGCCGAGTACTGGCTGGAAAAGGTCAACCTGAAAGAGTTCGCCAACCGCCCCGCCGGCACCCTGGCCTACGGTCAGCAGCGCCGTCTGGAAATCGCCCGCTGCATGATGACCCGTCCGCGGATCCTCATGCTCGACGAGCCGGCCGCCGGCCTGAACCCGAAGGAAACCGAAGACCTCAAGGCGCTGATCAGCGTGCTGCGTGAAGAGCACAACGTGACCGTGCTGCTGATCGAACACGACATGAAACTGGTCATGAGCATTTCCGACCACATCGTCGTGATCAACCAGGGCACGCCCCTGGCCGACGGCACGCCGGAACAGATCCGCGACAATCCTGAAGTGATCAAAGCCTACCTGGGGGAAGCGTAAATGCTGCAGTTCGAAAACGTTTCCACCTTCTACGGCAAGATCCAGGCCCTGCACAGCGTCAACGTCGAAGTCCGCCAGGGCGAGATCGTGACCCTGATCGGCGCCAACGGTGCCGGCAAGTCCACGCTGCTGATGACACTCTGCGGTTCGCCGCAGGCCCACAGCGGCAGCATCCGCTACATGGGTGAGGAACTGGTCGGCCAGGACTCGTCGCAGATCATGCGCAAGAGCATCGCCGTGGTGCCGGAAGGTCGTCGGGTGTTTGCCCGTCTGACCGTCGAAGAAAACCTGTCCATGGGCGGATTCTTCACCGACAAGGGCGACTATCAGGAACAGATGGACAAGGTTCTCGGCCTTTTCCCACGCCTGAAAGAACGCTTCAACCAGCGCGGCGGCACCATGTCCGGCGGCGAACAGCAAATGCTCGCCATCGGCCGTGCGCTGATGAGCAAGCCGAAACTGCTGCTGCTCGACGAGCCGTCGCTGGGCCTGGCACCGATCATCATCCAGCAGATCTTCGACATCATCGAACAGCTGCGCAAGGACGGTGTGACGGTGTTCCTGGTCGAGCAGAACGCCAACCAGGCGCTGAAAATCGCCGACCGTGCGTACGTTCTGGAGAACGGCCGGGTGGTGATGCAAGGCACCGGCGAAGCGCTGCTGACCGACCCGAAAGTGCGCGAGGCGTACCTCGGCGGTTGATTGATCGCTTCAAACAGAAAACGGCCTTCGGGCCGTTTTTTTTGTGCCCGGCAAAAAACTTCTACCGATCGCTGTAACGCATCGCCGAGTCGTTTCTCTAGTGGGGCAAGCAAGCGCAATCGCTTGTTCAAACCCAAGTTAAAACCGGAGAAACATCATGACTGCTACCACCCGCACCCTGTCCGCCACCGCCCTGGTTCTGGCCCTCGGTTCTGCTCTGAGCATCGCTGCCGTCTCCACCGCCCACGCCGCTGACGACAACATGGAAAAATGCTTCGGCGTGGCCATGAAAGGCAAGAACGATTGCGCCGCAGGTGCAGGCACCACCTGTGCCGGCACCGCGAAAATGGATCATCAGGCCAACGCCTGGAAACTGGTTCCGAAAGGCACCTGCACCACCACCGAAAGCAAAACCTCGCCGACCGGTTTCGGTCAGCTCGAAGCGTTCAAAGCCAAGTCCTGATCCGGGAGCCGCCCGAGTGTCGATCATGATCACATCCTGCGACCATGCCTTGCGCCGCACTCGGGCAGCCCTCACCGGGCTCCCGTCCCGTGCCGGGCTGGGGCTCAAGAGCGAGCACTTCAGCGAAGTGCTCGATTCACGTCCGGACATCGGTTTCTTCGAAGTCCACGCCGAAAACTACATGGTGGCCGGCGGCCCGTTTCATCATTTTCTGGGTTTGATTCGCGACGCGTATCCGCTGTCGCTGCATGGCGTCGGGCTGTCCATCGGTGCCGAAGGCGCGCTGGATGTCCAGCACCTCAAACGCCTGGCCGCGCTGATCGAGCGCTATCAACCCCACTCCTTTTCCGAACACCTGGCCTGGTCAAGCCACGGCCCGGTGTTCCTCAATGACTTGTTGCCCCTGGCCTACGACAGGCAGACGCTGAACCGCGTCTGCGACCACATCGACCAGGTACAGAACACCCTCAAGCGTCCGATGCTGCTGGAAAACCCGGCGACCTATCTGGCGTTTCAGCGCTCGACCATCGACGAAGCCGATTTCATCCGTGAAATCATCCAGTGCAGTGGCTGCGGTCTGTTGCTGGACGTGAACAACGTCTACGTCTCGTGCATCAACCATCAGCGCGATCCCCTGGCTTATCTCGAAGCATTGCCGCTGCAAGCGGTGGGCGAGATTCATCTGGCCGGGTTTGCCGAAGATTCCGACAGCCTCGGTGATCGTTTGCTGATCGACGATCACGGCGCGCCAATCGATCAAGCGGTCTGGTCGTTGTACCGGCAAGCGCTGGAACGCGTCGGCCCGGTGGCGACGTTGATCGAACGTGACAATCAGGTGCCAGCCTTCAGTGTGCTGTTGGAGGAAGCGCAGCAGGCCGATGAGCTGTTGCTCTGCGCGGGAGGTCGGCCGTGAGCACTCAAGCTGCGTTCAGCGCGGCGTTGCTCGATACCGACCTGCCCTGCCCCGACGGTTTGTGCAGTGCCAACGGCGCCGATCCGGCCAGCCGTTTCGCGGTGTACCGCAACAATGTTCAGAGCTCGTTGATCAACGCACTGGCCGACAGTTATCCCGTGGTGATGCAGTTGGTGGGTGACGAATTCTTCCGGGCCATGGCCGGAATTTTCGTACAAAGCCATCCGCCACACAGTCCGTTGATGAGCGACTACGGCAGCGGGCTGGCGGACTTCATCAGTGAGTTCGAACCAGCCGCGAGCGTTCCCTATCTGGCCGATGTCGCGCGGCTGGAACGCTTGCGCACGCAGGCCTACCACGCTGCCGATGTGTTGCCCCTGAGTCAGGAGCGGATCGCTGCTGTGTTTGCAGATGCCGATGCGCTGAATGAACTGCGCATCAGCCTGCACCCTTCGCTGCATCTGCTCGATTCAAGCTTCGCCGTGGTGGACATCTGGGCCGCGCATCAACACGACGCGACGCTGGCCGGGATCGATCTGCATCACGCCCAACACGCGCTGATCCTGCGCAATGGACTGGAAGTCGAGGTGTTCACCGTGGATCGCGGCGCCAGCCAGTTTATTCGCCAGCTCAAGTCTGGCCTGTCACTGACCCAGGCGCTGGAATCCGCCGAGACCTTCGACCTCAGCCAGACCCTCGCCCTGCTCATCAGCCGCCACGTCATCACTCATTTCCACCCAAAGGTGTTGTCATGAACAGTCTCATTGCCCGCGCCATCGCGCTGCTGGAGAAAATCCCTCACAGCCTCATCGCATTCATCGCGCGTTTTTCCATCGCGGCGGTGTTCTGGAAATCCGGGCAGACCAAGGTCGAAGGGCTGGCCGTCGACCTGATCGATGGCACGTTCGAGTTCGGCTGGCCACGTCTGGCGGACTCGACGATTCCGTTGTTCAAGAGCGAGTACCACGTGCCGCTGCTGTCGCCGGAAATCGCTGCACATCTGGCCGCGTTTGCCGAACACTTCTTCCCGATCCTGATCCTCGTCGGCTTTGCCACACGTTTTTCGGCGCTGGCGTTGCTGGGCATGACCCTGACCATTCAGCTGTTCGTGTACCCGGATGCCTACCCGACTCACGGTACCTGGATGGCGGTGTTGCTGTACTTGATGGCAACCGGGCCGGGCAAACTGTCGATCGATCACCTGATCGCCAGGCACTACAACCGGTCCAGCGCCTCGCCGCTGAGCTTGAACCAGCCGATCAGGTAATCCGCCAGCACCTGGGTGCGTTTCGGCAACCCGCCCTGATACGGGTGCACCAGGTACATCGGCATGCGCCGGGTCTGAAAATCGCGAAAGAGCCAGCGCAATCGGCCGTCAGCCAATTCCGCCTGCAATAGATAGGACGGCAGGCGAGCGATCCCGGCGCCGGCCAATGCGGCTTTCTTCAACAGGTTGTAGTGATTACTGGCGAACGGCCCCGACACCCGCACCCGCAGCAGTTCGTGCTGTTGGTGATAGAGCCATTCCTCGCGGCCGCTGTAGTGACTGTTGAGCAGGCAACGGTGTTCGGCCAATGCTTGCGGCGTCAGCGGTTCGCCAAAGCGCTCCAGATATTCAGGGCTGGCGCAGGTCATTTCCTGCCAGGCCAGCAGTGGTCTGGCCACCAGTCGCTCGTCATTGGCCACTTCAGTGCGGATCGCCAGATCAAAGCCGTCGCGGGACAGGTCGCGGTAGCTGTTATTCAGCTCCAGTTCGATCTGCACTTCGGGGTATTTCTGCGAGAAGTCCAGCAGCAGGCCATCGAAGAAAGTTTCCCCCAGCGAAACCGGAACCGTCATACGCACCGGGCCGGCCATGTCGTCCTTCAATCGCGCCAATGCCTGACGCGCTCGCTCCACCTGGACGACAAGCGCCTGAGCCTGCGGCAACAACGCCGCACCGGCCGCCGTCAGGCTCAGCCGACGCGTAGTACGTTGCAACAACACCACGGAAAACCGTGCCTCCAGCTGACTGATGCGCTTGGACAACTGCCCCTTGCTGCACCCCAATTGCTGCGCTGCCAAGGTAAAACTGCCGGCCTCGATCAACACCGCGAACGCCGCCAGATCATCCATCTCGCTCATGGATTGTTTCCATTTGAAAACCAAAGGTTGCCCATTAGTGCGCTTATCCGCAGAAAAAACCACTCTAGACTGAAACCTCGTTCAATCACTTGAGGCAATCACGATGAAAATTCTGTTGATCGGCGCGGGCGGCACCATCGGTTCGGCCGTGGACAAAGAGCTGTCGCAGCGTCATGAAGTCATTCGTATCGGTCGCAGCAGCGGCGATTTCCAGGTGGATATCAGCGACAGCGCATCGATCCGCAAGCTGTTCGAACAGACCGGCAAGTTCGACGCTCTGGTCTGCGCCGCTGGCAACGTGACCTTCGCCCCACTGGGTGAAATGACCGAAGACAGCTTCGCCCTCGGTCTGGAAGACAAGTTGATGGGCCAGGTCAATCTGCTGCTGATCGGCCGTGAGTTCGCCAACGACGGCGCATCGTTCACCTTCACCACCGGCGTGCTCAGCCACGATCCGATCCGCAGCGGCGCTTCGGCTGCACTGGTCAACGGCGCGCTGGACAGCTTCGTCCGCGCAGCGGCCATCGAACTGCCACGCGGCCTGCGGGTGAACTCGATCAGCCCGACCGTGCTGGTCGAAGCCATGGACAGCTACGCCCCGTACTTCCGTGGCTATAAGCCGGTTCCTGCGGCGGATGTGGCATTGGCCTACGCCAAAAGTGTCGAAGGCTTGCAGACAGGTCAGACATTTCACGTGGGCTAAACCCTTGTGATGAACGGTCAGCCTGCGTAACGTGAAGGCACTTGTCTGGAGAGCCAAAGATGCGTGTTGCCCGTTCCCTGATCGTTGTTGCCCTGCTCCCGTTGTTTGCCGCGTGCCAGTTGTTCGATGGTGCGCGGGAAAGCGCTTCCCACGTCGGCCAGACGCGGATGCAGGGGCAACTGACCGCTGCCGACGGCAAACTGGTGTTCCAGGCCTGCGGCGAGCAGCGCCAGTACGTGGTCAATGACATCGGCGGCACCAGCGTCCTGCAAGAGGCCGCCACCCTGGCCGATCAACAGGGCAAGCTGTTTGCCGACGTGCGCGGGAAGATCGCCGGCGACCGCCTCGACCTGACCCAGTTGTACCGTGTCGAACGCTCCGGCACCGCCTGCGACGATCCCAACTTCAAACAGTTGATCCTGCGCGCCGCCGGTCATGGTCCGGAATGGAACGTCAAGGTCAGCGGCAAGGGCCTGGTCATCGACCGCGAAGGCCAGCCGCCGCTCGCCGTGCCTTACGTCGAAGAGCAACTGGGCGACGGCCGTTTCAATCTCAGCAGCGAAGCCAACAACCAGCGCATCGAGCTGTGGGTGGCGCCGCAGCGCTGCGTCGACAGCAGCACCGGCAGCGTGCAGCACATGAGCGCCGAGCTGCGTATCGACGGCAAGGTGCAGCGTGGTTGCGGGTATTTCGGCGGTTCGCGTAACGACTGATCGTTTTACCCTCACGGGATCCGGCCGATGCGGCTTATAATCGCCGCCTTCAAACGCCCTGGCGCAGTTGTGCGCCCCGCGAACCGGATCCTGTCATGTTACGAATCACCGAACTCAAGCTGCCGATCGACCATCCCGACGAAGACCTGCGCGCTGCCATCGTGCAACGCCTGGGCATCGCCAGCGATGACCTGCTCGATTTCACCTTGTTCAAGCGCAGCTACGATGCGCGCAAAAAGTCCTCCGAACTGTGCTTCATCTACACCATCGACCTCGAAGTGCGCGACGAGGCCAAAGTGCTGGGCAAGTTCGCCGACGACCGTAACGTCAACGTGGCGCCGGATGTCAGCTACAAATTCGTCGGCCAGGCGCCCAGCGACCTGAGCCAGCGCCCGATCGTGGTCGGTTTCGGCCCGTGCGGGATCTTCGCCGGCCTGTTGCTGGCGCAGATGGGCTTCAAGCCGATCATCCTCGAGCGCGGCACCGAAGTGCGCCAGCGCACCAAGGACACCTGGGGCCTGTGGCGCAAAAGCGTGCTCAATCCCGAGTCCAACGTGCAGTTCGGCGAAGGCGGCGCAGGCACGTTCTCCGACGGCAAGCTGTACAGCCAGATCAAGGATCCGAAATTCCTCGGCCGTAAAGTCCTGCACGAATTCGTGAAGGCCGGTGCGCCGGAAGAAATCCTCTACGTCAGCAAACCGCACATCGGTACGTTCCGTCTGACCGGCATGGTCGAGACCATGCGCGAAGAGATCCGCGCTCTGGGCGGCGAAGTGCGCTTCCAGGAACGCGTCACCGACGTGCTGATCGAGGACGGTCAACTGGTCGGCGTCGAGCTGGCCAGCGGCGAAACCCTGCACTCCAGACACGTGATCCTGGCGCTGGGCCACAGTGCCCGCGATACCTTCCACATGCTCCACAGCCGTGGCGTGTTCATGGAAGCCAAGCCGTTCTCGGTGGGTTTCCGTATCGAGCACCCGCAATCGCTGATCGACCGCGCACGTCTTGGCAAGTATGCCGGACACCCTAAATTGGGCGCCGCCGACTACAAACTGGTGCACCACGCCAAGAACGGCCGTTCGGTCTACAGCTTCTGCATGTGCCCGGGCGGTACCGTGGTGGCGGCGACTTCCGAGCCGAACCGCGTGGTCACCAACGGCATGAGCCAGTACTCGCGTAACGAGCGCAATGCCAACTCCGGCATCGTCGTCGGCATCACCCCGGAAGTCGATTATCCGGGCGGTCCGCTGGCCGGTATCGAGTTGCAGGAACGTCTGGAATCCCACGCCTTCATCCTCGGCGGCAGCGACTACAAGGCGCCGGCGCAACTGGTCGGCGACTTCATCGCCGGCACACCATCCACCGCGCTGGGCGAAGTCGAGCCGTCGTACAAACCGGGCGTCTCGCTGGGCGATCTGGCCCTGGCCCTGCCGGACTTCGCCATCGAAGCCATTCGTGAGGCCCTGCCGGCGTTCGAGAAGCAGATTCGCGGTTACTCGCTGCACGATGCGGTGCTGACCGGGATCGAGACCCGCACCTCGTCGCCGCTGCGCATCACACGAAATGAATCGCTGCAGAGCATGAACGTCAAAGGTCTGTTCCCGGCCGGTGAAGGCGCGGGTTATGCGGGCGGGATTCTGTCGGCGGGTGTCGATGGCATTCGCATCGCGGAAGCCGTGGCGCGTGACATCCTCGGTTTGAAAGACTGATCCGCAACACCTGAAGCAATACAAAAACCTGTGGGAGCGAATTCGCTCCCACAGTCGTTTTCGGCGTCAGATATTGGCGCGCAGAACCGAGGCCGGCAGCGCGTCACCTTGCTCGGCACTCGCTGCCACAGCCGCCATCAATCCCTCCAGCTCATAGCCCTGCGCCTTGAGCCACGCTGGATCGTAATAGGTGTCTGCGTAACGCTCGCCGCCATCGCACAGAATCGCCACGATCGAGCCCGACTCCCCCGCCGCTTTCATCTGCTGCGCCGCCATCAGCGCGCCGATCAGGTTGGTGCCGCTCGACCCGCCCACATGCCGGCCCAGACGCTGCGCCAGGTAATGCATGGCCGCCAGCGACAAGGCGTCCGGCACCTTGACCATCGCATCGATGACCTTCGGCAGGAACGACGCTTCCACTCGTGGCCGGCCGATCCCTTCGATGCGTGAACCGTGGTCCAGACGCAAACTCGCGTCGCCGGTCTGGTAGAAGTCGAAGAACACCGAACGCTCGGCATCGGCGCACAGCACGCGGGTGCAGTGCTGGCGATAACGCACGTAACGCCCGAGGGTCGCGGTGGTGCCGCCGGTGCCGGGACTGGAAATCAGCCAGGCCGGGCACGGGTGCTGTTCGTAACGCATCTGCTGGAAGATCGACTCGGCGATATTGTTGTTCGCCCGCCAGTCAGTGGCGCGTTCGGCGTAGGTGAACTGGTCGATGAAGTGACCGTCGTGTTCGCGGGCCAGGCGTTCGGATTCGGCGTAGATCTGGGTCGGATCGTCCACCAGATGACTCTGGCCTCCATAGAACGCGATCTGCGCAATTTTTTCCTTGGAGGTGGTCGCCGGCATCACCGCAATGAATGGCAGGCCGAGCATCCGCGCGAAATACGCCTCGGAAATCGCCGTCGAACCGCTGGACGCCTCGATCACCGGCGCGCCGGGTTTAAGCCAGCCGTTACACAAGGCATAGAGAAACAGCGAACGGGCCAGCCGATGCTTGAGGCTGCCGGTCGGGTGGCTGGACTCGTCCTTGAAGTACAACTCGATGCCCGGGAACCCCGGCAGCGGCAAGGGGATCAGGTGGGTGTCGGCGCTGCGCTGGAAGTCCGCTTCGATGATCCGGATGGCTTCGCGGGCCCACTGTCGGTTGTCGCTCATGGCTGTCGTTCTCGTTGAATCGGGCAGAAGTGCCTTCACAGGCTCAGCCCCCAAGCTTAGGAAAAATCCCACGGCACCGACAGATACAGCTGAGCTTCAATCCCTCGGGCAACTGCTAGGCTCTGCTGCATGTCGGCCTGGCGCTCTGTAACCGCATATAACAAAAAAGAATATAACTTTTGTTTTAACAACTAACGGTACGGGTTAGGGTGTGCCACCTTTTGACTTTATCGATGGAGAGCGACCTTGCCTCTGCGTAGCACTTTCACGCGTTTCTTTCAGTTGGAAGCTGCCAGCGGTCTGTTACTGATCGCCGCGGCCATCCTGGCTCTAATCATCAACAACTCGCCGCTGTCGTGGTTGTACACCGGCGTGCTCGACACCCCGGTGGTGGCGCAGATCGGCGCGTTGAAGATCGCCAAGCCCCTGCTGCTGTGGATCAACGACGGCCTAATGGCGCTGTTTTTCCTGCTGATCGGCCTGGAAGTGAAGCGCGAAGTCCTCGACGGCCAGTTGTCGAAACCGTCGCAGATCGTCCTTCCCGGCGCGGCGGCCATCGGCGGCATGCTGGTGCCGGCGCTGATCTACTGGTTCCTCAACCGCGACAACCCGGGCGCCCTCGACGGCTGGGCGATTCCGACCGCCACCGACATCGCCTTCGCCCTCGGCGTGCTGGCCTTGCTCGGCAAGCGCGTGCCGGTGTCGCTGAAGCTGTTCCTGATGACCCTGGCGATCATCGATGACCTCGGCGCCATCGTGATCATCGCGATCTTCTACTCCGGCGAACTGTCGACCCTGTCGCTGGGCCTGGCGGCGGCGTGCATCGCGGCGCTGGTGGCGATGAACCGGCTCGGCGTGGTCAAGCTCGGGCCGTACATGATCATTGGTTTGATCCTCTGGGTCTGCGTACTCAAGAGCGGTGTCCACGCGACGCTGGCCGGCGTGACCCTGGCGTTCTGCATCCCGCTGCGCACCAAGAATGCCGAACCTTCGCCGCTGCTGACCCTCGAACACGCGCTGCACCCGTGGGTGGCCTACGGCATCCTGCCGCTGTTCGCCTTCGCCAACGCCGGCCTGTCGCTGACCGGCGTGACCGCCGAAAGCTTCACCCACCACGTCCCGATGGGCATCGCCGTCGGCCTGCTGCTGGGCAAGACCCTCGGCGTGTTCGGCCTGACCTGGCTCGCCGTCAAGACCGGCATCGCCGCCCTGCCCCAGGGCGCCAATTGGGGCCAGGTGCTGGGCGTGGCGATCCTCTGCGGGATCGGCTTCACCATGAGCCTGTTTGTCGGCTCCCTCGCCTTCGTGCCGGGCGCCAGTGAATACGCCGGGATGGACCGGATGGGCATTCTCACCGGGTCGGTGTTCGCGGCATTGATCGGTTATGCAGTGACATTGGCGGCGAGCAGAAAGAACAGCGCGCTGCCTTCCTGATACTCCGTGGATCACTGTAGAGAACAATCCCCACGTCTTTAGAGACGCGTCCTGCAGCCACGATTTTCCTGCTTCGTTAATGCCGAAAACCAACAAAAAACCCCGACCAGTCACCTGATCGGGGTTTTCTTTTACCGCTTGTTCGCGCTTAGTGCGAAACGCGGCTGGTGCCGCCAACGGTCGAAATCCGTACCCGCTCGCCTACGCGGAACACTTCATTCTCCTGAACCTGCTGCACGTAGGCGCGCATGCTGCCGTCGTCTTCGCGCACGGTGATTTCAACACCTTGAGTGCGGGTCAGGCCTTCTTCAGTGGCCGAACCGATCAGGCCGCCGGCCACGGCACCGATAACGGCTGCAACGATGCTGCCTTTGCCGCCGCCGATGGCACTGCCGCCAACACCGCCAACCACTGCACCGGCTGCACCACCAATCGGGGTTTTGGTGCCTTCGATTTTCACCGGACGCAGGGATTCGATGGTGCCCATGCGAATCGTCTGCACGCGACGCGCTTCGTCACGGGAGTAGGAGTCACCGGTCAGGCTCGACTGGCAGCCGGTCAGCAACATCGCCATCGTGGAAAAGGAAGCAACCAGCAGAACAGACTTACGCATAGCATCAACTCCAAAGGACAGGTATTCATTAAACTCCGCAGCTTGACGCCTGTCACGGCGTCGCCCGGATAAAATTGCTTTCATTCAGGCCCGGTACAGGCACCCGCGAACTCACCCAACAGTAGCGCCAAAATCCGTTTCCTGCGCCGCCGACCCAAGGATTTCCATGGATTACTTCATCATTGTCGTCACCACCGCCGCCGGTCTGTACTTCCACTGGTGGCTGTATGTGCGGATCAAACGCTGGATGGATCGCGATCTGGCATTGTCACTGGCCGGCAAGGATGAAGGCAAACGCGCGTTCATGCTCAAACGGCTGGAGCAGGCTCAGGCGCAGAAGATCAAGCGCCGGGACCTGCCGAAGTGGCTCCAAGCCGCTGCGGCAGACTATCCCGCTCGGTAGACTGCTCAAGGTGCCAGACGTTCAAGAATCCAGTTGGCGCCCTGCACACGGTAGTTGAGGCGATCGTGCAGACGGCTCGCGCGACCCTGCCAGAACTCGATGCGCTCAGGGAGCAAGCGATAGCCACCCCAGTGTTCCGGGCAGTGAGGCTGGGTGTCGGTGAAGCGTTGCTCGGTCGCCTTGAGCAAATCTTCCAGTTCACCCCGGCCGTTGATCACCCGGCTCTGCGGTGAGGCCCAGGCGCCGAGTCGGCTGCCCAGCGGTCGCACCTGATAGTAAGCGTCGGATTCTTCAGGCGAGACCTTCACCACCCGCCCTTCGATACGCACCTGGCGCTCCAGGGTCGGCCAGAAGAACGTCATGGCAGCGAACGGGTTCGCCGCCAGATGCTGGCCCTTGGCACTTTCGTAGTTGGTGAAGAAGGTGAAGCCCTGCTCGTCCAGCCCCTTGAGCAGCAGAATGCGGCAATGCGGACGGCCGTCCGCATCCACCGTGGCCAGGGTCATCGCGTTGGCTTCCACTGGCGCCTGTTCGGTTTTCACCGCTTCGGCAAACCACTGGTGAAACAACGCAAAGGGCTCGGCCGGGGCTTGCGCCTCGGTCAGGCCGTCCCGGGTGTAATCACGACGCATATCTGCCAGAGACTGGGTCACGGCGCATTCCTTTTCGTTAGCGGATCACTTTTTGGTGGTATCGGTCGCAGCGACTTTCTTGTCGGTTGCGGCAGCTTTGGCGGGCGCGGTCTTTTTCGCCGGAGCCTTGGCCGGGGCCTTCTTCGCTGGAGCCTTGGCAGCAGCTTTCTTGGCTGGAGCCTTTTTGGTGGCCGGTACAGCGGCTTTCTTAGCTGCCGGCGCCGGGGTCACCGGTTTGGCGGCAGGCTTGACGTCCTGGGCAGCAACCATGGTCACTGGCTTCGGTGCTGGCATGTTGTATTTGCTCAGCAGCGCGACCATGGTGTTCTGCGGGGTCACCAGCAGCTCGACACGGCGGTTCAGGGCACGGCCTTCAGCGCTGTCGTTGGCGGCACGCGGCGCTTCGGAACCCATGCCGCGCAGCATCAGGCGATCACGCTGCAGACCGCTGAGGCGGAAGATTGCCGCCACAGCCTGGGCGCGTTCCTGGCTCAACTTGACGTTGGCCGGAGCGGCACCGGTGGTGTCACTGTGACCGAGCACCAGCACGGCGGTTTTCGGGTCGGCTTCGAGGATTTTCGCAACGCGGGTGAACGGGCCGAGGGTCACTGGCAGCAGCATCGCCGGACGATCCGGGTTGAACGAGCCTTCCACCGGCGCGGTCACGACCAGTACGTTTTCACGGCGCTCGAGTTGCAGGTTGCTGTCCTTGATCGCGGTGCGCAGGCGCGGCTCGTAGTCATCCAGCCAGGCCTGAGTCACTTTCGGATCAGGCATCGGTACGACCTTGGCCGTGTCCTGCTCCTTGCCGCCGAACGGCCACCACCATTTGCCACCCTTGTCGGCCTCGGCCTTGGCAACTTCGACCGGCTTGGCTTCGGGTTTGGCTTCAGCTTTCACTTCAGCCTTGGCCGCCGAGTCGTCCGAGCCAAACGGCCAGTACCACGGACTGCTGCTCTCAGCCTTGGCCACTGGCGCGGTAGCGGCCGGTTTCAACGGCGCAGGCGCCGAAGCCGGTTCCTTGGCTGCGACTTTGTCGGAAGAACCGAACGGCCACCAGCTGCCGCCATCGGCGTCGTTCTTCGGAGTCTGTGCACAACCGGTGATTGCGAAACACAGGGCCAGGGCGAGAGTTTGTTTGGACGACATTGGAAACCCACAAAAAGAAGTAGTGAACAATCAGAGGACTTTCGCCCGGATAAACAGACGCTTTGAAACGAAATTCGCCATGAGGTTCCGGCCCTGGAACCTCGGACGATGCTTTACAGACAAGTGGCAAGTACCCGCGCCAGCTTCTGCGCGCGCGGATCCATCAAGACGTACGGCCCCAGTGTATTTGTCACAAATCCGAAGGCCACATCGTGCTCCGGATCAGCAAAACCGATGGAACCGCCTGCACCCGGATGGCCGAATGCACGCGGGCCGAGGCCGTAGGTGGCGTTTGGCACATCAGGCTGATCGAGCATGCAACCGAGACCGAAACGGGTGCGGGTCAGCAAGGTTTTGTCCTCGCCGAGGCTGTGTTCACGGGTCAGTTCGTCGAGCATTTCGCTTTCCAGCAGGCTGCCGTCGAGCAGACCGGCGTAGAACCCGGCCAGGCTGCGTGCATTGCCGTGGCCGTTGGCCGCCGGTTGCTGCATACGGCGCCATTCCGGTTTGTTGGTGCTGGTGAGCACCGACGGCGGATTGGTGAAGGCCCGGGTGGTCATGGCCGTCGGTTCGCGCATGGTCACTTGCAGCAGGCGCTGGGCAGCGGCGTCGCCAGTATTGCCCTTGCCCCGGGCGATGTGCGCAACACGATGGAATTCCTCGTCGGCCAAACCGACATGGAAATCCAGCCCCAGCGGTTTGGCGACCCGCGCCACAATCGATTCCCCCGGCCCGCGACCGTCGGCGCGCCGCAGCAATTCGCCGATCAGCCAGCCGTAGGTGATCGCGGCATAACCGTGACCAGTGCCAGGCGTCCACCACGGCGCTTCGGCGGCGAGAGCGTCGACCATGGTCTGCCAGTCATACAGCGCCTCAGGCGCCAGCAATTCGCGCAGGGCCGGGAGACCGGCCTGATGGCAAAGCAGTTGGCGCAGGGTGACGGATTCCTTGCCGGCAGCGGCGAATTCCGGCCAGTAACGGGCGACCGGCGCATCGAGCTGCAACTTGCCTTCGGCAACCAGTTGCAGCGCGGTGACGGCGGTGAAGGTCTTGGTGCAGGAGAACAGGTTGGCGATGGTGTCGCTGTGCCAGGCCTCGGCGCCGTCCTTGTCGGCGGTGCCGGACCAGAGGTCGAGGACGGTTTCGCCGCCGACCCGAATGCACAACGCGGCGCCGCGTTCCTGGGGATCGTCGAACAGTGCGGCGAAGGCTTCGCGCACCGCTTCGAATTGAAGCTCGTAATGGCCCTGAATCTGCACCCGCAACTCCCCCGCGAAAACGCTCTACAAAGTGGCCCGCATTGTTCCAGCCCGTGAGGGTTTTGGGAACCGCTGCGGGCCGGGCGGTCTTCAGGTTTCGTATCGATCAGTGACCGTTGCCGGAATGCCCGCCTGTGTGGCCAGCCCCCTGTCCCGCGCCTTTGCCGGCGTCTGCCTTGCGGCCGCCTTCGGCTTCGTGGCCGGTCTTGTCCGCTGCGGCAGCCGCTTTCTGCGCCTCTTTGCTCAACTGATCGACGGTCGCCAGGTTGCTCTTGCGCACGGCTTCGACAAAACCCTGGAACGGCAGATCGGTGACACCGACCAGACCAAAGTGCCCGTTCTCGCCATCGAGCAGGCGCCCGGTCACCGGTTGGTCCAGAAACTGGAACCAGTGCACGCCGACAATCGACGGCTCGCTCAGCGCCTGTTTGAGGAAGTTGGCGTAGGCCGGGCCGCGGTCTTCTTCCTTGCTCAACGGGGTCACGCCGCCCCAGAACGGGCCACGGTCAGTGGAGCCGAAGTTGAACTCGGTGATCAGCACCGGTTTGTCGAGGCTGCGCAGCGCGCCGAAGTCATAGCCGTCCTGCGGTTGCAGGGTGTACATGTTGAAGCTCAGCACGTCGCAATACTGGGCGCAGGAGGCCACCGCTTCCGGGGTGCTGGTGGCAAAACGGCCACCGAGCAGCAACTGGTTCGGCGCGTGCCATTTCAGCGAGTCGGAAATGGTCTTGAAGTACGTGTCGGCGAAGACCTTCTGGAAGTATTTGAAGTCGGCCTCGATTTCCGGATGCTCAGGATTCGGCAGCGGCGCCTCGAAACCCGGGTCTTCCATCAATTCCCATGCCGGCAGATCCATGCCCCAGGCCTTCGACAGCCCCGCCTGATTGCGGTACTTGTCGCGCAACTGCTTGAGGAACGCGCGTTTGGCCGGAACGTCGGTGGTCATTTTCAAGGTGCCGTAGGCCAGCGCGTAACGGGATTTCGGATCATCACCAGGGCCGGCCCAGGCCAGTTCGTTGTCGGCGAAGTAGCCGATCAGCCACGGATCATCGCGATGATCACGGGCGGCAATCGCCACGGCGCGTTCGGTGGCCATGGCGAAACGCGGATCGAACGGGTCAGGCATGCCGCCCCACCAGTCGGTGCCGGTGCTGATGCTGGTGTAATCGCCGACGATCGACAGCGGCAAGGTGTACGGCATGCGCTCGGCGTCACCGAGGACGGGCGCGCTCCAGTTACCGACCGTGTTGAAGCCCCAGGCTTGCAGACGATCAAGGGTGTGGCTGGCCCACTTTTGCTCGTCGACCGTGTTCGTGCACGGCTTCGCAACGCTTTGCCCGCTGGTGGCTGCCGACTCGGCGACCCCGGCTTTCGGCTGTTCGGAGGCGGCGACCGGTGCACTGGCGTTGGTCGCGGCTTCTTCTACGGCCCCTGCCTTGGCGGCTTCGGCGACTCCGGCCTTGTTGCCGCTGTCCTGGGTGCACGGCTCGCCATACAGACGCTGAAGGTTGGCGCCGTAGAAGTCGTACCAGCGACCGAAGTTGTAGCCTCGACCCTGATCGACACCGTTGCCGCCACGGTTGTCGCCTTCGCCGAAATGGCTGGCCAGCGGCTCTTCAGGTTTTGGCAGGGATTCGAACATGTACTCGCGGCCGGCCACGTAGGTCTGGTTGACCTCCGGGCTGACGGTGTTTACACCCAGGGAATAGAACGGATGGCCCTCGGGCGTCACCAGATACCAGCGGCCTTCACGCTTTTCGGTGCGGAAGAAACCGCTGGCCTTGAACGCCGGACCTTTGCTCCAACCACCGAACTTGTCCAGCGAGGATTTTTCGCGCTCGGCCAGCCAGGTGTTCAGTTGTTGCTGTTCTTTGGCGGCGGCGGATTTCAGTTGTTCGTCATTGGCGACTTTCTCTGGCCACTTGCCGCGAGTCGACTGGCCGTAGGCATCCACCAGATTGCCGTAGGCGGATTTGATCACTTCGCCTTCGTCCTGAACGCCAAAGCGCTCGAGCAACAGACTTTGCGCGGCTTTCGGCTGATCCATCGACAGGCTGACCGACACCACCTGGCTGCGATCCAGCTCACCGCTGCTGCTCGCCAGCAGGATGCGCTGCCCGTCGATCGTCATCGGCATCACCGGCCCGGCTTTCATGCCCTGGCTGAGTGGCGAGGTCGCGGTCAACGGCACCAGCAAGGTCTGCGCCGGGCCGGCCGGCAGGTCAACGCGACTGACCAGGGTCTTGCCGTCGTTGCTCTGGATTTGCACGTAGACGGTCACCGCCCAGTTCATCGCGCTCTGGATGCGCAGGCTCATCATGCCGGACTGCGACCAGTCCCAGGCACCCGTCTGCGGAGACAGACGCAAGGTCGGGCGGGCCACCGGATTGAACGTCACCCGGCGCAGCACTTCACCTTCCGGGGTCTGCTCGGCGTTGGCTTGCGGCAAGTCAGCGTTTTCGGTCGCCACTTTCACCACATCGGCGGGGCGGACAAAGTTGAACAGGGTCTGCTGGCCGGCAGGTGCCGCGAATAAAGGCGCAGCGAAAACCAGGGCAAAAATGGCAGGCAACGAACGACGAATCATGAGAACGGAATTCTCCCTAACGACCCGCAAGGGCCAATGGAAAAGCAGTGACAGAGAGATAGACAGCGCGGCGGGCAAAACTGCCCACCGATGTCTCAGGATATTTCACGACGGAAAGGAGGCAACGCATTGAGGATCGCCTTGCCGTAGCGCTGGGTGACCAGCCGCCGATCCAGCAAGGTGATAGTGCCGCGGTCTTCTTCGGTGCGCAGCAGACGGCCGCACGCCTGAACCAGCTTCAGCGAGGCATCGGGCACCGAGATTTCCATGAACGGATTGCCGCCCCGGGCTTCGATCCATTCCGACAGCGCGGCTTCGACCGGATCGTCCGGCACCGAGAACGGGATCTTGGCGATCACCACGTGTTCGCAGTAGGCGCCGGGCAAGTCCACGCCCTCGGCGAAACTGGCGAGGCCGAACAGCACGCTGGAATCACCGCCATCGACCCGCGCCTTGTGCTTGTTCAGGGTTTCCTGTTTCGACAGGTTGCCTTGAATGAACACTTGCTTGCGCCAGTCGCGGTCGAGGCCGTCGAACACGTCCTGCATCTGTTTGCGCGACGAGAACAGCACCAGACTGCCGCGAGAGCCTTCGACCAGCTCCGGCAGATCACGGATGATCGCGGCGGTGTGGGCGGCGGCATCGCGCGGATCGGCCTTCAGGTCCGGCACCCGCAACACGCCGGCATCGGCGTGATGGAACGGGCTCGGCACCACGGCAGTGACGGCTTTTTTCGGCAGACCGGCGCGCATGCGGAAACGGTCGAACGTGCCGAGCGCGGTCAATGTCGCCGAAGTCACCAGACAGCCATAGGCCACGTTCCACAGGCTGCGGCGCAGGGTTTCGGCGGCGAGGATCGGGCTGGCGTTGACCTCGATATCGAACAGCGAACCGCTTTCGGCCAGGGTCAGCCAGCGGGCCATCGGCGGGTTGTCTTCCGGGTCTTCGGCGGTGAACGCGGTCCACAGCTCCCAGTTGCCGGAAGCACGGGACAACAGGCTGCCGAACAGTGGATACCATTCTTCGGCCTGATTGCTGGCGATGCCGATGTTGACCTCGCCGTCCATGCCTTCCTTGAGCAGATCCGTCAGACGGGTGAACAGGTCGTTGAGGCGGGCGAAGCCTTTTTTCAGCTCGATGCCCATCTCGCGCATGTGTTCCGGAATCACCCCGCCGATGAAGCGATGACGCGGACGCTCGCGGCCTTCGACGTCTTCACCGGGCTTGAAATCAGCAATCTGTTCGCAGGCAGTGAACATGAACTGCTGCTGGGTCTTGATCTCCCGCGCCAGCTCCGGCACCTGCTCGATCAGCTTGCCGAGGTCGCCCGGCAGCGGGTGCTGGGCCAGCAGTTTGGTGAGGTTCTTGGCGGTGGTTTCCAGCCAGTCGGCGGTGGAACGCAGACGTGTGTAATGGGCGAAGTGGCCGATGGCCTTGTCCGGCAGGTGGTGGCCTTCGTCGAACACATAGATGGTGTCGCGCGGATCGGGCAAGACTGCCCCGCCGCCCAGCGCCAGATCGGCCAGCACCATGTCGTGGTTGGTGACGATCACGTCGACCTTGCCCATGCCTTCGCGGGCCTTGTAGAAGGCGCACTGGCCGAAGTTCGGGCAATGACGGTTGGTGCACTGGCTGTGATCGGTGGTCAGGCGCGCCCAGTCGGCGTCTTCCAGCGCGTTGGGCCAGCTGTCGCGGTCGCCGTCCCATTTATTGCCGGCGAGCTTCTCGATCATGCTGGTGAACAGCTTCTGGCTGGCCTCATCGACCTCGATCTTGAAGCCTTCTTCTTCGAACAGCTGCGCGGTGGCGGTCTGCGCATGGCCTTCCTGCAACAGCATGTCGAGCTTGGACAGGCACATGTAGCGGCCACGGCCCTTGGCCAGGGCGAAGCTGAAGTTCAGCCCGCTGTTGCGCATCAGGTCGGGCAAGTCCTTGTAGACGATCTGCTCTTGCAGGGCGACGGTCGCGGTGGCGATCACCAGGCGTTTGCCGGCCAGTTTGGCGGTCGGGATCGCCGCCAGGCTGTAGGCCACGGTCTTGCCGGTACCGGTGCCGGCTTCCACCGCGACAATCGCGGGGTCGCCACTGCGCCGGCCTTCGTCGTCGGTGTCGATATCCCCGAGAACCTTGGCGACTTCAGCGATCATCAGGCGCTGGCCGTAACGCGGCTTGAGGCTCTTGGCCTCTAGAAAACGCGAGTAGGCGCCCTGGATCGTGGTTTTGAGTTCAGTGCTGATCATTGAGTGTCGGGCGCAAAAAACGCTGGATAAATTTTCAGTGGTTCGGTTCGGCGGCTATCATACCCCGCGAATCGATCCTGCGCAGAACGGA
The DNA here is from genome assembly GCF_002884345.1 of Pseudomonas sp. GW456-12-10-14-LB2. NCBI lineage: Bacteria > Pseudomonadati > Pseudomonadota > Gammaproteobacteria > Pseudomonadales > Pseudomonadaceae > Pseudomonas > Pseudomonas sp. GW456-12-10-14-LB2. The sequence goes on from NZ_POHV01000030.1 coordinate 80,677, forward strand.
GTACCCCAATGACACCTTTTAGCCTCGTTTACCCCATCCATGTACTGGCCGCACTGGTGTGGGTCGGCGGTATGTTTTTCGCCTGGATGGTCCTGCGCCCCGCGGCCATGAAGGCACTGGACGGCCCCGGGCGCCTGACGCTCTGGGTGGAAGTGTTTCAAGGTTTTTTTCGTTGGGTGTGGGGAGCGGTGATTCTGCTGCCGGTCACCGGGGTGGGCATGCTGCATCTGCAACACATCGCCTTCGATAACGCGCCGCGTTATGTGCAGGTGATGATGGGTTTGTATGTGGTGATGACCGCGCTGTTCATCCGGATTCAGGCATTGATGCTGCCGGAGTTGCGCACGGCGGTGCAGGCGAAGGACTGGCCGGCGGGCGCGGCGGTGCTGGGGCGGATTCGCAAGGTGGTGGGGTTCAATCTGCTGGTCGGGGTGGTGCTGGTGACGGTGGCTGCTGCGCGGCCCTCGTTCTGACGAGCGCACCCTGACTGATACCTGATCGTTCCCACGCTCTGCGTGGGAATGCAGCCCGTGACGCTCCGCGTCACTGGACGCGGAGCGTCCCTTGAGGCA
>NZ_POHV01000031.1:0-78882 GCF_002884345.1 Pseudomonas sp. GW456-12-10-14-LB2
CCCCCGCTCAATCCCCCCTCTGGAAAACCTACCTGCTGTTCCTGGCCCCGATGGTGCTGTCGAACTTCCTGCAATCGATGTCGGGCACGGTCAACAGCATCTACATCGGCCAGATGCTCGGCACGCAGGCGCTGGCGGCGGTGTCCGGGATGTTTCCGATCATCTTTTTCTTCATTGCGCTGGTCATCGGTCTGGGCGCCGGGGCAGGGGTGCTGATCGGTCAGGCGTGGGGGGCGCGTGAGTCGCATATGGTCAAGGCGATTGCCGGTGCGACGTTGTTGCTGGGGGTGTTGATCGGGCTGGTGGCGGCGGTGCTAGGCAGTGTGTTTGCGCGTGAGGCATTGCAGGGTTTGGGCACGCCGGCGGATGTGCTGGATGATGCGGTGGCCTATGCCCGGGTGATGATGTGGACCTTGCCGGTTGTGCTGGTGTACGTGTTGTTCACCCAGTTGTTGCGCGGGGTGAGTGACACGCTGTCGCCGATGCTGGCGCTGTTGCTGTCGACCGTGGTCGGGCTCGCGCTGACCCCGGCGTTCATTCGCGGCTGGTTCGGCTTGCCGCAACTGGGGATTCAAAGCGCGGCGTTCGCCGGTCTGGCCGGTACGCTGGCGGCGATGGCGTGGCTGTCATGGAGCCTGATCCGCAAGGGCCATCCGCTGGCGCCGGATCGCGAGTTCTTCGCGGCGCTGCGGCTGGACGGCGCGATTCTCGGCAAGGTGTTGCGCATCGGTCTGCCGACCGGGGTGCAGATGATCGTGCTGTCGCTGTCGGAGCTGGTGATTCTGGCGCTGGTCAACCAGCACGGTTCGCAGGCGACGGCGGCCTATGGCGCGGTGACGCAGATCGTCAACTACGTGCAGTTTCCGGCGCTGTCGATTGCGATCACCGCGTCGATCCTCGGCGCCCAGGCGATCGGTGCCGGGCGGTTGGAGCGAATGGGCCCGATCCTGCGCACCGGGCTTTGGATCAACGTGTGCCTGACGGGTGGTTTGATCCTGGCGGGTTACCTGTTATCGCACTGGTTGCTCGGGCTGTTCCTGACCGAAGACTCGACCCGGGTGATGGCCGAGCATCTGTTGCACATCATGTTGTGGAGCCTGCTGATCTTCGGTTTCCAGGCGATCATCGGCGGCATCATGCGCGCCAGCGGTACGGTGCTGGTGCCGGTGGGCGTGGCAATCATCTGTGTGCTCGGCGTGCAGTTGCCGGCGGCCTACTGGCTGGACGGGCAGTTCGGTTTGCAGGGCGTGTGGATGGCGTTCCCGATTGCGTATCTGGGGATGCTGGTGTTGCAGACGCTGTATTACACGCGGGTATGGAAGCACCAGAAGATCGAGCGGTTGGTGTGACGGACTGATCCGGTTGGGCGTTGGCGGAACTGGCGCAAGTGACGGATGTTTGCTTAAGTCATTCGAGCCCCATCGGGCGCCGGAGCATTGCATGTCGATTCGATTGTTGTTGGCGGCCGCGTCTTTCCTGACCTTCATCCCTGCTGCGAATGCGGTGGAGTACACCCGGGTCAACACCACCGCCAGCCAGATCAGTTTCACCTACAACCAGATGGGCTCGCGGATGTACGGCACCTTCGGCAAGTTCGACGCGATGCTGGATTTCGACAGCGACAACCTGGCCAGCGCCCGCACCACGCTGCACATCGACCTCACCAGCATCGACGCCGGCAGTGAAGATGCCAACACCGAGCTGGTGAAACCGGCATGGTTCGACACCGAAAAATTCCCGGTGGCGGTGTTTGAATCGACCCGCTTCAGTCCGGCCGGCGACAACCGTTATCTGGTCGACGGCCACCTCACCCTCAAAGGCATCACCCGTGAGGTGCAGGTGCCGGTGCAACTCAAACCCGACAGCAGCATCGGCATTTTCGACGGCGAACTGGTACTCAAGCGCGACGAGTTCGGCCTTGGCGCGGGGGAGTGGGCGGACACCGTGGTGTCCAAGGACATCGACATCAAGTTCAAGGTCGTTGCCCCCGCGCAGTGAAGGGCCTCAATACGCCCGCCAATGTCCCGGCATCCAGCGCCATTGGTTGCCGGCCCAGCGGTAATGCCCGGCGACCCAGTGATAACCCGGCGCAGGCATGACCGGAACCACTTCGACGATCGGTGGTGGCCGATGCGGGCGAACCGGTTCGACGACACAGCCCGACAGGGTGATCGCCACCAGCGCGGCAGCGAGCAAGCATTTCATTGTTTTCGCGCAACGCAGAACGTTCATGGCAGCTCCTCAAGGCGTGCGTCGGAAAATGAACGCAGCTGAAAAATTGGACGCCAAATCGGCGAAAGATCCGTTCTCGGGCAGATGAAATTTTTGTCAGGCTTGCACAGGGTATGATGTCGCGGTTCGCCGGTCGCTCAACCTACCCGGCAACTTGTGTTTTACCGCCGGAGTTCCCCCGCCATGCCCCGCATCACCCACTACAAATCCCCATGCCCCGAAGGCGTCAACAGTCAGATCCTGCAGATGGTGGTCGACAACCTGACCGACATCAGTGCCATCGGTCTCGGCCCGAGCAACCTGTTGTACAACGTCTATCAGTACGCGGTCGGCTACGAGGTGCATCTGTATCTGGAGGCGTTGAACGGCGAGAAGGGCACCGAGGTGGAACTGCTGGTGGCCACCGATGACGATGACCCCGAGCAGGTGATCGGCTTCCTGTTGTACCTGCCGGTGCAGGGTGATTGGGAGGCGTGCAACGTGGCCTATCTGGCAGTGCGCGAGGGGCATTGGCGTCAGGGCGTGGCCCGTTCGCTGATCGCGGACATGGTGGCGCGTTACCCCCATGCCGAGCTCACCTGCAGCATCGGCAAGGTGCCGTATTTCGAGGCGCTGGGCTTTGAAGTGCTGGGCCAACTGGAGACGCAGGTGCTGATGAGCACCCGGCACTACCGCAGCAACGGGCTGCGCGGTTTTATCGACACGACGCCGATCTACCGTTCGCTGGAAGTGCAGCAGATCCACACCTACTTGCTGCAAAAGCACGGCAAGCGGGCAATGCTCGATGCCGAGAAACAGCGCGACCGGCATCTGGATCAGGTCACTCGCCGCACTGAAGAATTTGTTCGTCAGCGTCTGACCGTTCACTGATCCCTTCCCTTTGAAACGACGAAAGCCCTTGTTGCGATCAGCGCAGCAAGGGCTTTTTTGTGCCGGTGATTTCAGGACAGTTTCACGTTCATGGTGATCCGCGCCGTGAACACTTTCTTGCCTTCGGCGTCGTGGACATCCACCGGCACGATCTTGTCGCCTTCGGTCTGCCAGTCCAGTCCTTCGCCGTTGGCCACGGCGGTCACGTCGGTCTTGGCCTTGGCCAGGTATTCGACGGTCATGCCTTTTGGAATCCAGCGCGCGCCGGCGGGAATCGACACGTCGGTCATCATCCCGGCCGCCAGTTCGGCAGCGTTGCACAGGGCGATTGCGTGCACGGTACCGAGGTGGTTGGTGATCTCGCGGCGAAACGGCACTTGCACCTGCGCCGAACCTGCCCGCAACTCGGTCACCAGCGGATTGATGGTGCTGAAGTACGGCGCGACCTGGCAGGCCATTTGGCTGAACGCCTGGGAACCGACGCTGTTGAACATGCTGAGAAACTGACTCATGGATGAAGCCTCGCAGTAAATGGATTTACAGAATCATGTTCCGTTACAGAATATTGTTCTGTAACGGAACGGTATTCTGTCCGCGGGAAATCTGTCAACCTGTGCGCGTTTCGATCATCGGCACGGATGTGCCCTTTACCCGGATTTTCAAGGCTCATGGACACCGCAGATCTACTCGAACGCAGCTACCCCGGCCGCCGCGCCGAACTCAAGCGCGACATCTTTCGCAAGGCCCTGCGCCTCTTCAACGATCAGGGCATCGAGGCCACTACCATCGAAATGATCCGTGCCGAGTGCGACACCAGTGTCGGGGCGATCTACCACCATTTCGGCAACAAGGAAGGGCTGGTGGCCGCGCTGTTCTTCACCGCGCTGGAGGATCAGGCGCGCCTGCGCGACGCCTATCTGGCTGACGCGACGACCACCGAAGAGGGGGTTCAGGCGCTGGTCTACAGCTACGTGGATTGGGTCGAGAATCAGCCGGAATGGGCGCGGTTCCAGTATCACGCGCGTTATGCCGTGACCCGGGGCCCGCACAAGGATGAACTGGCCGAGCGCAACAAGACCCGCAACCTTGGCCTGCGTAACTGGCTGGCCGAGTCGGGGAGTGCGGCTGAACTCAATGAATGCCCCGCCGAACTGCTGCCGTCACTGATCGTCGGGCAGGCCGACAGCTATTGCCGCGCGTGGTTGTCCGGGCGAGTGCAGGGCAGTCCGAAGGCTTATCGCGAATTGCTGGCCCAGGCCACGTGGCGCTCGATCCGTCGCGAACCCGAACGCTGATTTTCAGAGACAAAAAAAGAGCCTCAAGACTCTTTGATGGGGAGGAAGTAGAGCCCGCGAGGCTCAAGATGCGCATGAAGCCAGGTGCGGGCTTGATTGGGGTTCAGAGCACCCGCACCTACGCAACGGCTTGGCGGACCAAGCGACTGCGTAGTTCCATCGTAGGAAGGTGGGCTGATGCGCTCAAGTACCGTCAGTCACCTGCCTGGGTAGCGCGTGCGGCGGCTCTTTCGACCATCGCAATGATGGTTGCCAACAGCTCGTCACGGGCCTGTTCTGCGCTGATTTCGTCGGTGGCCGCCGCTTGTGACAGGGCTTCAGCGGCGCCGAGCATGGCGCGCAATCCTGCCTGTCCGATCTCTGCGCCGTCAGCGAATGGCGACAGCACATTGCGGCATTTCTCCAGAAAGATCGCCTCGTATTCGCGCTTGATCTTCTCCAGTTCCGGCGTGCTTGCCAAGGCGGCAATCACCCCCGGAATCTCGTTGCCCTGGGTCAGCACGCAATCGACATACGCCGTCGCAATCACCGTTGCAGTGCCGCTCAAGGTTGCTTCGGCATTGGCCAGCGCCGCGTCCATCAGCGCCGTCTGGCGTCGGTCGAAATCCTGATACAGCGCTGCGAGCAGACCGGCGCGGGTGGTGAAATGGTCGTAGACCACCGGTTTGGTCACGCCGGCCTTTTCCGCGAGATAACCGAGGGTCAGGGCATCGGTGCCTTCTTCGCGAATCAGTTGCCAGGCCATGTCGAGCAACTGGCGCTGGCGGTCTTCCCGTGACAGGCGTCGACGGGGTTGTGCGGGTTCTGGGATTTCAGTGGTTGACATCGCTTATATACCAAACGTAACTTACTGAAGGTAACTTACTAGTAGTAGCTTACCAATCGTAGCTTTTCGCAAGGGTAAGCCCTTGGTCAGCAATCACCAACCGGAGATTTCCCGATGCACGCACTGATTGTTGTCGATCACGATGATCCACGCTCACTGACTCACGCGTTGGCGCAGCAGATTGCCAAAGGCCTGTCGGAAAGCGATCCCTCCAACACCTTCGAAATCGCCGACCTGCACGCCGAGGAATTCGATCCGCGCTTCGGCGTGGCCGACTGGGCGGTGCATCACCGCGAATCCGCGCCACCGCAAGACGTACTGGCCGAGCAGGCACGCATCGACCGCGCCGATGCGCTGGTGCTGGTTTATCCGGTGTTCTGGTGGTCGATGCCGGCGCTGCTCAAGGGCTGGATCGACCGGGTGTTCAGCAATGGCTGGGCGTACGATTTCGACGGCGACAAGACGCTGAAAAAACTCGGACGATTGCGCGTACACCTGGTCGGACTCGGCGGAGCGGATGTGCGCACTTACGAGCGCCACGGCTACGGCGCGGCGATGAAGACGCAGATCGATCACGGCATTTTCGACTACTGCGGGGCGAGAGTGGCGGGCTCGGCGTTGTTGCTGGAGTCCGAGTCGAGCGATCCGGCGATGCAGTTGCAGGCGGCGCGCGAACTCGGACTTGGGTTGTTCCGCTGAGTGTCAGCGAGCGCCCGGCCATCCGGCTTTATCCAGGGCCGCGAGCAGGGTGGCGGCATCCAGCCCCGGCACCGAATGCCCGTTGCCTTCGGTGCTGTCGCTGGCAAGCAAGGCGTTGATGATCGCTTCTTCCACAGCCTCGGTCGCTGCCAGAAACAGCTCGCTGATGTGATCGTTGTTGACCATCCGCAAGCCATCGCAGGTCGATGCGCCTTTACCTTCGTAGGCGGCGGGCGGGATATGACCGTTGCCGGTGGCGAAGGCGATGAAGATGTCGCCGCTATGATCCTCATTGCCACCGCCAGTACGCGCCAGACCGAGGCTCGCCCGTTGCGCCAGTCGCGTGCATTGATGCGGCAACAGCGGTGCATCGGTGGCGAGGGCCACTACGATCGAGCCCATGCCCGGATGCGGCAACGAAGCCCGCAAGAACGGCGAATCCACCTGTTCCATATATCGCCCGACCGGGTAGCCGTCGACTCGCAATTCGCTGCGAATTCCGTGGTTGGCCTGGACGATTGCGCCTACTGTCCAGCCACCCTGAGCCTTGCTCAAGCGGCGCGACGCGGTGCCGATCCCGCCCTTGAATTCATGGCAGATCATGCCGCTGCCACCGCCCACCGCGCCTTCCTGCACCGGGCCGTCAACGGCATTGTTCATCGCTTCGGCCACATGCTTGGGCTTCACATGAAAGCCGTTGATGTCGTTGAGCAACCCATCGAAGGTTTCCAGCACCACCGGCATGTTCCAGTAGAGACGACCGTCATCCGGTTGCTGCGCGCGATCCAGTTCGATCAAGGCATCGCGCACCACGCCGAGGCTGTGGGTGTTGGTGAAGGCGATCGGACTGGTCAGCAGGCCGGCTTCGCGAATCCATTCCAGCCCGGTGGCATCGCCGTTGCCATTGAGCACATGGACCCCCGCGAAACACGGCTGGGCATTGGTCGAACCGGCGCGTGGTTCGATCAGGGTAACGCCACTGCAAATGTCACGACCGCTGGCGCTGCGGCCGCGCACGTTGCTGTGGCCGACCCGTACGCCGGGTACGTCGGTGATGGCGTTGAGCGGGCCGGGTTGCATTTGACCGATGCGGATATGGAGATCGCGGGCACGTGGTTTCATGGTGTTCTTCTCTCTTTCGGGCAGAAAAATGTACTGACAGATTGCAATCTTTGTGGGAACGAGCCTGCTCGCGATGAGGCCGGCACATTCAACATTTGAGGTGCCTGATACTTCGCAATCGCGAGCAGGCTCGCTCCCACACGTTTTGTTATTGGCCGTTCTTGACCTTGCTCCACACCCGCGTACGCACCCGTTCGGTGGCTTTGGGCAAGGGTTCGAGGGTGTACAAGGTGGCCATCGCCGTGGCTGACGGGTACACCGCCGGGTTGTCGCGGGTAGCCTGGGCAACCAGCGCCGTGGCGGTGCGATTGCCGTTGGGGTAGGACAGGTGATCGCTGACCGGCGCAATCACATCGGGCCGCAGCAGGTAGTCGATGAACGCCAGGCCTTGGGCCGGATGCGGTGCGTCCTTGAGCAAGACCAGCGTGTCGAACCACACCGGCGCACCTTCCTTCGGCAGGCTGTACTGAATCTTCACGCCGTTGCCGGCCTGCTCGGCGGTGGTCCTGGCTTCGAGCATCGCGCCGGACCAGCCGACCGCCACGCAGATGTTGCCGTTGGACAGATCACTGATGAATTTCGAGGAGTTGAAGTAGGCAATGTGCGGGCGCAGTTTCAGCAGCAGCGCTTCGGCTTTCTGATAGTCCTCGGCGTTGGTGCTGTTCGGCGGCAGGCCGAGATAATGCAGCGCGACCGGGAGCATTTCCGACGGCGAATCGAGCATCGCCACACCGCATTCGCCGAGCTTGGCCAGGTTCTCTTCCTTGAACACCAGGTCCCACGAATCCACCGGGGCCTTGTCGCCCAGCACGGCGCGCACCTTGTCGACGTTGTAGCCGATGCCGTTGGTGCCCCACAGATAAGGTACGGCGTACTGGTTGCCGGGGTCGTTATTGGCCAGTTTGCTCAGCAGATCGTTGTCGAGGTTCTTCCATCCCGGCAGTTGTTCGCGGGGCAGCGGGGCGAGGGCGCCGGCCTTGATCAGGGTCGGCAGGCTGAAATTGCTCGCCACTACCACGTCGTAGCCGCTGCGGCTGGTCATCAGTTTGCCTTCCAGGACTTCGGCGCTGTCGAAGGTGTCGTAGACCGGTTCGATACCGCTGTCACGCTTGAAATCATGCAGGGTGTTCGGGCCGATGTAGTCGTACCAGTTGTAGACATGCACGCTCGGCGCATCGGCCGCCTGCGCACTCAGCGCTGCGGACAAAACGCCCATCAGACCCAGGTTGATATACCCACGATGACCACGCATGATGCGGCACTCCTGGCCTGTTGGCAGGCCGGTGATGAACAGGAGTGGTCAGCCTATCGGGCGGGCTGCGCCGCACCCATTCCCATCATGGGTTACACAAAAGGGGTAGAGCGTGGACGCGTTGCTGCAGGAATTGCCGGTGCATCAGAGCCTGTCGCGGGTGTTCGCCACGGTCGGTCAGGACGGTTTCTGGCGGGCGCTGGTCGATACGCTGCGGCTGCTGGTGCCGCTGGACAATGCGCTGGTGGCGGTGATGCAGACGGGGCGCCCGCCGCAATTGCTGATCGACTTCGACAGCCAGGGTCGCGCCGACGAGCAGGAAGAACTGGCCGGTTACTGTGCCGGCATGTACTTGCTGGATCCGTTCTACCAGGCCGCCGTCGCCGGGATCGCAGACGGTTTGCACAGCCTCGCGTCAGTGGCGCCGGATCAGTTTCTGCACAGCGAGTACTACCTGAGCTATTTCCGCTCGGTGGTCGGCGCAGATGAGCTGCAATTTCTGGTCAACCTCGACGACGGCGTACTCGGCTTGTCGATGGGCCGCTCGACGGCGTTCAGTTTGCAGGAGCAGGGGCGCCTGCTCTGCGTGCAGGACTGGGTGCTGTCAGCGATGCGTCGGCATGTGCAGTTGATGCCGCCGCAAGGTGCGGCGGTCGAGGCGCCGGTCGGCGATATTGCGGCGCTGCTCGACCGCTTCGACGCCCGTCTGACCGCGCGCGAGATCGATACGGCGCGTCTGATTCTCCAGGGCTTTTCCAGCAAGGCCATCGCCCAGCACATGAACATTTCGCCGGAGACCGTGAAGGTGCACCGGCGCAATCTCTATCACAAGCTCAACGTCACCGGGCATGGCGAGTTGTTTGCGCTGGTGTTGCGGCCGCGCTGAGCGGGTTAGCCGATCTGCTTGAACAGCAGCGCCTTCAGACCGCTTTCCGGGTCGATATCCGGAAACTCCGGCGGATTTTCCAGCCGTTGTTCGAAGCGCAGGCTCGGCGCTTCCTGGGTCACGCCATCGATCAGGAAGTCCGAACCGAACGAAGGGTCGTTCATGCAGGCCAGCACCGTGCCCTGCGCCGTCAGCAATTCCGGCAGACGACGCAGCACGCGCTGGTAATCCTTGGTCAGCAGAAAACTGCCTTTCTGGAACGACGGCGGGTCGATGATCACCAGATCATAAGGGCCGCTGTTGATTACCTTGCCCCAAGATTTGAACAGGTCGTGGCCGAGGAAACTCACCTTGCTCAGGTCATGCCCGTTCAGCCGGTGATTGTCGCGGCCCCGGCTCAGCGCGGCGCGGGACATGTCGAGGTTGACCACATGGCTGGCGCCGCCCTCGATGGCCGCCACCGAAAAGCCGCAGGTGTAGGCGAACAGGTTCAGTACCCGTTTGCCCGCCGCCTGTTCGCGCACCCAGTTGCGCCCGTAACGCATGTCGAGGAACAGCCCGGTGTTTTGTTTGCGGCCCAGATCCACCCGATATTTGAGTTCGCCCTCGACGATGGTCATTTCGTCGATTTCTTCACCGAGCAGCCATTCGGCGGTGCTTTGCGGCAGGTAACGGTGCTGGATCAGCAAAGTGTGGGCGCCGGACTGCTGCCATGGTGCCGAACCGGTGATTTCCAGCAACAGGCGCTTGAGGTCTTCCAGCTGCGAAGCCTCGGGCTCCTTGAACAACGACACCAGAACCACGCCTTGCAGCCAGTCCACGGTGACTTGCTCCAGCCCCGGCCAGCAACGCCCACGCCCATGGAACAGGCGCCGGGTTTCGGCCGGAGCCGAAGTCAGCGCGGTGAGCAGGTGAGCATGGAGAACGGCGAGGGCTTGAGGGTTCATCAATCGGGATCGGCCAGCAAAAGGGCGAGCATTTTAACCGCAATTTCGTACCGGCGACTGCCCATCAACCGAGTGTTATCGAAAAGACCTGTATCAAAAATGAATTTCTGTAGAAGGTGCTGCTCATACCTGATAAGCAGCGGATTCAAGCCGCTAAATCGTTCATGCAATTCAGGGAGTGCCAGTTCATGTGTCCAATTTCCACGTCGAGCGCGCACCTTCCTGGCGGATTGATTCTGGTAGTCGAGGACGATCCGTTGATTCTGGAGTTTCTGTGCGAAATTCTTCAGGAGGAAGGTTTCAAGGTCGAACCGCAGACCAGTGCCGATGCGGCCTCGCAATACCTGGAAGAGCACGCGCCCGAAGTCGCGCTGCTGCTCACCGACATCACCATGCCCGGCACCCTCAACGGGGCGGACCTGGCCAATCTGGTCGGCGAGCGCTGGCCGGACAAACCGGTGATGGTCATGTCCGGTTATGAAACGCCGGAAACCTCGGGCGTGAAGCATCCGGTGGCGTTCATCAAGAAGCCCTGGGCCATCGGCCAGTTGCTCGACTGTGTTGACGGTGCGTTCAAATCCAAGGCGCCGCGTCTGCACTGAAGCGTCCCGCAAGTGCTACATTGCCGGGCAACGTTGCCCGGCCCCTTGCGAGGAAGTGATCTTTTGTCTGCTCACGATGCTGTTTTCAACCGCGCGTTCGGCGCGTTCCTGTTCGACATGGACGGCACCGTCCTCAACTCCATCGCCGCCGCCGAGCGGATCTGGTCCGCCTGGGCCGTGCGTCACGGGGTGAACGTCGAAACGTTCCTGCCGACCATCCACGGCGTGCGCGCCATCGACACCATCACGCGTTTGAACCTGCCAGGCGTGGACGCCGAGGCGCAAGCGGCGTTCATCACCGAGGCGGAAATCGAAGACGTCGAAGGCATCGTCGAGATCCCCGGCGCGGCAGCGTTTCTCAAATCGTTACCGGCGGATCGCTGGGCCATGGTGACCTCGGCGCCACGGGATCTGGCGTTGCGACGGATGGCGGCGGCGGGGATTCCTGAGCCGGCGGTGATGATCACCGCCGAGGACGTGAGCGCCGGCAAACCGGATCCGGCCGGTTATCGGCTGGCAGCCAAACGTCTGGGCCTGGAACCGGCGGACTGCCTGATTTTCGAAGACGCCACCGTCGGTATTCAGGCCGCTGAGGCCGCCGGTGCGCCGTTGATGATCATCACCACGACTCACCAGCATCCTCTGGAAACCGTACACGCGACCATCGCCAGTTACCGCGACATTGCGCTGAGCATCGACAGCGACGGCCAGTTGCGCCTGCAACGTCAATAAACTCCGGGCACCAAGCGCCAGCTGCGGGCGCAATAGGCGTCGTATTCGGCACCGAACTGCGTGCGCAGCAGGGCCTCTTCGGAGTGGATGCGGGCGATCAGCGGGATCAGCGTCAGCGCCGCGAGCAACAGGCCGACCACCGAGCGAAACGCCAGCGCCCAACCGATCGCATTGATCACCAGCCCCAGATAACTGGGGTTGCGCAGATGCCGGTAGATGCCTTCGGTGACCAACCGGTGCCCCGGCTGAATCGCCACCAGCCCGCTGAACCGATGGCCGAGCACAAACACCGGCCACAAGCGCAATCCACCCCCAACGATAAACAGCAACGCGCCCAGCCAACGGGTACCTTCGCGGCCGATGGTCCAGAAACCGATGCGGTCGCAGTAAGCCGGCAGAAAGGCACTGACCAGTCCGATCACGGCAAACGCCGGAATCACCCAGCGATTGGCCCGGTCCTCGCGTTCGCCGGTACTCAGGTTCACTTCCGTAAAGAGCGAAGCCACCACCATGGCCAGCGTGGCCAGTGCCACCACGACCAAAGCGCCGTGAGAAAAGAACACCGCCACGCCACCGATGCCCCACATCGCCAGGCCCAGATAGGCGAGGGTGGCGAGCACTGCGACCACGGTCATTTGCGCAGACATTTTCATAGGCACCTCACGGCTGTTCCGTTCAGTGTAGATCCCGGCACGATCCCCGGCGTTTAGCTGGTGGCAGGGGCGTGGACTAAACTTCAGGCAGAGACGTTCCGATCATCCGAGCGGCCGCTTCGGGAGTCCGCCATGCTGCACATCCGCACGCCGCTGATCCTCCATCCGACCCTGTCGACCGCTTCCCGGCGCATCTGGCTGAAGCTGGAAAACCTGCAACCGTGCGGCTCGTTCAAGCTGCGTGGCATGGGCTTGTTGTGCAGTCAGGCAGCGGCGCAGGGCAAGCGCAAGGTCGTGTGTCCGTCCGGCGGCAATGCCGGACTGGCCACGGCGGTGGCCGCCGTCAGCCTGGGCCTGCAAGCCTGCATCGTGGTGCCGCACACAACGCCCGAAGCGACCCGCGCGCGTATTCGCCGCACCGGCGCGGAGGTTATCGTCCACGGCAAAGTCTGGGACGAAGCCAACCAGCGGGCGCGGGAACTGGCCAGTGCGGCAGACACCGAATACGTGCCGGCCTTCGACCACCCGGTACTGTGGGAAGGGCACAGCACGATGGTCGACGAAATCCTCGACGACTGCCCGCAGGTCGATACTGTGGTCACGTCGGTCGGCGGCGGTGGTTTGCTGGCGGGAATTCTCACCGGGCTGCTGCGCCACGACCGCCGCGACTGCCGCATCGTCACCTGCGAAACCACAGGCGCCGCTTCGTTTGCCGCCGCCGTCCAGGCTGGCCATCCGGTGCGCCTGAGCCGTATCGACAGCGTCGCCACCTCCCTCGGAGCTGCTCAGGTGGCGGCTTGGCCGGTAGAGCATATCGGCGAGTTCGATCATGAATGTCTGGTGCTGTCGGATGACGACGCGATCATGGGGGTGGTGCGTTATGCCAGTGATCTGCGGCAGTTGGTGGAGCCGGCGTGCGGGGTTTCGCTGGCGGTGGCGTACCTCGACCATCCGGCGTTGGCGGGAGCGCATGATGTGGTGGTCATAGTTTGTGGCGGGGTGAGTATCAGTGCGCAGCTGGTGGCGGGGTGGGCGCGGTTGGGATCTTGAATGCTCATGGATTCCGTGTCGACCGCTGGCCCTCACCCCAGCCCTCTCCCGGAGGGAGAGGGAGCCGACCGAGGTGTCTTGAGAGGTACATCGACCTGATGCACCGAGTCGATTATGGATTCCAAGCATTGGCCTGAGACACAGATTCGATTATGGGTTCCGGGACTGTCGTGCATTCTGCGTCGACCGTTGGCCCTCACCCCAGCCCTCTCCCCGGGGGAGAGGGAGCCGACCGAGGTGTCTTAAGAGGTACATCGACCTGAAAAACCGAGTCCATTATGGATTCCAAGCATCGACCTGAAAAACCGAGTCGATTATGGATTCACCGCAGATTTTTCAGGTCGATGTATTCCGACAATATCCCCCGATCGGTTCCCTCTCCCTCTGGGAGAGGGCTAGGGTGAGGGGGCTTCTGGATCAGAGCCGCAATCGACGCTCCTGCGCAACCCGCACAATCTGCTCCAGCACATCCCCCATCTGCCGAATCACCTCCAGATTGCTGAACCGCACCACCTCAATCCCCAGCCGCTAAAGATAAACCGTCCGCCGACGGTCATGAGTTAATCCCGCCTCCTCAAAAATGCTGCCCCCCATCCAGCTCCACCGCCAGCTTCAATTCCACACAATAGAAATCCAGCACAAACGGCGGAACCGGCGCCTGCCGGCGAAATTTCAGCCCCGCCACCTGCCGCGCCCGCAGCTTCTGCCAGAGCAGTTGTTCGCAGTCGGTCTGGGATGTGCGCAAGTGGCGGGCGAACTGGCGTTGGGCGAAAGTAGGGCGATTTTGCATGCTTCACGTCCTTGTGAAGGGGATGGAGATTTCACTGTAGACCCGACCAATAGTCAGCACCACCGCCATTCCCGCGAGAGAGGTCTATCCTAGGCGGAGCCCTTTTTCGTGCCTACGGTGACCCGCGATGATCAATCTGGCCACGGCCCATCTGCTCACGGACTACAAGACCTGGGCCAATCAGCGTCTGTTCGACAGCCTGCAAGCGCTGCCGGCGGGGGAGACGACGAGGGAGCGCAAGACGGTTTTCAAGAACATGATCGGTACGCTGAACCACATCTACGTGGTCGACCGGATCTGGCAAGCGCACCTCGAAGGGCGCGAGCACGGTTTCACGACGTCCCATGATCTGGTGCACGCCGATCTCGGCGAGTTGCGTCAGGCCCAGCAGGAAGTCGACGGCTGGTATCGCACCTGGAGCGCGCAGCAGACCGAAGCCTCGCTGAACCGCCCGATCGATTTCAAATTTGTGTCCGGCGATGGCGGCACCATGAATGCCGGGGCGATCCTGATGCACGTGATCAACCATAACAACTACCACCGTGGCTGGGTGGTGCAGATGTATTTCGACATCCCGCAGATGCCGCCGATGACCGACCTGCCGGTGTACCTGCACGAGGTCGATCCGGGGTTCAAGCCGATCAGTGCGCCTGCGGTGGAAGAGGCGCCGACATGTGATGGGCAATCAGCGAGCGCAACCAGCGTTCCGCCGGATCGTTGTCGTTGACCCCGTTCCAGACCATCGACAGCTCCGAAGGCACGATGTCGAACGGCGGGTCGTCGGCGCGCAACACGCTGCTGCCTTCGACCAATGCGCAGGCGGCGAAGTCCGGCACGGTGGCGAGCATGTCGGTGCCCGCCAGAATCGCCCGCAGCGGAGCGAATTGCGGCACCGCCAGCACCACGCGCCGGGCGCGGTTGATTCGCGCCAGATCGTTGTCGATGGCCCCACCCAGATCCCCGGAAAACGACACCAGCGCATGGGGCCGTTCACAATATTCGTCGAGGGTCAGTGCGCCGGGACGATCATCGCCGCGCAGGATCTTGCAGCGCAGGTCCCGCAGTTTTTTGCGTTTGGCATTGGCCGGCAATTCGGTGGTGTAACTGACGCCGACGGAAATCTCCCCGGACGCCAGCATCGACGACATCAGCAGGAAATTCACCCGGCGGATCACCACCACCACGTCCGGCGCTTCTTCGCGCAATTGCTTGAGCAACGGCGGCAGCAGGCCGAACTCGGCGTCGTCCGACAGACCGATGCGAAACACGTCGCGGCTGCTCAGCGGGTCGAAATCCTTGGCCCGGCTGACCGCGCCGGAGATGGTGTCCATCGCCGGCTGCAATTCCTTGAGGATCGCCAGCGCCCGCTGGGTCGGTTCCAGCACGCGGCCGTTGCGCACCAGTAACGGGTCGTCGAACAGGTCGCGCAGTTTGGCCAGTGAAGCACTGACGGCGGGCTGGCCGAGGAACAGCTTTTCCCCGGCGCGGGTCAGGTTCTTTTCGAACATCAGGGTTTCGAAAATCACCAACAGGTTCATGTCCACGCGACGCAGGTCATTGCGGTTCATGCCGGAAGACTCGCTGGTTTTTTGAGTCTTTTCAGTAAAGCAGCAAAGTCTTGGGCTGTCGGGTCACTGGGCGGGATCGACGCCGGTCAGAACCTTGCGAAACGTTTCCACCAGCGGCCGCAGGTTGATCCGGTGCCACGCCGCCCACAACGGCGTGGTGAACGCCAGCCACGGCACTTCCCGCAGCACCACGCCCGGCGGTGCGTTGTGGCTCAGACCTTTCTGGATCATCGCGATCCCCAGCCCCGAAGCGACCAGCCCCAACGCGGTAAACGGCTCGGTGGCCTGCATCCGTACATCCGGGGTGAAGCCCGCGCGAATGCAGGCGCTGACGAACTCATCGTCAGCGCCTCGGCGAGGCTGCACGCCGATCCATTCCTGATCGGCCAGATCCGCCGGGGTCAGCGAGGGCAGTTGGTTGAGAGGGTGATGTTCGGGCAGCGCCAGCAGCATCGGGTCGTCCAGTACCTGAAAGCCCAGCAGGTCCGGGTCGTCGATCGTCGGCGGTTCACTGACCAGCGCGATATCGAGGCTACGCTGACGCAGGCCTTCCAGTTGTTCGGCGGAACTCAGGTTGTACAGCGCGACATGCACGTTGGGCCGGTCGACCCGCAGCACACGCAAGGCATTGGGCAAGACCCCGGCGTGCATCGCGTTTTCGATGTAGCCGATGCACAGGCCGCCTTCTTCGCCACGGCCCAGGCGTTTGCCGAGAGATTCCAGGCGGTTGGCGTGGGTCAGCAGGGCGCGGGTTTCGGCGAGAAAGGTCTGGCCGTCGCGGGTCAGGCGGATGCGCTGCTGGCTGCGTTCGAACAGGGTCAGGCCCAGGCGCTCTTCCAGCTGGGCGATCTGTCGGCTCAGGGGCGACTGGGAAATGTGCAGGCGCTCGGCGGCGCGGCCGACGTGTTCTTCCTCGGCGACGGCGACGAAGTAGCGCAATTGGCGGATGTCGATCATGTCAGACCTTCAGGGACTCAAGTGCTGCTGATTATGTCTTGGACGGTCTGAGTGGCGCAATCTAGGATCTGCTCAACGGTCAACACCGACCACGAACTACGAGGACAGCATCATGAGCTTGAAAGACAAACTCCCCGGCCAACTCGGCTTCGGCACCGCGCCGCTGGGCAACATGTTCCGCGCCATTCCTGAGGAAGAAGCCCAGGCCACCGTGCACGCGGCGTGGGATGCCGGCGTGCGTTACTTCGACACCGCGCCGTTCTACGGCTCGGGCCTGTCGGAAATCCGCCTCGGCGAAGCACTGTCCCGCTACAAACGCGACGAATATGTGCTCAGCACCAAGGTCGGCCGGGTGATTCTCGATGAAGTCGAAGACGCCGCCGTCCGGGATCTGGGCGAGAAAAGCGGGGTGTTCGAGCACGGTCGCCCGAACAAGATCGTCAACGACTACAGCGCCGACGCCACCTTGCGTTCGATCGAAGACAGCCTCAAGCGTCTGAAAACCGATCGCCTCGACATCGTCTGGGTCCACGATATCGCTCAGGATTTCTACGGCGACCAATGGCTCGAGTATTTCAATCAGGCACGCACCGGCGCCTTCAAAGTCCTGACCCGCCTGCGTGAAGAAGGCGTGATCAAGGGCTGGGGCCTGGGCGTGAACAAGGTTGAACCGTGCGAGTTGACGCTGGACCTGACCGAGGCGCAGCCTGACGGCTTCCTGTTGGCCGGCCGCTACACCTTGCTCGACCACGACCGCGCTCTGCAGCGCTTGATGGATTCGGCCCGGGCGCAGAACTTTGAAATCGTGGTCGGCGGCCCATACAGCTCGGGGATTCTGGCCGGTGGCGCGCACTTCGAATACCAGAAAGCCAGTCCTGAAATCGTTGCCAGAGTCGAGCAGATCAAACGCATCGCTGCCGCCTACGGCGTCGATGTCAAAGCGGCTGCACTACAATTCTCGCTGGCCAATCCGGCCGTGGCGGCAGTGATTCCCGGCGCGAGCAAACCGGGGCGCATCGCTGAAGATGTGGCGGCGCTGTCGGCGGTCATTCCGGCCGGTTTCTGGCAGGCCATGCGTGAAGCGAAACTGGTGTCCGAACGTGCACCATTACCCATCGACGAGGTGAAAGCATGAAGATCGATCTGAGCGGAAAACTGGCGATTGTCAGCGGCAGCACGGCGGGCATCGGTTTGGGCATCAGCCAGTCGCTGGCCGAGGCGGGCGCCACGGTGGTGGTGATCGGTCGCGACGCGGCCAAGGTCGAGCAGGCGCTGGCAAGCATTCGAGACAAGGTGCCGGGCGCGCAACTGCGGGGTCTGACGGCGGATCTGGGCACGGCCGAAGGCGCGCAGAAACTGTTCGCCGCTGAGCCGAAAGCCGACATCCTGGTGAACAACCTCGGCATCTACAACGCCGTGGATTTCTTCGATGCGCCGGACGATGAGTGGACGCGCTTCTATGAAATCAATGTGATCTCCGGCGTGCGCCTGTCGCGGCATTACGTGCCGGCGATGGTCGAGCAGGGCTGGGGCCGGGTGATCTTCCTGTCTTCGGAATCCGGCGTGGCCACCCCGGCCGACATGATCAACTACGGCGTGACCAAAAGCGCCAACCTCGCGGTGTCCCATGGCCTTGCCAAACGCCTGGCGGGCACCGGGGTTACGGTCAACGCGATCCTCCCGGGGCCGACCTTCACCGACGGTGTCGAAGAAATGCTCAAGGATGCCGCCGCCGAGTCTGGCCGCAGCCTGCGTGACGAAGCCGACGCCTTTGTGCGCCGGGCCCGTCCGAGCTCGATCATCCAGCGCGTGGCGGATGTCGAAGAGGTCGCGCACCTGGTTACCTACATCGCTTCACCGCTGTCTTCGGCCACCACCGGCGCCGCTTTGCGGGTCGATGGCGGCGTGGTCGACAGCCTGACTATCTGAATTAATCGAGAGAGACTTCTTATTTATGGCAACAGCATCAGCAACGATCGACATCCCGGCTTCGGCCGATCAGGTCTGGCAATTGATTGGCGGCTTCAACACCTTGCCGGACTGGCTGCCGTTCATTCCCAACAGCGAACTGAGCGAAGGCGGGCGTGTGCGCACTTTGCAAACCGCTGACGGCGCAGTGGTGGTCGAGCGCCTGGAGACGTTCGATAACGCGGGCAAAACCTACAGCTATTCGATTCTGCAGGCACCGTTTCCGGCCACCGATTATCTGGCGACGATTCGTGTTGAGGCCCAAGGGCAGGGCGCGAAGGTGACGTGGTCGGGACGCTTCACGGCCAAGGGCGTGAGCGATGAGGAAGTGGTGGCGCTGTTTAGCGGCATCTATCAGGGCGGGCTTGAGGCACTGCGCGCCAACTACCCCGCCTGAGTTTGTTCACTGATCGTTCCCACGCAGAGCGTGGGAACGATCTATCTCAAGACTGTGAAATCAGGCTCTGCCGACAATCCAGCACCAGCTTCGCCCCACCCAGATCGCTGCGTCCCACCTCAAGGCTGAACCCATGCAGGTTGACGATCGCCGCGACGATCGACAGTCCCAGGCCAAAGCCATTCTGCAATTGCCCGCCCTCGGCGCGGTAGAACCGCTGGAACACCGCCTCCCGTTCCGACTCGGGAATGCCGGGCCCGGAGTCATGCACTTCGATCCGCGTATGCCCCGCATCATTGACCCCGCGCAACACCACCGTGCCACCGGCCGGGGTGAACTTGATCGAGTTGCTCAACAGGTTCGCCAGCGCTTCAAACAGCAACGCCCGATCGCCGTTCAGCATCGGCAGAGTTTCCGGCATGTTCAGCTCGAAGTGCAGCTCGTCGTCTTCGGCCAGCGGCAGATAGAACTCGTGCAGTTCCTGCAGCAACAACACCGGATCAAGCTCGACAAAACCCGAGCGCCGCTGACGATCCTCCAGTTCGGAAATCCTCAATAAACCGCGAAACCGCGCCATCAGCGTATCGGCCTCGGCCAGCACCAGATCCAGTTGCGCCGCTTCCGGCGAGCCTTCGCCGGCCTGCTGCTGCATGCGATACAACTGCGCGCGCAAGCGGGTCAGCGGGGTGCGCAGGTCATGGGCGATGTTGTCGCACACGCCTTTGACTTCGTTCATCAAGCGCTCGATGCGATCGAGCATGGCATTGACGATGGCGGCGAGCATGTCCAGCTCATCTCGGCGATTGGACAGTGGCAAACGGTGGGTCAGATCGCCGGCGACAATCGACTGGGCGCTGGCCTGGATCGCCCGGATCCGTCGCAGTGGCCGACGACGCAGCAAATGCCAGCCGATGATCCCCGGCACAATCGTCAGCGACACGCCCCAGAGCAGCGCATGCAGAATGATCTTCGTCACCGCGAACAGTGAGCCGTTGTCGCGCAACAGCACCAGCCAGCGGCCGTCGCGGGTCGGGGTGGCTACCGCGTCGCAGCTGTCGGCGGGCAGGGTCGGGTCG
Organism: Pseudomonas sp. GW456-12-10-14-LB2; assembly: GCF_002884345.1. Lineage (NCBI taxonomy): Bacteria > Pseudomonadati > Pseudomonadota > Gammaproteobacteria > Pseudomonadales > Pseudomonadaceae > Pseudomonas > Pseudomonas sp. GW456-12-10-14-LB2. Next base: position 19,923 of record NZ_POHV01000031.1, read on the forward strand.
TCGGAGTCGGCGCATTCGCTGAGCATGTGGATCTTGCCGTCCAGCGGCAGGCCCTCGGGGATCCTCTGCAACGCGCCACCCAGGTAACGGTGCTGAGCGTCGAACAGACCGTAGGCGTCGATGCCACGAATGTCGAAGGTCATGCTGGCGGCGAGCGCGTCTTCCAGCTGATCGCCGCGAAAGTGCGAAAACAGATGCTGACGTTGCATCAGCGAATGTTTGGCCAGATTGTCGAGATAACCGGACACCTCGAAGTACATGACCCCCATGAGGATCGCGCTCCAGGCCACGAACAACGAACTGTACAGCGCCAGCAAGCGGCTGCTGGAGGAGCGCCAACCGTCAGACGGGTTCGGCAATGACATAACCCGAGCCTCGCACCGTGCGGATCAGCGGGACGTTGCCCGGCGGGTCGATCTTCTTGCGCAGGCGGCCGATGTGCACGTCGATCAGGTTGGTGCCGGGGTCGAAGTGATAGCCCCAGACCTCTTCGAAAATCATCATCCGCGACAGGATCTGGCCGCTGTTGCGCATCAGGAATTCCAGCAATTTGTACTCGGTCGGCAGCAGCGTCAGCACCTGTTCGGCGCGGCGGGCTTCGTGGCTGATCAGATCGAGTTGCAGATCCGCCACCTGCAACGTGGTCGGCTGGGCGCCATTGCTGTTCTGGCGACGCAGCAATACTTCGACCCGGGCGGCCATTTCATCGGTGGCGAACGGTTTGGTCAGGTAGTCATCGCCGCCGGCGCGCAAGCCGCGCACGCGCTCGTCGACATCGGAGAGGGCGCTGATCATCAGGATCGGCGTGGCCACGCCCATGGTGCGCAGGGTGGTGACGATGGCCAGGCCATCAAGCTCTGGCAGCATGCGGTCGAGGGTGATCAGGTCGTAGTTGCCGCTGACGGCGCGGTCCAGGCCTTCACGGCCGTTGTCGACCCAGTCCACGTCGAGGCCGTGGCTGCTCAGTTCGGCGACAATTTCCCGGGCGGTCACGGCGTCGTCTTCGATGGTGAGGATGCGAGTCATGGTGGGCCTGCTGGTCTGTTCAAACGCAATGGCAGCATTTTGCCAAGATTTTGCGCCGGCGCTTTAAATTAACTTTCATGTTTTAGCGGATACAAACGCCACGGCCGGGCTTTTGTGCCAATGCATAAAACCCGCTGTTATCGACCCGTTGTTGCAATTTGCATGGTCTTAGGAAGTTCAGACTTTTTAAGCTATTGAATTCAAACGATTTATTTAATGTGGGCGACTGGCACGGTCACTGCAATTCCTCTGTTGACGAGTTGTAACACCATTTTTCATGCCTGGAGCACTACAACAATGAATAGATCCTCTGATGGGTTTTATCCTGCCTACGAAGGAGAGTCGAGCAACGTCTCGGGGGTGTCCTGGGGCGCGATCTTCGCAGGGGCTGCCGCTGCGGCGGCACTGTCGCTGATTCTCGTGCTGCTGGGCTTCGGTCTGGGCTTCTCCGCCGTTTCACCGTGGGCCGGGGAGGGCGTCAGCGCCAAGGGCCTGGGCATTTCCACCATTATCTGGCTGGCGGCCACGCAAATCATCGCTTCGGGGCTCGGCGGCTACATTGCTGGTCGCTTGCGAGTGAAGTGGGCCAACATGCACGGTGACGAGGTGTATTTCCGCGACACCGCCCATGGCTTCCTTTCCTGGTGTGTCGCGACGCTGGTCACCGCAACGCTGGTGGTCGGCTCGGTCAGCAGCATCGTCAGCGGTGGCGTGCAGGCCGGTGCGAGTGTTGTCGGCGGCGCTGCCGGTGCCATGACGCAAGCGGCCGGCACAGCGGCCGGCAACACCGACAGTGACCAGTACGGCTACTTCGTCGACAGCCTGTTCCGCGACGATCGTCCCGCCGCCGTCAGCGATGACGCCGCCCGTGGCACCGTAACCCGGATCTTCGCCCAAAGCCTGGCCAACGGTCAGCTCAGCGCCGAAGACCGTACCTACCTCGCACAACTGGTCGCTCAGCGTACCAACCTGACCCAGGCCGACGCCGAACGTCGGGTCGATGAAATCTACGCCCGTACCCAGAAAGCCATCGCCGACGCCAAGCTGAAAGCGCAACAAGCCGCCGACACCGCCGCCAAAGTCGCTGCCTGGACCACGCTGTGGATGTTCATCGCACTGTTGGCCGGTGCGTTCTTCGCCAGCCTCTCGGCCACCTTCGGCGGTCGTCGCCGGGATGCGGTCGAGTACGTCGAAGTCGAAACCTACACCACGACCACGCTGCCGCCAGTCCGTTAATCAAGGAGAACCACCATGCGCTCACTACTGCTGTTTTTCCTCGGCGTTCCAATCCCGATCATCATCCTGATCGCCCTGTTCGTGCACTGATTCCTTGAGGCACATGCCTTGGCCGCTTCCACCTTCGGGTTGAAGCGGCTTTTTGCTTTCTGCGCGGGGCCGAAGGCGCAGAACCGACCAGTCATTTCCATGGCCTGGATCAATATTCGTCGGCGCAATATCCCCTACCGTGAAATTTCCAGGCCCTTGCCGCTGGATCGACTACATTGCTTGCGCGCACTTTGCTGCGCGAGCGGAACCAACCTGCCGGCCCGATAGAGAGATAACACCCGACGTGCCGGCGAGGTGTAGTGCAGCAAGGAGCTGTTTCAACCTCACCTGAACCTTTCACGGATGATCATTGCAATGCACTGCCTAGAAAGAACCTTCGATATCCAGCCTTTGGCGCAGGCGGATATGACTGTCCACATCAACGGCCAGCCGGTCATCGCCGCCATCGGCGAAACCGTGCTCAGCGTCATTCAGTCCCTCGGCGTGCGCCAGGTCGCGCGCAACGATCACAACCAGATCAGCGGTGCCTATTGCGGCATGGGCGTGTGCCAGTGCTGCCTGGTGAAAATCAACGGCCGGCACAAGCGCCGCGCCTGCCAGACCGTGGTACGCGACGGCATGCTGATCGAGACCCAGGTCAACCGCATTCACGGGCAGGAGGTGGTATGAGCCTGCATCCGGTGATCGTCGGCGGTGGTCCGGCGGGAATGGCCGCGGCCATCGAACTGGCCCTGCACGGGGTGCGCTGCACCTTGCTGGAAGAGGCTTCGCGCCTGGGTGGCGTGGTCTATCGCGGGCCGCTGCGTGACGGCGTGCAGCTGGATTACCTGGGGCCGCGCTATGCCGAGGCGCTGGGCAAACTACACGGTGATTTTCAGGAGCAGTCCGGGCTGATCGACGTGCGCCTCAACCACCGCGTGGTCGGCGCCGAAGGCACGCGCTCGCTGGTGGTGCTGGACGGCGACGAGCGTCTGCACGAAATCGAATACCCGCAGTTGCTGCTGGCCGCCGGTTGCCATGAACGCAGCGTGCCGTTTCCAGGCTGGACGCTGCCCGGCGTGATCATGCTCGGCGGCCTGCAATTGCAGATCAAAAGTGGCGTGGTCAAACCGCAGGGGCCGGTGGTGATTGCCGGTACCGGGCCGCTGTTGCCGCTGGTGGCGACCCAGTTGCATGCGTCGGGTGTGAGCGTGGCCGGGGTCTACGAGGCCTGCGCATTCGGCAAGATCGCCAAGGAAAGTCTGGCACTGCTGAACAAGCCGCAACTGTTCCTCGATGGCTTGAGCATGCTCGCTTATCTGAAACTGCATGGCATCCCGATGAACTGCGGCTGGGGCGTGGTCGAAGCGCACGGCGAAGGCGAACTGAAAAGCGTCAGCGTGGCGCCGTACTCGGCAACGTGGGAGCCGGACATGAGTCGCGTCGAACGCTTCGAGGCGAAGACACTCGCGGTCGGCTACGGCTTCATTCCGCGCACGCAACTGAGTCAGCAAATGGGCCTGGATCACGGCTTCAGCGACGACGGTTACCTGCGCGCCAACGCCAACATCTGGCAGCAAAGCAGCGAGCCCCACGTGCATCTGGCCGGTGACATGGGCGGGATTCGCGGCGGTGAAGCGGCGATGCTGGCCGGCAAGATCGCGGCGACCTCGATCCTGCTGCAACGCGGTGTGCTCGAAGAGGAACTGGCGCGCGTCCGTCGCGACCGTTATCTGGGCAAACTCAAAGCCATCGTGCGCTTCCGCGCGGCGGTGGATCGCTACACCGAACGCGGCGTCGGGCAGACCGCATTGCCGGCTGCCGACACGGTGATCTGCCGCTGCGAACACGCGACCCGCGCCGACATCGACCGCGCGCTGGAGCAGGGCGTGCAAGACATCGCCAGCCTGAAAATGCGCACCCGCGTAAGCATGGGCGACTGTCAGGGGCGGATGTGCGTCGGCTATTGCAGCGACCGCTTGCGTCAGTCCACCGGGCGCAAGGATGTCGGCTGGCTGCGGCCGCGCTTCCCCATCGATCCGATTCCTTTTTCCGCGTTCCAGTCCCTCGGCACGGAGGCCGTTTCCCATGAGTAAGTTCTATGACGTGGTCATCGCCGGCGGCGGTGTGATCGGCGCGTCCATCGCCTACCAATTGTCCAAGCGCAAAGGCCTCAAGGTTGCGCTGATCGACGCCAAGCGCCCGGGCAACGCGACCCGCGCTTCGGCCGGTGGTTTGTGGGCGATTGGCGAGTCGGTGGGATTGGGTTGCGGGGTGATTTTCTTCCGCATGATGTCGGCCAACCGCAAGCGCGAAACCCAGGGCGCGGCGGTGGCGGTTGACTCCAGCACACCGCACATCCTGCCGCCGTCGTTTTTCGATTTCGCCTTGCAGTCCAACGCGCTGTACCCGGCGCTGCACCGCGAGCTGCGTGACAATCACGGGATGGATTTCAAGTTCGAAAAGACCGGGCTCAAATTCGTGATCTATGACGATGAAGACCGGTTGTACGCCGAGCACATCGTCGGCTGCATTCCGCACCTGGCCGATCAGGTGCGCTGGCTGGATCAGGCGGCATTGCGCGAGTCAGAGCCGAGCGTCAGCCATGAAGCGCGCGGCGCGCTGGAGTTTCTCTGCGACCACCAGGTCAGCCCGTTCCGCCTGGCCGACGCCTACACCGAAGGTGCCCGGCAGAATGGCGTGGACATGTACGTCAACACCAACATCACCGGCGTGCTGCATCACGGCTCGCGGGTGACTGGCGTACAGACGGCCGAAGCCGGGGTGTTTCACTGCAAGACCCTGATCAACGCCGCTGGCGCTTGGGCGGCGGATTTGAGCGAGTGGGCCACGGGCATTCGCATTCCGGTGAAACCGGTGAAAGGCCAGATCCTGCTGACCGAGCGCCTGCCGAAAATCCTCAACGGTTGCCTGACCACCAGCGATTGCTACATGGCGCAGAAGGACAACGGCGAAATCCTGATCGGCAGCACCACCGAGGACAAGGGCTTCGACGTCACCACCACCTGGCCGGAAATCGCCGGGCTGGTGCAAGGCGCGGTGCGTTGCCTGCCGGAACTGGCGGACATCAACCTCAAGCGCACCTGGGCCGGGCTGCGGCCGGGCTCGCCGGATGAGCTGCCGATTCTCGGGCCGATGGCCGGGGTGGAGGGGTATCTCAACGCCTGCGGGCATTTCCGCACCGGCGTGCTGACGTCGGCGATTACCGGGGTGTTGCTGGACAAACTGGTCAACGATGAACCGCTGCCGCTGGACATCACGCCGTTTCTGGCGGACCGGTTTGAAGTAGCGCCCGTGCAGGAAGAGCGTGCGCTGGAGATGGCCTGACTTGTGATCGTTCCCACGCTCTGCGTGGGAATGCAGCCCGGGGCGCTCCGCGTCCCTTCCAGAGCTGGAACGCGGAGCGTCCCTTGAGGCATTCCCACGCGGAGCGTGGGAACGATCAGGGTCAGGCGGTCGGCGCGCGCAGTGTGCGGGGGCTCAGGACTTGCCCGATTGCTCTTCCAGTTGATCCGACTCGAACAACCGGGCCAGTTCCGCCCGCGCTTCCTGCGCGGTCTGCAGCACTTTGGCCGCGTCGTCGTACACCGCGTGTTGAGCCTCGAGCACCTGTTCGTCATGGTGCTTGAAGCGTTTGATCCGCGCATCGGCCTGGGCCTGGGTCAAACCGAGGCCGACCAAGGTACGGCGGCTCATTTCCAGACTTGAGTAATAGGTCTCCCGGATCGGATCGGCCCCGACATCCACCAACCGATGAACGTGCTGCCGGTTACGCGCCCGGGCGATGATTTTCATGTCTGGGTAGAGCTTGCGCACGATCTCGGCGGTCTTGATGTTGGTCTCCGGATCGTCCGTGGCAATCACGAAATACTCCGCTTCACCGACCTTGGCCGCGCTGAGGATTTCCGGCCGCATCGGGTCACCGTAGAACACCGGCACACCACCAAAACTGCGCGACAGTTCGATGGTTTCCACCGAGGTGTCCAGCGCCACGAACTTGATGTTCTGCGCCCGCAGGATCCGCGCCACGATCTGACCCATCCGGCCCATGCCGGCAATCACCACCCGTGGGGTTTCGGTTTCGATCTGGCGGAATTTCTCGGGGACTTCCACCGGTTGCACTTTCGGGCTGACCAGCCGTGCGCAAATCAACAGCAACAGCGGCGTCACCGCCATCGACAGGGTGATGGTCAGCACCAGCAGGTCATACAGGCGCGGTTCGAACAGGCCCTGATCGCGACCGATCTTGAACACCACAAACGCAAATTCACCGCCCGCCGCCAGCACGATGCCGAGGCGAATCGCGCTGACCTTGTTCAATCCACCCGCCAGACGCCCGACCACAAACAGCAGCGGCAACTTCAGGGCGATCAGCAACAGCGTCAGCCCCAGCACCGTGATCGGCGCGCTGAGCAGCAGACTGAGGTTGGCGCCCATGCCGACGCTGATGAAAAACAGCCCCAGCAGCAGGCCCTTGAATGGCTCGATCTGCGCTTCCAGCTCATGGCGATACTCCGAATCCGCCAGCAGTAACCCGGCGAGAAACGCGCCCAACGCCATCGACACACCGACCATGTCCATCAGCCACGCGGTGCCGATCACCACCAGCAACGCAGTGGCGGTGGAGACTTCCGGCAGACCGGTTTTCGCCACCACGCGGAACACCGGACGCAACAGATATCGCCCGCCGATCACCACCACGGCGATACTGCCGAGCACCTGTAAACTGTGGCGCACGTCGTCGGCGGTGCTGGTGTGGTGATCGACGCCCGCGAGCATCGGCACCAGCGCGATCAACGGGATCGCCGCGATGTCCTGGAACAGCAGAATCGCAAACGCCAGCCGACCGTGGGGGCTGGTCAGTTCCTTTCGCTCGGCGAGGCTTTGCAACCCGAACGCGGTGGACGACAGCGCCAGACCCAGGCCCAAGACAATCGCGCTGTTCAACGGCTGGCCGAACACCGACAGCGCCAGCACACCAATCACCGAACCGGTCAGCAGCACCTGCGCCAGGCCCACGCCAAACACCGATTTGCGCATCACCCACAAGCGTCGCGGCGACAACTCAAGACCGATGATGAACAACAGCAGCACCACGCCCAGTTCCGATATATGGCTGACGCTTTGCGGATTGCCGATCAGGCCCAGCACCGATGGGCCGATGATCACCCCGGCAAACAGATAACCGAGCACCGCGCCCAGTTGCAGGCGCTTGGCCAGGGGAACGGTGAGCACGGCGGCCAGGAGAAAGACGACGGCGGCTTGCAACAGATTGCCTTCATGGGGCATGAGCGGAACTCCAGTAACGCGGTACGGCGGGGGGCGACAAGGATAAAGGCTGAAATGATTGCAGATCCAGCGCAGAGCCTGATTGAGCAGATGTGCTTCTGTAATAATTTGCATCAATTGGTTACATTTATAGCCTCAGCGAATCAATTCCTTCGAGTCTTTCATGGCCATCAACTTCGACCTCAACGACCTGCAAGCCTTTCGTGCCGTGGTCGAGCAGGGCAGTTTCCGCAAGGCCGCCGACACCGTGCGCCTGTCGCAACCGGCCCTGAGCCGGCGCATCGAAAAGCTCGAAGACGCCCTCGGCGTGAAGCTGTTCGAACGCACCACGCGCAAGGTCAGCCTGACCCAGGCCGGACGCGGTTTCATGCCCAGCGTCGAACGTTTGCTCGACGATCTGGACGTCGCGTTGCTGGGCATCAGCGAAGTCGCCTCGAATCGGCAGGGCCACGTAACCGTCGCCTGCGTACCGTCGGCGGCGTATTACTTCATGCCGAGCGTGGTCGCGCGCTATCACCAGCAGTTCCCGCGAATCAAAGTCAAAGTCCTCGATTCCAGCGCCCACGACGTGCTGAGCGCGGTGGTCAATGGCGAGGCGGATTTCGGTCTGAGCTTCATGGGCACCCAGGAGGCGGGCGTGGATTTCGAACCGCTGGTGCAGGAGAGCTACGTCGTTGCCTGTCGCCGCGATCATCCGCTGGCCGGGCGTAGCAGCGTGACCTGGGACGAGTTCTACCGGCAGGATTACATCTCGCTGGACAAGACTTCGGGCAACCGTTTTCTGCTGGATCAGGCCCTGGCCAAAGTGGTGCCGCAGCGCCCGAGCATCTGCGAGACGCGGCATGTGACGACCATGATCGGTCTGGTGGAAGCGGGGTTGGGGGTGGCAGCGGTGCCGCTGATGGCGATGCCGGCGGCGGATCATCCGATCCTGACGCGGGTGCCGCTGACCGATCCGCAAGTGATGCGCAGTGTCGGCATCATCAAACGCCGGGGTCGAACGCTGACCCCGGCGGCACTGGAACTGGAGCGGCTGGTGGTGGAAATGAAAGTCCAGCCGCCGACGGTCAGCGCTTGACCGAATCCAGACCGGTGGCCTGCACGTCAGCCTGGGCGGCAGGTGCGGCGAGATAAGCGAGCAACGCCTTGGCTTCCTGCGGATGCTGCGCACCTACCGGAATCCCTGCTGCAAATCGGGTCACCGACTGCACCGATTCAGGAATCTTCGCCACAAAACTCACCCCCGGCACCGGCAGCAATTCGCTGACCTGCTGGAAGCCCAGTTGATAGTCGCCAGTGGCGACCACCGAGCCGACCGGGATTTTCGGGATCATCTTCGCCTTCGGTTTCAGCTGATCTTCGATACCCAGTTTCTTGAACAATTGCTGCTCGATGTACACGCCGCTGGCGCTGTCGGAGTAAGCCACCGATTTTGCATCCAGCAGGGTTTTCTTCAGAGCGTCGACGTTGCTGATGTCCGGTTTTGGCGCGCCCTCGCGCACCACCAGGCCGATCCGCGAATCCGCCAGTTCCACTCGCGAAGCCGGGTCGACCTTGCCTTGTTTGATCAAGTCGTCGAGGGCGTAGCCGACCATGATCACCACGTCGGCCTTTTCACCACGGGCGAGGCGATTGGGGATTGCCTCCGGCGCCTTGCCCATCGACGGGCCGAGCTGGGTGTCCAGCGTGTTGCCGGTGGCGGCGGCGAATTTTGGTCCGAGGATCTTGTAGGCGGCGGTGAAACCGCCGGAAGTCATGACCCGCAGTTCTTCGGCCTGGGCCGCAACGTTGAACGCAAGACCGGCGAGCAGGGCGGTAACGGTAAACAGTTTTTTCATGGTGATGTTCTCAGGCAGTAACAGGTTGCAGACGACCGCCGGCCCGGCGATACAGATAAAGCGTCGCGCCCAATGCGCAGAGCGCGCCGATGCTCATCCAGTAACCCGGTGCGGCTTTGTCGCCGGTGTACTGGATCAGGAAGGTCGACATCGCTGGAGTGAATCCGCCGAACACGGCAGTGGCGAGGCTATAGGCCAGGGAGAAACCGGCCACCCGCACTTCCACCGGCATGATCTCGGTCAGCGCGGGAATCATCGCGCCGTTGTACAGGCCGTAGATAAACGACAGCCACAACAGCGACAGCAGCATGTGATTGAAGCTAGGCGCCTGCACCAGATACGACAGCGCCGGATAAGTGGTGGCCAGCGCCAGCAGCGCCATGGCGATCAGCACCGGACGGCGGCCGACGCGATCGGACAATGCGCCGCCAATCGGCAGCCAGAAGAAGTTGGAAACGCCCACCAGCAGCGTCACCAGCAACGCATCCGATGTGCTCAGGTGCAGCACGGTTTTACCGAAGGTCGGTGCGTACACGGTGATCAAGTAGAACGCGGTGGTGGTCAAGGCAACCATCAGCATCCCGCCCAGTACCACGCCCCAGTTCTGGCCAAGGGTGCGGAACACTTCCTTCATGCTCGGACGATGTTTACGGGCGGCAAACTCTTCGGTTTCCGCCAGATTGCGCCGCAGAAAGAAGATGAACGGAACGATCATGCAGCCGACGAAAAACGGAATCCGCCAGCCCCAATCGGCAACGGCTTGCGGCGCCATCCACTGGTTCAAGCCATAACCCAGTGCAGCGGCGACGACGATGGCCACCTGCTGACTGGCCGACTGCCAGGCGGTGAAAAAGCCTTTGCGACCGGGCGTGGCGATTTCGGAGAGATACACCGAAACTCCGCCCAGTTCCGCACCGGCGGAGAAACCTTGCAACAGCCTTCCGATCAACACCAGCGCCGGGGCAAACAGGCCGATGGTTTCGTATCCGGGCACCAGCACAATCAATATCGTGCCGCTGGCCATGATCGACAGGGTGACGATCAACCCTTTGCGCCGACCGACGTCATCAATGTACGCGCCGAGCACGATAGCCCCCAGCGGACGCATCAAAAAGCCTGCGCCGAACACTGCGAAAGTCATCATCAAGGACGCGAACTCACTGCTCGTCGGAAAGAACACCGCCGCAATCTGCGTGGCGTAGAAGCCGAACAGAAAGAAGTCGAACTGTTCGAGGAAGTTACCCGAGGTCACCCGGAAAATGGCGCCGGCCCGCGAGCCGCCGTGTGGGATTGAGGCTGTCATAGAAAAGTACTCCACCGCTTTTATGACGTGCGCGACGGGGAGGCGGCGCACGGTTCTTATTGGGGCGGATAGTGGCGCGCAGGGATCGATTTGTTAATTGCATTGTTGGCATGGATTGATGCGCTATGCAGATCAATGGCGTGCTATGGCAGCTGTTTTGGCGTCGCTGCCTGTACGGTTCTGGCTACCATCGAGTCTTGCGCTGGTGCGGCGATGTTCACAAAAGTCCCGTCCCAGTCAGGGTCTATCCTGCGAATGCGTTCACGCAGATCCGGATGGCCCGAGAGCAGAAGAGAGCTGGAAGTGCCAGGGCCGAAAAACAGGTGGCTGAACTCGGCGGCACGGGCGGCCTTGAGGGTCGAGCCCATTTTGTATCCGCCGATTTTCTTCAGTGCCCCGGCAATACTGTCGGGGTTGCGGGTGTATTGCACGGCGGTCGCATCGGCCAGGAATTCGCGTTGCCGGCTGACTGCAGCCTTGATCAGGTTGCCGAAGAACGTCCCGGAGAATCCGACAATGCACAGCGCAGTGCCAAACATGCTGACCAGAATGGTCGGCTGCTTACGATTGGCAGATGAGTGTGGTGTGTCCTCAAGACCGCGCAAGAGATGGTTTCCCGCCAACCCGATCACCATGATCCCATGGACGATCGCTACCAGTTGAGTGTTCAGGCGCATGTCGCCGTTATAGATATGGCTGAATTCGTGGGCGATAACGCCTTGCAGTTCATCGCGTGACAACAGGCTTATCGCACCTTGAGTGACGCCAATCACTGCATCCTGAGGAGCGAGGCCGGCAGCAAATGCATTGATGCCCAGATCTGGCAGCAGATACACGTGAGGGACTGCGGTGCCGGACGCCAAGGCCATTTCCTCCACTACGTTGACCAGGCGGCGCTCTTCCAGAGTCCGCGCGTCATGGTTGATCAGACGACCACCCAAACGGCGCGCGACCACTTTGCCGCCCCCTTTCAGTTCGATGTATTTGACCAGCCCGCCGAGCAACACAACACCCGTTACCAGCGCTGCAATGATCGCGAAAAACTGCCAGTTTTCCGCAAGAACCTCGAGCGTTTTGCCGTACGAGATCGGCAGAATCAGTAGCATGAAGGACACAAGAATCAAGCCGAGTACGGCGAGAAACATCAGGATCACGAGCTGCACCGAGCGACGTTTGGCCCGGCACTGTTGTTCAAAGAAATTCATCTAGCCATCCGTGGACGTGGAGTCTGAATCAATCCGCCGTTGCCGCCATCTGATCAGGCACCGGTTTGCCCGCTGCGGCAGCCGTCGTAAAACTCCCGTCCCACTGCGGATCGATCCGACGAATCCGCACGCTCAGATCAGGGTGGGTCGCAAACATCCGGCTCAGCCAACCTGATCCGCCTGTGCTGAAGAACAAATGACTGAATTCGGCGGCACGGGGGGAGCTGATGACGGAGCCTTGTTTATGGGCGCCGATTTTTTTCAGGGCGCCGACAATGCTTTGCGGATTGCGCGTGTATTGCACCGCGCTGGCATCGGCGAGGAATTCACGCTGGCGACTGACAGCCGCCTTGATCAAATTGCCATAGAGATTTCCGATAAATCCGGCCACGCACAGTGCGAAACCGAGCGCAAAAACCACCAGCATCAACCGCACGTCGCGTTTGTCGCGCTTGAGCAGGCTGGCCATTATGTAAGTGCCAGCCAGCCCCAACACCAACAGGCCGTGCACCACTGCCACCAGTTGCGTGTTGAGGCGCATGTCACCGTTGAAAATGTGGCTGAATTCGTGGGCGATCACCCCTTGCAGTTCTTCCCGGGTCAGCAGCGCCACCGCGCCACGGGTCACACCAATGGCCGCGTCCTCCGGTGTAAATCCGGCCGCGAAGGCGTTGATGCTTTCGTCCGGTAACAGATACACCGCCGGCATGCAGGTGCCGGAGGCAATCGCCCTTCGACGACGTTCATCAACCGCTGCTCGTCCAGGGTACGCACATTGCCATTGAGCAGGCGGCCACCCAGTTTCTCCGCGACGACCTTGCCGCCCGCCCGCAGTTGCCGATATTTCAGCAGACCGCCAATCACCACGATGCTGCTGATGAACGATGCGATAACGGCCATTGCCAGAAACGCGTCCGCCAGCGTGCCAGTCCCGCTCAGGTAATCCTCAAAACCATTGAAGACGAAGGGCAGGCTGGTCATCCCGATCAGCATGACAATCGCCAGAATCATCATGCACACCAGCCGTTGCGTCTGGTTTCGGGCCTGGGTTTGTCGTTCGAAAAAGTTCATCGAGCCATCCATGGAGAGAAGAAGTCAGAAAGAAACGTTGGGCGCGGTCTTGATGGCCAGCGTATCGGCAAACTTCAACGGAACCGCATCCTCGCGATGGCCAAAACTGGCCGCCAGCAGCACCGCCGGAAAGCTCTGCTTGAGCGTGTTGTAGGCCATCACCGCATCGTTGAACGCCTGCCGCGCGAAACTCACCTTGTTTTCGGTGCTGCTCAGCTCTTCGCTCAGTTGTTGCATGTTCTGCGAGGCCTTGAGTTCCGGATAAGCCTCCAGCGTCAGGTTCAAGCGACCCACCGCGCTGCTGAGTGCGCTGTCCGCCCGCCCCAATTGCGCGATGTTCTGGGCGCTGCCCGGTTTCGCCTGTGCAGCCTCAAGTCCGGCCACGGCGGCATTGCGTGCGGCGATCACCGCTTCAAGGGTTTCGCGCTCATGGGCCAGATAACCCTTGGCAATGCTGACCAGATTGGGGATCAGGTCATAGCGGCGTTTGAGCTGCACTTCGACCTGGGCAAATGCGTTCTTGATCTCGTTGCGCCGGGCAACAAGCTTGTTGAAAAGATTGACAGCGTAGAGCCCCAGCAGCGCAAGCAATACCAGATTGACGATGAGGTAGATCTTCACGGTGATGTCCTTATTCACTCGGCAGGGGCGCGCGATCTTATCGCAAATGGATGCCGTTGACTGTATTGGCCCGGTGGCGGGTTAGCCCGGATCGCGTTCCGGGGCGCGACTACAATCTCCGGTTCAGCATCATCAAAAAACAAGGAATGATTCCAGAACCCCGCAGTCGGAGTTCAGGTATCACACATTTCATGAGGTTCACCGATGAACAACAAGACCCTAATCGCCAGCCTGGCCCTCGTCGCCGGCATCGCCGGGATCAGCCCACTCGTTCAAGCGGCGCAAACCTCGAACGACACTGTCGAACAATCACCGACCGGCAACCGCGAACTGAACGTCAACGACCGCGCCCCGGACATTTACCAGCGCAGCGAAAAAGCCATCAAAAACTGGAAACAGAAAGGCCTCAAACAGCCTGAGCCACAGGCGCAGTGGGTGCAGATCAACGATAAATACGTGATGGTGATGATCACCAACGGGACGATTGTGGCGATTCAGCCGGTGGAGCGCTGACCTCAAGCAACAATTGGCCATGGACGGTTGATTGCATTCGAGCGCCGTTCCGGTAAAACGCGAGGGGCGTTTCGAGTGACTGGATGTCAGGAGCAATAGGTTGGATAAGAAACCCCTTTACCGCAAAGAAAATACGACCACCCATAACGTCCGTCGCAACAATCCCGGCGGACATTACCGGCATCAGCGAAACACCAAGGCTGAAATCAACAGCGAGGCTACTCGCGGCTCGATGCATGGGATCCAGCACCGTGGCTTCGATTACACGCCCTTGTTTCGCTTTTTGCTGTCGCGTGTTGGCGGTGATTGGGACGAGATTTTCAGTGAAGCCGTGTCGCGGCTGGATCGGCAGGAACCCGTGTTCTGGATGGTCGCTCTGCATGAACATGAGCGAAGGGATGTGGTGGGGGTGGGTGAGTCCAGCATCTACAGCGGGTTATACGTCGATGAGAACAAGCGCCTGCAAATCGTCAATCCCGCCCTGAAAGCCGAAGACATGACGCCCAGTTGCCAGTGCTGCACGCATACCTTCAATGGCGTTGTGTTCGGTACGCCCGAGCGCTGAAATTCAATCAGCCCGGCCATGACTCAGCGTCTGCCCGCCACCCAACCGATACTGATTGTTCCCGCTGCGTTTGGCCTCGTACATCGCCAGATCCGCAATGTGCAGCAGCCGGTCCATGGTCGGTGCGTGGTCGGGGAAGACGGCGACGCCGAGGCTGGTGCCGATGTGGCGTTGGTCGTTGCCGATGGGAATGGGCGGGGACAGTTCGATGAAGATCTTCTGGCAGATACTGCGCGCTTCGTCCTGCAGGTTCAGGCCGGGGGCGAGGCCTTGCAGAATGACCACGAACTCGTCGCCGCCGATACGCGCAACGGTGTCACTGACTCGCAGGATGCGTTTCAGGCGGGTGGCGGTGGTGATCAGAACGCGGTCGCCGGCGGCGTGACCGTAGCGGTCGTTGATCGCTTTGAAGCCGTTGAGATCGATAAATACCAACGCTACCCGCGTCTCGGTCATGCGCGCATGTTCCAGTGCTTCCGATAGCCGTTCTTCCAGCACCAGGCGGTTGGGCAGGCCGGTCAACGGGTCGAAATGAGCGAGGTGCTGGAGGTAGCTGGCCGAGGCCTTTTCTTCGGTGATGTCGCGCACCACGCCCATCATCTTGATCACCGCGTCGTGATCGTTGCGCACCACATTGCCGGTTTCCCGCAGCCAGCGGATTGTGCCGTCGGGCCAGACCACGCGGTACTCCTCGTCGTGGTTTTCGCCGGTCTCAAGACAGCGCAATTCCCCGGTGCGCACTCTGGCGCGGTCATCGGGGTGTACGCAGGAACAGAACAGCGCGTAGGAGGGCGTCACTTCGCCGATCTTGAAGCCGAACATGCCGAATATTGCGTCGGACCAATAGAGTCGGTCGGTGTCGACTTCCCAGTCCCAGGTGCCGATCCGGGCGAAATACTGGCTGCGCTTGAAGCGGTCGGCGTCACCATCCTGACGGATATTCTGGCCCTCGGCGGCGCGGGTGAGCAGTTCGCGATACTCGGCAAGTTGTTGACGAAGCTCGCGCACTCGGCGGATCAGAACGGCGATCACGACCAACAACACAACGACAATGGCGAAGCTGATCCAGAGTTGAGTCATTCAAGCGTCGCTGTCATGGCGTATCGATCAGGATTGGTAGCGGGTGGCCATCATCCATCACGGCCGACGTAGGGTCAAACGGTTGCCAATGGCCGGCATTTCTGGGAAAACGGCGGCCAGCGGAACAATAGAGCGAATGTTATGAATGATGAACTGCAGATAATCGATCTTCAGCCCGGTGACGGAAAAGCCGCCGTCAAAGGCGCGTTGATCACCACCCAATACACGGGTTGGCTGGAAGACGGCACCGAATTCGATTCGTCCTGGAGCCGGGGCAAGCCGTTTCAGTGCGTGATCGGCACGGGCCGGGTCATCAAGGGTTGGGATCAAGGGATCATGGGCATGCAGGTTGGCGGCAAGCGCAAGCTGGTGGTGCCGGCGCATCTGGGTTACGGCGAGCGGACGATGGGCAAGATTCCGCCGAATTCGAATCTGGTGTTTGAGATTGAGTTGCTTGAGGTTTTGACGCGGGAGGATTAAAGCTCGTGGGTGAGTACGTTGTGATGAGGGGCGTTCCTGATCACAACGTCCTGCATGAAGGGCCCGATGAATCAGGTAAATGCCTCAATGTCGTCAAGCGTGTCTGCGATCACGCCTTCCAGGGAGGGAAATCTTGTCTTTACTTCTTCCAGCGCTGAGAGGGCGGCATTTTTGTCCAGCTCGCCGTGCCTGCGAGCGATGTGGCCTAGAGCGGTAATGGCGGAGGAGACTACGGCTTCATTGCTGCTGTCGAAATACTTCAAGCAAGTTTGTTGGGCCCAAATCCTGTCTTCTTCGTTGAGGCCAATAGAAATCAGAGCCTGGATAACGTCTGTGTCTGTGCGGCTTTGAAGAAGTCTCACTGCTTCATCATGGCTAATAGACGGGTCTTTATAGGTCAAGCTCACTTCTTGGCTCCCAAAATGTTGCCTTTGTTATCCGCTTTCTTGGCTTTGATTAGCGCGTTTTTCATATCCTGATGGAGTTTGTCCCAAGGTCTGACATGTCCATGGTAAACATCGCCCCCTGTGCGATCAAAGACGACGAACTCGCTGGTATCTGGATCGACACCGATTCTGCGTGGTGATGTAGGTTTTACCTGAATTGAATTCTCCAAGGCTTCCTGACCATTGACAGGGCCTTTGCTCTTTACAGGAGTGTCTGCCTTTCCATGATAACTGGCAGCATCAAACTCCAACGCCAAGACAATATAGAGAGGCTTGATACCGGAGTCGGCCGGAAACACAAGGATGAAATCCTCGTACTCTGGCGGATAAAGCGGGCTGACGATGATCTTGTCTGCTTGCTCGGTGGGAGGATAAATCCAGATAGTCGGTGTTTGCGGGGCACTTTCCAGCGGCGGGATGACCGAAGTGCTGGATGGGTCGACGGCTGGCGTCCAGGTCAATGTGATGCCATTGCCAAAGTCAGCCACTTGTCGAGAGCCTTGAGCAACGAATTGCACGACCGGAATCATTTCCCAGTCAGGGCGCTTCTGAGTGTTGTACCCGTACCCTTTGAGACGGCCATCGGCCTGTTGCTCTACGTGCAGCCGGATACGTGTTCGGCCCTCCTTCAGTGATCTGAGCTGTTCTTCGGTATAGAGCGAACTGTCCCCCAGATTCGATGGCCACAGAAGTGCAACCATTCCCGCCAATGCACCTCCTGCAACGCCGCCCGTGACTGCACCAACACTGAAAGTGGAGCTTGCGCCGGCGCCAGCAAAAGCGGGACTGCCCAACACAAGCGTGCCCAGTGCGGACGGCAAATTGGCACCGCTGATTTTTTTGAGGGGAATGTTTCCCGACGCATCTCTTTCGCGCCCCCCAAGCAGTGAGAACGCTCCAAAGTCGGCAAGCCTTTCGACAGGAATAAACCCTGCCGGGCTTTCATGGTTGATGACGCCATCGGGGAGGTTGCAGCTTTTGGCGAATACACAACCTACGGCGCTGAGTTGACTCTGTCGTGGCGTCTGCCGAACAAAACGATCTTCATAGGCTTGTTGTCTGGCCAGCATATCGTCGTATTTCTTTTGTCTGGCATCCTGCGCAGCAAGTTCGGTAGCAGTCATGAAGCGGGTAGTGATGTGGTGCCCGTCACCTGACGGCGGATTTTGAATCCGGGGGAGGAGTGTTTTTCGAGGCATGAGCGTCCTTGTTTCATCTTTTCAAAGCGTGGAGGACGCTATCTGAATGAGAGTTTGAAAGATGTAGGACGCTTCTGAAGCTCAGATGGTTGTTACAAAAAAGCACTCTCGATAATGCCCATGGGACACCAGTCTTGTGATTGTAAAAGCCAAACCCGCTGCCTCCTTTTACGGAGCCAGCGGGTTTTTTCTTGCCTTTTACCTGAGGCGTTACGCAGCTATAGCCATCTCATCCAGCGTCGCGGCAACCGTGCTGGTCAGGCTCGGAAATCTGCGTTTGACGCTGTGGAGTGCCGGCATGACGCGGTTCCGGTCCAGTTTGCCGTGATCGCGGGCGAGTTGGACAAGGGCCTCGAGGGCGGCGGTGACGATGGATTTTCTTTCGCTTTCGAGCAGGAGCAGACAGGCCTTTTCGGCCCATTGGCTGTCTTTCTCGTTGAGGCCGATGGAGATCAGGGCGGCGACGACGTGTGCATCGGATTTGCTTTCCATGGGGTGTTCCTCAGGTCGTGGCATCGAGAGTGTCCAGCGCCCGGTTCACGGCGAGCTCGCCACACATCACCACTTGGGCGATGCCCAGCACGGTGCTGCGGTAGGGCGGGTCCAGCAGCGCGGCGAAGTCGCTGAGCATCACGCTGGCCGAAGCCATCGACTCGCAGGCGTGGGCCAGCAGGGCATGCTGATCGATGTGGGGGGCGATGAGGAACATGCGGCCGGGGCAGTGCTGTTTCGGGGCGGTGGGTTTCAGGTAATGGTCGAGGGCGCGCTCGGCGGCTTCGTGGAGTTTTTTTGAATCGGTTGTGGAGTAGGGAGAGGTTGGGTCGGATTCGGACTGGATGTCTGTTTCCGGAGGATTGGGTGTTGGCTTGATCATTTGCTTAGAACCTTTCAATTGAGGCTTACACCGTCATTTGCGACTAAACAAATTGGGTGGCAGCTATGCGCAGGTTAGTCGACCGGTGGTTCTAAGCTTTCCCGGCGCACCCGAAGGTGCCCTGCGCACAGCTACCATTAAGTACAGGCGTAGAAATGCCTGACAGAAATGACTCTATGCAGCTTAAAACCCACCGAGCGACTAAACCCGTTCACTGACCATTCAGTGATGCGAATCAAGTTACGGGCAGGCTCCAAACCGCACAAGCCGGCGGATTCTGGCGTAGTTGTAGGCAAAGGCGCAAGGCAATGTAGCCTCCCGGATGGGGGCAAAATGATGCGTCATTTTTCAGTCCGCCATCGCGAGCAAGCTCGCTCCCACAGGGTTCTGTGTCGGCTTATCAGGTGTGCCGGCTCGCGCATTTCTGCTTTGTGATACTGGATATTTAATAAGCCACTTCGAGCTTGATTTATATCGGTTTCGATATAGCCTGCATGGCACATCCAGCACAAGGAATCAGGCTAAACCATGACGGATCATCAAAATCCACCCCAGCGTTTCTCAAGCGTCTGGGATGCACTGGAAGACACGCCGCAGGAAGCGGCCAACATGCGCCTGCGGGCCAAGCTGATGCGCACGTTGTGCGAAACGATTCGTGCCTGGGAGCTTCCGCAGAAGGAGGCGGCCAAGCGTCTAGGCATCACCCAGCCGCGCCTCAACGACGTACTCAACGGCAAAATCGACAAGTTCTCTCTGGATGCGCTGGTCAACCTGTCGGCTGCAGCGCAACTGGACGTAGACCTCTGCTTCTCGTCGTCCTCGCCACTGCAATGGGCCTGACAGACGAGGGTTCTCAACGATCCTGCCTCTGAAACACCTTCCAGAGGCGGTTGCCGACTGACGCTCCGCCTCAATCCTTTCACGTCAAAAATTCAAGCTGCGACGGATGGTCGAAAACAGGCCTTGCCCCTCTCGATCGGAACAGCGACTATGCTCGCCATATAGGGGTAGGGGGTATAGGTATGTCGCACACGCATGAACACAAAGGCGAGTTGCTCAACCGGGTCCGGCGTATTGCCGGGCAGGTTCAGGCGGTTGAACGGGCGCTGGAGTCCGAGGCCGAATGTGCCAAGACGTTGCACCTGATGGCGGCGATTCGCGGCGCGGTCAATGGCTTGATGGAGCAGTTCATTGAGGCCCACGCCCGCGAGCATGTCGCCCGTCCCGACCTCAGCGATGAAGCCCGCGCCCAGGGCGTGGAAGAGTTGCTGCTGGCCATCCGCCGATATTCCAAGTGAGCGCCGACATCATGACCCTCAAGGTTGATGACTTTTCCCACAACCACCAGTTTCTCGGTGCTTCGCACGATGAAAACGCCCGCCGCACCCTGTGGGTGGTGGTGCTGACTTTCGTGATGATGATCGGCGAAATTGCCGCCGGTTATCTCACCGGTTCCATGGCATTGCTGGCCGACGGTTTCCATATGGCGACCCACGCCGGCGCCTTGGGCATCGCGGCGGCAGCCTATGGTTTTGCCCGGCGTAACGCCAACAACCGACGCTACAGTTTCGGCACCGGCAAGGTCGGTGATCTGGCGGGTTTTGCCTCGGCGATGGTGTTGGGGCTGGTGTCGCTGGGGATTGCCGGGGAATCGGTTTTCCGTCTGTTCCAGCCAACCAGTGTGGCGTTCGGCGAAGCAACCTTGATTGCCGTGGTCGGCCTGGGCGTCAACCTGCTCAGCGCTTTTCTGCTGGCCGGTCACCACAGCCATCACGACCACGGCCATAGTCACGACCACAGCCACGATCATGGCCATCACCACCATCACGACAACAACCTGCGTTCAGCCTACGTGCACGTATTGGCGGACGCGTTGACGTCGGTGCTGGCGATTGCCGCGCTGCTGGCCGGGCGCTATCTGGGCTGGGTGTGGATGGACCCGGTGATGGGCATCGTCGGTTCCATCGTCATCGCCAAATGGGCCTGGAACCTGATGCGCGACAGCGCCGCCGTGTTGCTCGACACCACCGATGAACCCGTGGCCGAGGAGATCCGCGAACTGCTGGAAACCTCCGATGATGTGCGCATCAGCGATTTGCACGTCTGGCAGGTCGGCCCGCAGGCGCGGGCGGCGATTGTCAGTGTGGTCGCGGTGGCGGGCGTGACTGCCGACGCGATCCGTGAGCGCTTGGCGCCGGTGCATGAACTTTCGCACCTGACCATCGAATTGCGCAACGCTTAAGGCTGCACCTCGCTGAACATCGGAATTCTCCCATTCAGCGAAGGCCGGTAGTGCCATGCGAATCGCCCCGGATCGATGTCGCGGGCGAGGATTTCAGTGAGTGTGGCGCTGGCGATCGTCATTGCCAGCATCTGTCCGGGACATTGATGCCGACCGCTGCCGAACGTGAAGCTGCGGCGATTCGGGCGATCCGGCATAAAGCGATCCGGGTTTTCATTGAGTGCCGGATCGCGATTGGCCGAGGCCAGCAGCACCAGAATCACGTCACCTGCTTCCAGCCGCACGCCGTCGATTTCACAGCTGTTCGCCACAAATCGACGGGTGTTCTGTACCGAAGGATCGAAGCGCTGGACTTCAGCCAGCAACGAATCCACTGACGCCGCGCGTAATTCAGGCTGACGCTGCAACGCCACCAGCGCATTACCGATAAGCCCGGCGGTGGCTTCGAATGTCTGCGAACAGAGGCCGATCAGGTTGGCGAGCAGCACATCCTCCTCGCCGACAAAACGCTGTTGGATGTCGGCGAGAAACGGATTCGGATCCGCCAGCAATTCAATAAAGTAAGCGCGCAATTGCTCCGCCGCCCGATGGGCTGCGGCCAGTTGCAGGTCATTGCTCAGCGGCGACAGACACGCCGCGAAATCCGCCGTCAGTTCACTGATGACCCGCGCCTGCGCCGGGGTGAATCCGAGCAACGATGCAACCACGCACACCGGGCCGCGAAACATGGCTTTATAGAGGCCGTCGGAATCATTGGTGATCAACCGCGCGGACACCAGAGCGCTGACTCCTTCCCGATCAAAGAGCCCCAGCGGAGGCTCAATGGCCGAACGCGGGCAACGCTGAGCTTCACCGTCATTCATACGCATCAAGAGGCCAAACACCTTGCCCGCCATGCCATCGGCAATCGCCTTGGGCACCGGCTCCTGCACCGGACGCACCCTGCAATCCGGATGCGCCAACACCGCGCACACCGCGCGGGCGCTACTGGCAATCCACAGTTTCAGTCCGTGATGAAAAGTCAGCCCGCCCGCTGCGCGCAGTTCGGCGTAGTAGGGGTAGGGATCGGCGTGAGTCGCCGCGATGATCGGGTCCATGGATCGCAACCTTGTCGGTGGGGAAAGTGTTGCTACTATCTCCAGTCCTTGAGGGCGATG
The DNA here is from genome assembly GCF_002884345.1 of Pseudomonas sp. GW456-12-10-14-LB2. Classification (NCBI taxonomy): domain Bacteria; kingdom Pseudomonadati; phylum Pseudomonadota; class Gammaproteobacteria; order Pseudomonadales; family Pseudomonadaceae; genus Pseudomonas; species Pseudomonas sp. GW456-12-10-14-LB2. The sequence continues at coordinate 42,119 of NZ_POHV01000031.1, forward strand.
ATTCGTCCGGGAGCGAAATATGCACGCAGAACATCAAGACATCGGCGTCTCGCAAGTGGCTGCCGCCATCGCGGAGCCGGCGCGGACCAAAATGCTGTGCTCGCTGATGGACGGCCACGCCCGCACCGCCACCGAGCTGGCGACCCTCGCCGACGTCAGCGCCTCGACCGCCAGCGCTCACCTGGCCAAGCTCAAGGACCTGGCGCTGGTGCGCCTGCACGTGCAGGGCCGCCACCGTTATTACAGCCTCGCCGACAAGCGCGTGGCCCAGGCGCTGGAAGCGCTGATGGTGATCGGTCAGAACCCCGCACCGACCTTCAAACCGCACACGCCGGATCGCCTGCAATTCGCCCGCACCTGCTACGACCACATGGCTGGGACGCTGGCGGTGTTGTTGCATGACCGGTTACTGGAGGGTGGTTGGCTGGTGGAAACCGACAAGCAGGTTTATCGCCTCAGTGAAAGCGGGGAGGCGTTTTTTGAAGGGCTGGGCATTGAGGTCAAGGATCTGCCGACGATGCGCCGCCGCTTTGCCTGCGCGTGCCTGGACTGGAGCATGCGTCGGCCACATCTGGGCGGTTCGCTCGGGGCGGCGTTGTTGCAGGCTGCGTTGAAGCGCAAATGGGTGACGCAGGATCTGGACAGTCGGGCGCTGACGTTGACGGTGCAGGGGCGCCGAGAATTGTCATCGCGCTGGGGGCTGGTTTTGCCCGAAGCCGGGCGGGATTCGTCAGGTCGCCAGTTGGCTGATTCCACGCCCGGATCGGTGCATGCGCGTTAGCTCAAGGTGTATCCGCTGTCGACCACCCAGTCCTGACCGATGACGCCGCGTGCGCCATTGCCCAGCTGGAACAGAATGACGTCGGCCACTGCCGCAGGTTCGAGGAATTGTCCGCCCAATAGTCGTTGGTTGACGCCTCGGGCTACGTCGCCGAGCGCTTCGTCGCTCAAGCCCAGTGTCGACCAGATCGGCGTTGCGGTCGGGCCGGGGGAGACGCAATTGATGCGCACGCCGTGGGGTGCCAGCTCGACCGCGAGGGTTCGGGCGTGGGCGATCAATGCTGCTTTTGATGCGATATAGGCGGCCAGTCCCGCGAAACTGATTCCGGCCAGAAAAGTACCGATGAACACCACTGACGCCTTGTCTGCAAGGTGCGGGCGCAGGGCGGCCAAGGTGTTCAGGGCGCCGGCGCCGTTCACTGCCCATTGGCGATCGAACGCCGAACTGTCGAGCCCGTCAGCGAGCTCCGCAATACCGGCGTTAGGGATTACGAAATTCACCGGACCGAGGCGTGCAGCCTGTTCGGCCAAAGCGTTTAGGTCGGAAGCTTGAGTGACATCGCCGGGTTTCCACACCAGTTGCTGCGAATACCGCTCAAGCAGTTCGGCCAGTGCGCCGAGTTTTCGCGACATGGCCAATACGCGCGCGCCTTGATTGAGCAGGCGTTCGGTCGCGGCCAGGCCTATGCCTGAACTGGCACCGGTGACGACGGCAAGCTTGCCCTGAAAAACATGATCCATGTTCGACTCCCGTTTTGGTCTTCAGCCAAATGGCTACGGGGAGTCAGTCAATTTTCGGGCCATGTCGGACAGCCTTTAATATCAAGGGCTGCGCAGGGTTGATAGTCATTATGACGCTTGTTGAATCGAGTCAATCTGACTGCTGCCGAGTCAAATTGACCTGACTCCTGCGGTGCGACATTCCGACGAAGAGCGGCATTGCACCTTGTATGAGCCAATCGCTCTCTATACTGTATATGCGAACAGTATCGAGTCCGTGCCATGCAAATCATTGACAAGCTCAGCATCCTCGCCGACGCCGCCAAGTACGACGCTTCTTGTGCGAGCAGTGGCGCGCCCAAGCGCAGCTCCGAGGGCAAAAGCGGGCTGGGATCAACCGATGGCATGGGCATCTGCCACAGCTACACGCCGGACGGGCGTTGCGTGTCGCTGCTCAAGATTCTGCTGACCAACTTCTGTCTCTACGATTGCCAATATTGCGTGAACCGCCGTTCCAGCGACGTGCCCCGTGCGCGTTTCACACCCGAGGAAGTGGTGACGCTGACCCTGGATTTCTACCGGCGCAATTGCGTCAGCGGGTTGTTTCTCAGCTCGGGGATCATTCGTTCGGCGGACTACACCATGGAGCAACTGGTGCGCGTCGCCAAGCTGCTGCGCGAAGAGCATGAGTTCCGTGGCTACATTCATCTCAAGACCATCCCTGATGCGGATCCTGCGTTGATCGAAGAGGCCGGGCGTTATGCTGACCGTTTGAGCGTCAACATCGAATTGCCCACCGATGCCAGCCTGCAAACTCTCGCGCCGGAGAAGCACATCGGCTCGATCAAGCAGGCGATGAACACCATCTACACCGGTGTGCAGACCGTGCTCAACGAACCTCGCGCACCAAAGTTCGCCCCGGCCGGGCAGAGCACGCAGATGATCGTCGGTGCCGATGACACCGACGACAGCACCATCCTGCACAGCGCGCAGGCGCTTTACGGCAACTTCCGTCTGCGCCGGGTCTATTACTCGGCCTTCAGCCCGATTCCCGACAGCCCGAAAAGCGTGCCGCTGGCCGCACCGCCGCTGATGCGCGAGCACCGCTTGTATCAGGCGGATTTTCTGTTGCGCGGTTATGGCTATACCGCCGGTGAGTTGCTTCAGGGGCCGGGCAATCTGGCGTTGGACATCGACCCGAAACTGGCCTGGGCGCTGCAGAATCGCGAGGTGTTTCCGCTGGACCTCAATCGCGCCGAGCCGGCGTTGATTTCACGCATCCCCGGCATCGGCTTGCGCACCACCGAACGTCTGGTGGAACTGCGTCGGCAGCGGCGCATTCGCTACGAAGACGTGGCGCGCATGCGCTGTGTGCTGGCCAAAGCCAAGCCGTTCATCATCACCAGCGATTACCACCCTCAGCAGGCGGAAGTCACCAGCCAGATGCTTTATCAGCAATTGCGCGACCGACCAATGCCGCAACAGATGGGGCTGTGGGGATGATCAATCTCGACTGCGACGACCTGTTCGACACCTGGCGCCAGCAGGCGCGCTGGCTGCTCAGCCATGAAATTGATCCGAGTCTGGTGAGCTGGGCGTCGGAAGGGGTAAGTGATCTGTTTGCCAGTGACGTGGCGGTGCCCGAAGGGCAGGGGCCGTTTCAGGCACGGATTCCGCGTGCGTTGCTCGACACCCTGGAACAAGCGTCGCGATACCGTGGCGATCAGCGCTGGAGTTTGCTGTATGAAGTGCTGTGGCGAGTCAGCCACGGTGACCGCACGGCAATGATGGCCGGCGACAAGCTGGGCAGCGAGTTGCAGCGGCGGATCAAGCAGGTGCAGCGCGAAGCCCATCATCTGCATGCGTTCGTGCGCTTCATCGAGCGCCCGCCAGAGCTGCCGGGCCCGCAATACGTCGCATGGCACGAACCGGCCCACGACATTCTGCACAGCGCCAGCGAACACTTTATCGGGCGCATGGGCCGGCATCGCTGGCTGATCGCCACGCCCCGCGACGGGGTTTATTACGATGGTGCACAACTGATCCATGATCGTCAGTGTCCGCTGGAGTGGCAGCAACTGGCGCAGAACGTCGACGATCCCCACGGTGACTTGTGGCTGACGTACTACAGCCACATCTTCAACCCGGCGCGTTTGAACGAGAAAGTCATGCAGGGGCATTTGCCGACGCGGTTCTGGAAGAACCTGCCGGAAGGAGAGCTGATTCCCGGATTGATTACCCAGGCGCGAATGGGCAAGCAGCAGAACGGACAGGCGAGCGGGATCGCCGGTCGCGCGGGTAAGCGGATTGCCATGAAGGCCGGCGAGCGAGGCGAATGAAAAAGCCCCCCATCGATCACTCGATGGGGGCTTTTGTGCATCTGGCCGTCAGATCAAACCTTGACGATCCAGCCGGCTGGCGCTTCGACGTCGCCGGTCTGCACGCCGGTCAGCTCTTTGTAGAGCTTCTGGGTCACAGGGCCGACTTCGGTTTCGCTGTGGAACACGTGCAGGTGGTCGTTGTAGCTGATGCCACCGATCGGGGTGATCACCGCCGCAGTACCGCAAGCACCGGCTTCCTTGAAGTCCGACAGCTTGTCGATGAACACGTCGCCTTCGACCACTTCCAGGCCCAGACGGGACTTGGCCAGTTCGATCAGCGACAGACGGGTGATACCCGGCAGTACCGAGGGCGAGTTCGGGGTCACGAACTTGTTGTCGTGGGTGATCCCGAAGAAGTTGGCCGAACCGACTTCCTCGATCTTCTTGTGGGTCAGCGGATCCAGGTAGATGGCGTCAGCGAAGTGCGCTTTCTTGGCCTGGGAGCCCGGCATCAGGCTGGCCGCGTAGTTGCCACCGACCTTGGCGGCACCGGTGCCTTGTGGCGCGGCGCGGTCGAAGGTGGAGATCTGGAAGTTGTGCGGGGTCAGGCCGCCCTTGAAGTAGGCACCGACCGGGATCGCGAACACCGAGAAGATGAACTCAGGTGCGGTACGCACGCCGATGTTGTCACCCACGCCGATCACGAACGGGCGCAGGTACAGCGCGCCGCCGGTGCCGTAAGGCGGGATGAAGCGCTCGTTGGCGCGAACCACTTCCTTGCACGCTTCGATGAACTGCTCGGTGGACACATGCGGCATCAGCAGGCGGGCGCAGCTGCGTTGCATGCGCGCGGCGTTCTGGTCCGGACGGAACAGGTTGATCGAGCCGTCCTTGCAACGATAGGCCTTCAGGCCTTCGAAGCATTGCTGGCCATAGTGAAGGGCAGTGGAGCCTTCGCTGATGTGCAGCACGTTGTCTTCGGTCAGGGTGCCTTTGTCCCACTCGCCATTGCGAAAGTACGACAGATAGCGTTTGTCGGTCTTGATGTAGTCAAAACCCAGCTTGTCCCAGTTGATGCTTTCGTTACCCATGACACCCTCTATCACTGAACAACCGCCGAAGCGGTTCAAGGCTTCTGACGTTTTTTTGGATGGGCACAACAATACTTCATTCTTGAGCGGTTTCGCAGCCCGAAATCTCTGCCTTTGATCGTTCCCACGCTCTGCGTGGGAATGCAGTCCGGGACGCTCTGCGTCCCAACAGCCGAACGCGGAGCGTCCGTGGAGGCATTCCCACGCGGAGCGTGGGAATGATCTGCGACCGAGCGTTACAGGTGCAACGCGTGGCCGAGGGCACGCAACGCCGCTTCCTGCACCGCTTCGCCCAGGGTCGGGTGCGCATGGATGGTGCCGCCGATGTCTTCCAGTCGCGCGCCCATTTCCAGGCTTTGCGCGAACGCAGTCGACAATTCCGATACCCCGACACCCACCGCCTGCCAGCCGACAATCACATGATTGTCCCGACGGGCGACCACCCGCACGAAGCCGGTTTTCGATTCCAGCGTCATCGCCCGGCCATTGGCCGCGAACGGGAAGTTCGACACGATGCAGTCAAGTCCCGCCGCCTTGGCCTCGTCCGGGGTCTTGCCGACGACCACCAGCTCCGGGTCGGTGAAGCACACGGCAGCAATGGCGGTCGGGTTGAATTCGCGGGTCTTGCCGCTGATCAGCTCGGCAACCATCTCGCCCTGAGCCATGGCGCGGTGGGCCAGCATCGGCTCGCCGCTCAGGTCGCCGATGGCGTAGACGTTGCGCATGCTGGTCTGGCAGCGGCTGTCGATCTTGATCGCCGAGCCGTTCATGTCCAGGTTCAACGCTTCAAGGTTCCAGCCCTGGGTATTGGGTTTGCGACCGACGGCCACCAGCACCTGATCGGTTTCCAGGTTCAGGGTGTCGCCGTTCGGATCGCGCACCTGCAACGTGCCGTCGAAGCCCAGCACGCTGTGCTTGAGGTACAGCTTCACGCCCAGTTGCTTCAGCGCGTCGTGCACTGGTTGGGTCAGTTCGGCGTCGTAGGCCGGCAGGATCCGATCCTGCGCCTCGACCACACTGACCTCGGCGCCGAGCTTGCGATAGGCAATCCCCAATTCCAGACCGATGTAACCACCGCCCACCACGATCAGGCGTTTCGGCACCGACTTCGGCGCCAGCGCCTCGGTGGACGATATGATCGGCCCGCCAATCGGCAGGATTGGCAGATTGACGCTTTTCGAACCGGTGGCCAGCACCAGATGCTCGCACTGGATGCGGGTGTCGCCGACTTCCACGGTCTTGCCGTCGATGACCTTGGCCCAGCCGTTGATGACCTGAACTTTGTTCTTCTTCAGCAGCGCGGCGACGCCGGTGGTCAGGCGATCAACGATTCCGTCCTTCCACTCGACGCTTTTAGTGATGTCGAGGGTCGGCGCCGAAACGCTGATGCCCAGTGCCGAATGCTGGTTGTGATGTTGAGTCTGGTGAAACTGCTCGGCCACGTGGATCAGCGCTTTCGACGGAATGCAGCCGATGTTCAGGCAGGTGCCGCCCAGCGATTCGCCCTCGACCAGAATGGTTGGAATGCCCAGTTGCCCGGCGCGAATGGCCGTCACGTAACCGCCGGGGCCGCCGCCGATGATCAGCAGCGTGGTGTTCAGAGTTTGCATGCCATCACTCCACAAACAGGGTCGCGGGTTGTTCGAGCAAGCCACGAATGGCCTGGATGAAGAGCGCCGCGTCCATGCCGTCGACCACGCGGTGATCGAAGGAGCTGGAGAGGTTCATCATCTTGCGGATCACCACTTGGCCTTTGACGACCATCGGGCGTTCGACGATTTTGTTGACGCCGACGATCGCCACTTCCGGCAGATTCAGCACCGGGGTGCTGACGATGCCGCCGAGGGCGCCGAGGCTGGTCAGGGTGATGGTCGAGCCGGAGAGTTCATCGCGGCTGGCTTTGCCGTTGCGGGCAGCGTTGGCGAGGCGGGAGATTTCCGCCGCGCTGTCCCAGAGGCTGCGCGCTTCGGCGTGACGCACCACCGGCACCATCAGGCCGACATCGCTTTGGGTAGCGACGCCGACATGCACCGCGCCGAGGCGGGTGATGACCTGGGCTTCGTCGTCGTAACGGGCGTTCATTTGCGGGAAGTCGCGCAGGGCGACGACCAGTGCGCGCACGAGGAACGGCAGCAAGGTCAGCTTGCCACGACTCGCGCCGTGTTTTTCGTTCAGGTGGGCACGCAGCTCTTCAATCGCGGTGACGTCGATTTCCTCGACATAACTGAAGTGCGCGGCACGCTGAGTGGCGTCCTGCATGCGCTGGGCAATCTTGCGGCGCATGCCGATAACCTGAATCTGCTCTTCATCGTTGCGCTGGGTGTACGCGGCGGCGACCGGCGCCGAAGCTTTCGACTGACCTTGCGCCAGATAGGCGTCGAGGTCTTCGTGCAATACGCGACCGGCCGGGCCGGAACCGCGCACCAGACGCAATTGAATGCCCAGGTCCAGCGCATGCTTGCGCACGGCCGGCGAGGCCAGCGGACGCTCATCGGCTTCGCGAGCAACCATCGGGCCCTGGCAAACGGCAGCTGCCGGACGCGGCGCGGCAACAGCAGGTTTGCTTTCAACGACAGCTTCAACTTTGGGTGCGGCTGGCGTTTCTTTCGCCGCAACAGGCGCCGGTTTGTCCGACTCCTTCAGATTGCCTGCGCCTTCAACCTCGATGCTGATCAGAATACTGCCGACCGCCATCACTTCACCCGGCTGACCGCCGAGTGCAATCACTTTGCCGTGTACCGGCGAGGGAATATCAACCATTGCCTTGTCGGTCATCACATCCGCCAGCACCTGATCTTCAACGACCAGATCGCCAACTTTTACGTGCCACTGCGACAGTTCTACTTCTGCGATGCCTTCGCCGATGTCCGGCATCTTGATAACGTGCGTGCCCATTCAGACCTCCATGACCCGTTTCAGCGCCGCGCCCACTCGGGACGGCCCAGGGAAATACGCCCACTCCTGCGCGTGCGGGTAGGGGGTGTCCCAACCGGTGACGCGTTCGATCGGCGCTTCCAGGTGGTGGAAGCAATGCTCTTGCACCAGCGACACCAGTTCGGCGCCGAAACCGCAGGTGCGGGTGGCTTCGTGAACCACCACGCAACGGCCGGTTTTCTTCACGGATTTGACGATGGTTTCCAGGTCCAGCGGCCACAGGCTGCGCAGGTCGATGACTTCAGCGTCAACGCCGGATTCTTCGGCCGCAACTTGCGATACGTAAACGGTGGTGCCGTAGGTCAGTACGGTCACGTCCTTGCCCGGACGGGTGATGGCGGCAACGTCCAGCGGCACGGTGTAGTAACCGTCCGGCACCTGAGCTTGCGGGTGTTTCGACCACGGGGTTACCGGGCGGTCGTGATGGCCGTCGAACGGGCCGTTGTACAGGCGTTTCGGCTCGAGGAAGATCACCGGATCATCGTTTTCGATGGAGGCGATCAGCAGGCCTTTGGCGTCATACGGGTTGGAAGGCATGACCGTGCGCAGACCGCAGACCTGAGTGAACATCGCCTCGATGCTCTGGCTGTGGGTCTGGCCGCCGTAGATGCCGCCGCCGCAAGGCATGCGCAGGGTCATCGGCGCGGTGAACTCGCCGGCCGAGCGATAACGCAGACGGGCGGCTTCGGAAATGATCTGGTCAGAGGCTGGATACACATAGTCGGCGAACTGAATCTCGGCGACCGGGCGCAAGCCATAAGCGCCCATGCCCACGGCGACACCGACGATGCCGCTCTCGGAGATCGGCGCGTCGAACACCCGCGAGGTGCCGTACTTGGTCTGCAGGCCTTCGGTGCAACGGAACACGCCGCCGAAGTAGCCGACGTCCTGGCCGAACACCACAACGTTGTCGTCACGCTCAAGCATCACATCCATGGCCGAGCGCAGGGCCTGGATCATGGTCATGGTGGTCGTGGTCATGGCGGTTTCCAACTGAATATTGTTGTTGTGATCGTTCATGTCAGATCCCCAACTGCTGACGCTGGCGCTTCAAGTGCTCCGGCATCTCTTTGTAGACATCTTCGAACATGGTCGCGGCGCTTGGAATCTGGCCGCCGGCGAGGGTGCCGTACTGTTCGGCCTGTTTCTGCGCAGCGATCACTTCGGCTTCGAGCTCGGCGCTGACGGCGGCGTGCTCTTCTTCCGACCAGTGGCCGACCTTGATCAGGTGCTGTTTCAGGCGGGCAATCGGGTCGCCCAGCGGGAAGTGGCTCCAGTCGTCGGCAGGACGGTATTTGGACGGATCGTCGGAGGTCGAGTGCGGGCCGGCGCGGTAGGTGACCCATTCGATCATGGTCGGGCCGAGGCCGCGGCGGGCGCGTTCGGCGGCCCAGGCGGAAGCGGCGTAGACCGCGTAGAAATCGTTGCCATCGACTCGCAGGGAAGCGATGCCGCAACCGACGCCGCGTCCGGCGAAGGTGGTGGCTTCACCACCGGCGATGGCCTGAAAGGTCGAAATCGCCCACTGGTTGTTGACCACGTTGAGGATCACCGGCGCACGATAAACGTGGGCGAAGGTGAGGGCGGTGTGGAAGTCCGATTCGGCGGTGGCACCATCGCCGATCCAGGCCGAGGCGATTTTGGTGTCGCCCTTGATCGCCGAGGCCATGCCCCAGCCCACGCCTTGAATGAACTGAGTGGCGAGGTTGCCGGAAATGGTGAAGAAGCCTGCGTCCTTGACCGAGTACATGATCGGCAGTTGACGGCCCTTGAGCGGATCGCGCTCGTTGGACAGCAGTTGGCAGATCAGGTCGACCAGCGGTACGTCGCGAGCCATCAGAATGCTTTGCTGGCGGTAGGTCGGGAAGCACATGTCGTCGATGTTCAAGGCCAGGGCCTGGGCGCTGCCGATGGCTTCTTCGCCAAGGCTCTGCATGTAGAACGACATTTTTTTCTGACGCTGGGCGACCACCATGCGGTTGTCGTAGATCCGGGTCTTGAGCATGGCGCGCATGCCTTTGCGCAGGATCTCGACCGGCACGTTTTCAGCCCACGGGCCGAGAGCGTTGCCCTGGTCGTCGAGCACGCGGATCAGGCCACGAGCCAGGTCGGCAGTGTCGGCCGGTTCAACGTCGATGGAAGGTTTACGCACCGTGCCCGCATCGGTCAGATGCAGGTAGGAGAAATCGGTTTTGCAGCCTGGGCGGCCCGAGGGTTCAGGGACGTGCAGACGCAGCGGTTCATACGCTTGGGTCATGGCTTCTACGCTCGATCTTGTGAATTTCTTGTAGTGAGCTGGCAGTCATTCTTCGATAAAAGAAATCTTGTCCTACAACAATCATAGGCCCGGGCAAGAAGAATATTTCTCTCTGTTTCGTTGCGCTGAAGATCATTTGCAGATAGAAATTCTGCATAAACATAAAAAGCAGGTGGTTTTGTCTCATGCGCAAACTGGACCGTACCGACATCGGCATTCTCAACAGCCTTCAGGAGAACGCGCGCATCACCAACGCCGACCTGGCCCGTTCGGTCAATCTGTCGCCGACGCCGTGCTTCAACCGGGTCAAGGCGATGGAAGAACTGGGGCTGATCCGCGAGCAGGTAACCCTGCTGGACGCCGACCTGCTGGGGTTGCACGTCAACGTGTTCATCCACGTCAGTCTCGAGAAGCAGGTAGAGGAAGCGCTGCAGCATTTCGAAGAGGCGATTTCCGACCGCCCCGAAGTCATGGAGTGCTACCTGATGGCCGGCGATCCGGATTATCTGATCCGCGTGCTGGTGCCGACCATTCAGGCGCTTGAACGCTTCATGATGGACTTTCTGACCAAAGTCCCCGGCGTGGCGAACATCCGGTCAAGCTTTGCCCTCAAGCAGGTGCGCTACAAAACGGCACTACCATTACCGGCCAATGGCCTGATCCTCGGGAGCTGAGTGCTCAGCCCTGATCAGAGATCGGCATAGCCGTAATCCAGACTTGCCGTGTTCAAGGTCTGTTCCACCCTGAAAGGCTGAAGCCAGGGCGCAGGTTCATTGTCCGGATTGAACATCAGCGTTGAACCGAGCATCCCGTGTGGTGCGTTCTCGGGAAATGCGATCACCGGCTCGGTCGGGTGTTTGCGCTTCCAGCGCTCCCAGAGAAAGTCGAGATAACAGTGGTGCAAGAAGAACAACGGATCGTTGGGAGAGGAGGCTTCGCCCATGTTGCCTCCAACCCAGGCATGCACATCGTTGTGCATCATTTCCGTCAGATTTTCCCATCCGGTCGGTTCGAGCCAGTAGGGCGTTCTGTTCAATAAGGTTTCGACATCCAGCGCAGAGGGGAGCGGTGAGGGGCCTGCTCCGAAGTTGCGCCGCAAGCCAGGATCTCCTGTCTCACCATCCCAGACCTTTATGCCGAATAAACGACGCTCGAGGGCAAACGGGCCAATGGTTACCCGCTGGTTTTGCGTCGGGTCGCCGTCTCTGCCCATGAAATCGTCAGTAAAGGGGTCATCCGCACCATTCATGCTCCAGTTCCAGTACGGCAGCGTGATGGTCGGGTTGTCTGCGGCGGCTTGCAGTTCAAGCTCGAACTGGCGAATCAGGACGCGATGCCAGGGAAAAAATAAAGGGGTTCCATGGGGGTTGGGGAAGATCGGGTTACCTCGTCCCATGGAATTCTTGTGGATCTGTACAAAGTCATCGTAGCGACTCTGCTGACCCGGGCGCAGTACGCTGGGCGTCTGGTTTTTCAGTATCAGAATGGCATTTACGAAGGCGTGTTTCTGTTCCGGCGTCAGGTCGCGATGGTTACGGCGAATATCCATATTGCCAAATCTCCATGGGTTGATTACCCCATGAAGTCTGCCTGTTGGCCGAGATTACGCCCAGTTCATGGGATCCGACGTGCCAGGTACGAATCCCCTTGTTTCCGGTTCCTTCAATGATTTTTTCTTACACGGAGTTGATCGGAATCTTCAGGTAGACAACGCCATTGCCTTCCGCCGGCGGCAAATTTCCTGCGCGCACATTCACCTGAATCGCCGGCAGCAACAGCGTCGGCATGCCCAACCCTGCATCGCGCTTGGTGCGCATCTCGACAAACGCGGCTTCGTCGACGCCGTCATGCACGTGGATATTGCTTTTGCGCTGTTCACCCACGGTGGTCTGGCACTGCGAGTCGCGACCTTGCGGCGGGTAGTCGTGGCAGACGTAGAGCTTCACGCTGGCGGGGAAGGCCAGCAGCTTGTGAATCGAATTGAACAATTGATGGGCGTTGCCGCCGGGAAAGTCGCAACGGGCGGTGCCGACGTCGGGCATGAACAGCGTGTCGCCCACCAGGATCTGTTCGCCGTCGATCAGGTAAGCCATGTCCGCCGGGGTGTGGCCGGGAACGTGCAGGGCGGTGGCCTTGAGATTGCCGATCCTGAACGATTCGTTCGGTGCGAACAGGTGATCGAACTGCGAGCCGTCGACGCGAAATTCCGGTTCCAGGTTGAACAGCGCCTTGAACACGTTCTGCACTTTGCTGATCGATTCGCCAATCGCGATTTTCCCGCCCAGTTCCCGGCGCAGGTACGGCGCGGCGGACAAGTGATCGGCGTGGGCGTGGGTTTCCAGCAGCCACTGCACTTGCAGGTTATGGGCGTGCACGAAGGCGATGATCTTGTCCGCCTGAGCCGTGCAGGTGCGGCCGGCGGCGCCGTCGTAATCAAGCACCGGATCGACGATTGCGCACTGCCCGCCGTCGGCCTCGTAGACCACGTAGCTGTAGGTCGAAGAGGCGGGGTCGAGGAAAGCTTCAATCAGCGCGGGCATGGACGCGGTCCTGTGCAGGAAGGTGAAAAGTCAGGTTGCAACACTTTATGTAAACACATAATGTCCGCAGCTTAAGTGACGTTGAAGGCATCCTGCAAATGCAATCCAGTCTGACCGAATGTGAAGTCGCCCAACTGCGCGCGTCGGCCTCCAAGGCCTGTTCGCTGCTCAAGGCATTGGCCAACGAAGATCGGCTGCTGATCCTGTGCCAGCTGACCCAGGGCGAGCGCAACGTCGGCGAGCTGGAGAAAATGACCGGCGTGCGTCAGCCGACCCTGTCCCAGCAACTGGGCATCCTGCGCGATGAAGGGCTGGTCGCGACCCGTCGTGAAGGCAAGTACATTTTTTACGGTCTCGCCAGTCACGAAGTGATCCAGGTGATGAAAACCCTTTCCGGACTCTACTGCGGAGCCGTGCTCAAAAGCTGGGCGCAATAGACCCGGCTATCCTTGCGTGCAGCCATAAGGAACAAACAATGAACGATCAACACTGGGGCCCATCCATCAGTGCGGACATCGTGGTCATCGGCGGCGGCACTGCCGGCATCGGTTTTGTCGCGAGCCTGCTCAAGCGCGATCCCGGCCTGAAAATCACGGTGATCGAGCCGAGCACCCTGCATTACTACCAACCGGCGTGGACGCTGGTCGGCGGTGGCGCCTATGACGCCAAAGACACCGCCCGACCAATGAACAAGGTGATGCCGCGTCAGGCCACCTGGATTCAGGCAGCCGTGACCGGCATCGACCCCGACCAGCGCCGTCTCACCCTCAACGATCAACGCACGGTCATTTATCAGAACCTGATCGTCTGCCCCGGCCTGCGCCTGGCGTGGGAGAAGATCGAAGGCTTGCAGGACAGCCTCGGCCAGCACGGCGTCACCTCCAACTACAGCTATCAGCACGCGCAATACACCTGGGATCAGGTGCAGAAACTGAGCGGCGGCAAAGCGCTGTTCACCCAGCCGCCGATTCCGATCAAGTGTGCCGGCGAGCCGCAAAAGGCGCTGTACTTGTCCTGCGATCACTGGCTCAAGCGCAACGTGCTGAGCAAGGTCGAGGTCGAGTTCAATCTGGCCGGAGCTGCGTTATTCGGTGTGCCGACCTTTGTGCCGCCGCTGATGAAGTACATCGACAAATACAACGCGCGGTTGGCGTTCAATTCCAATCTGGTGAAGGTCGACGGCCCGGCGAAAACCGCCTGGTTCGACGTCAAGGATGCGGAGGGTAACGTCACCCGCCAGGCCAAGACTTTCGATCTGCTGCACGTCGTTCCGCCGCAGGTTTCACCGGATTTCATCGCGCAAAGTCCGCTGGCCGATGCCGCCGGCTGGTGCGAGGTCAACCCGCACACCCTGCAACACCCGCGCTATCCCGAAGTGTTTGCCTTGGGCGATATCTGCGGCACCACCAATGCGAAAACCGCCGCGGCAGTGCGCAAGCAAGTTGTGGTGGTGGCGGAAAACCTGCTGGCCCTGCGTAAGGATCTGGCGCTGCCACTGAAGTACGACGGCTACGGCTCCTGCCCACTGACGGTGGAGAAGGGCAAGGTGATCCTCGCCGAGTTCGGCTATGGCGGAAAACTGCTGCCGACCTTTCCCCTCGACCCGACCGTGCCGCGCCGCTCCGCGTGGTGGCTGAAGGCGACGCTGCTGCCGTGGTTCTACTGGAACGGCATGCTCAAGGGCCGCGAATGGCTGACAAGTCTGTCCAGGGTCGACTGAGAACACACTATGTTGCTGGCAAGCCTGTTTGGCGTGGTGATGGGGTTGATCCTTGGACTGACCGGGGCCGGCGGCGGGATTCTCGCCGTACCGGCGCTGGTGCTCGGGCTGGGCTGGACGATGACGCAGGCGGCGCCGGTGGCGTTGTTTGCCGTTGGCAGCGCAGCGGCGGTCGGCGCGATCGATGGATTGCGCCATGGTCTAGTGCGTTATCGCGCGGCGCTACTGATCGCGGCGCTCGGCGCGGTGTTTTCACCGGTGGGCATCTACTTCGCCCATCAGTTGCCGGAAAAGGTCCTGATGATCCTGTTCAGCCTGCTGATGGTGATGGTGGCGTGGCGCATGCTGCGCCGCGAACGCCAGCAGCAGGGACCGAGCGACCATGGCCACGCCAGTTGGGGCCAGAAAAACTGCATGCTCAATGAACAGACCGGCCGTTTCGACTGGACCGCCAAATGCACCGCGACCCTCGCGGCGCTCGGCGCGGTCACCGGCGTGGTGTCCGGGTTGCTGGGGGTGGGCGGCGGGTTTCTGATCGTGCCGGCGTTCAAGCAACTGACCGATGTGCAGATGCGCGGCATCGTCGCCACGTCCTTGATGGTCATCAGCCTGATTTCCGCGATCGGCGTGATCGGCGCGTTCCATGCCGGGGTGCGCATCGACCAGCTGGGCGCGTCGTTCATCTTCGCCAGCATCGTCGGCATGATTATCGGCCGCAAACTCTGCGCGCGAGTGCCGGCAAGGACGTTGCAGGTGGGGTTCGCCAGCGTATGTCTGGTGGTCGCCGCTTACATGTTGCTGTGTGCGTGAGACAAAACCTGTGGCGAGGACCTGGCGCCCTCGCCACAGCGTTAGCGTTACAACACCAGATGCGGTAACCACAGCGACAGCGCTGGAACGTAGGTCACCAGCATCAGCACCAGGAACAGCACGGCGTAGAACGGCAGCAGCGCCTTCACCGTACTTTCGATACTGACCTTGCCCACCGCCGAACCCACGAACAGCACGGCGCCCACCGGTGGAGTTATCAGGCCGATACCGAGGTTGACCAGCATGATCATGCCGAACTGCACCGGGTCGACGCCGATACCGAGGATCACCGGCATCAGGATCGGCGTGAGGATCAGGATCAGCGGAGCCATGTCCATCACGGTGCCGAGCAACAGCAGCATGACGTTGATGCACATCAGGATCACGTAGCGGTTGTCGGACAGGGTCAGGAACAGCGTGGTGATCTTCGCCGGGATCTGCATCAGGGTCATGATGTAGCCGAAACTGGCGGCGAAGCCGATCAGAATCATCACGATGGAAATGGTGCGCACCGTGCGATGCATCAGTTTCGGCAGCTCACTCCATTTGTAGTCGCGGTAGATGAACATGGTGACGAAAAACGACCACAGCACGGCGATGGCCGCCGACTCGGTGGCCGTGAAGATCCCCGACAGAATCCCGCCGAGAATGATCACCATCGCCATCAGCCCCCACAGCGCTTCGCCGCAGATCTTCAAGGCTTCGCGCAGCGGGATCACTTCGCCCTTGGGATAGTCGCGTTTGCGCGCGAAAATCAGGCACAGCACCATCAGGCACGCGCTCATCAGCAGGCCCGGCACCACGCCGGCCATGAACAGCGACGCAATGGAAACGGTGCCGCCGGCCGCCAGCGAGTAGAGCACCGAGTTGTGACTCGGCGGGGTCAGCAGGGCTTGTACCGAACCGCTGACGGTGACCGCTGTGGAGAATTCCCGAGGGTAGCCCTTGCGCTCCATTTCCGGGATCAGCACCGAACCTACCGACGCGGTGTCGGCCACCGACGAGCCGGAAATTGCGCCGAAAAAGGTCGAGGCCATGATGTTGACCAGCGACAGGCCGCCCCGCACGAACCCCACCAGCACCCCGGCGAACGCCACCAGCCGTCGCGACATGCCGCCCTCGGCCATGATCGCGCCGGCCAGCACGAAGAACGGAATCGCCAGCAGCGAGAATTTGTTCACCCCGCCCGCCACCTGAATCATCAAGGCCTGGAACGGGATGTCGATCCACCACGCGCCGATCAGCGCCGACAACCCGAGCGCATAGGCAACCGGCATGCCGATCAGGATCAGTGCGATAAAACTGCCCAGCAGAATCAATGCGTCCATCAGGCAGCCCCTTCGTTTTCTTCAACCAGGTCGAACCGCACCACACGGCGATTGCTTTGATCGCCGAGCAAGAGTTTTTCCAGCACGAAAATCAGCGTCAGCGCACCACCCACGGGGATCGGCATGTAGGTGATGCCGACCCGCAATGTCGGCAGGGCGCTCATGAACTGGTTCCATGTCGACAGGCACAGTTTGGTGCCCCAGATGGTCATGAACAGGCAGATGGTGCCCATGAGCACTTGCGAAACGATGCTCATGGTTCGGCGCATCTTCGGTTGCAGGCGGTCGGTGACCATCGCCACCGCCATGTGCGCACCGGCGCGATAGCTGGCGGCGGCGCCGATGAAGGTGAAGACCATCATCAGCAGGATGGCGGTGGGCTCCGGCCAGCTTGAGCCGGTGCCGAGGACGTAACGGGCGAATACGCCCCAGGGAATGATCAGGGAAATGGTCAGCACCGACAGACCGGCGACCCAGATGCAGGCCATGTAAATCCGGTCATTGATGCGCAGCAGCAAATTCTTCATCGGGTTCCACCGTAACCGGGCAGGCGTGAGCGTCGAGCGACGCCAGCGCTGCCGGGCCTTGTATTGAGGGCAGGGAGGTTACTGAACGGCTTCGATGCGTTTGATCAGGTCGACGTAGGGCGCGCCGTATTTTTCGCGGATCGAAGCGGTGGCCTCGTAGAAGGGTTTCTTGTCGACGGTGATGAACTCGACGCCGGCGGCCTTGAGTTTCTCTTCACTGCTGGCCGACTTGGCATCCCACAAGGTGCGCTCCTGGGCCTGCGCAGCCTTGGCGGCTTTTTTCACCAGGGTCTGCTGATCGGGGCTGAGTTTTTCCCAGGTGATTTTCGACATCACGATGGGCTCGGGCAGGATCAGGTGCCCGGTCAGGCTGTAGAACTTGGCGTTCTGGTAGTGGTTGTGTTCAAGCAGGGTCGGCGGATTGTTTTCCGCGCCGTCGATAACGCCGGTCTGCAGCGCACTGAAGATTTCGCCGGTGTCCATGGCGATCCCGTTGCCACCCATGGCGTTGATGGTTTCGATGAACATCGGGTTGCCCTGCACACGGATTTTCATACCCTTGAGGTCTTCGAGGCTGCGCACCGGTTTCTTGGTGTAGATGTTGCGCGTGCCGCCATCCATCCACGCCAGCGCCACGAGGTTGAATTCGGAGTTAGTGATCTTGTCGAGGATTTCGTCACCGATTTCACCGTCGATGATCTTGCGCATGTGCGCCTGGTCACGGAACACGAACGGCATGTTGAACACGTTCACGTCCGGCACCACCGGGCCGACGATGCCGAGGCTGACGCGGGCCATCTGGATGGCGCCGACCTGAGCCTGTTCGACCACTTCCTTTTCCGAGCCGAGCACGCCGCCAGGAAACATTTTGAAGGTCAGCTTGCCGTCACTTTCGGCGACCAGGGTCTTGCCCAACTGTTCTTCAGCGACCACGGTCGGATAACCGGCGGGGTGGATGTCGGCGAATTTGATTTCCAGCGCCTGGGCGGCGCTGCCGAGGGTGAGCGCGAGGGGGAGAGCGGCGGCGAGCAACGTGCGTTTGAAGTCCATGAGGGGTTCTCCAGTCTTGTTATTTTTGTGTTCAAGGCACAGCGATGCAGCAGGGGGTTACAGCAGGTCGTCGAACAATGGCTCCGGCAGGCCTTTGACGCCGGGGTTGAGGGCGAACACGCCGCCGGCCAGCGATTGCGGATCCTGGTTGTCGCCGGGGCGGATCGAGGTCACGAACAAAGTGTCCATCCGGCTGCCACCGAAGGCGCACATGGTGGGTTTTTTCACCGGTACCTGCAGCGAGCGGTCAAGGCGACCGTCGGGGGTAAAACGATGGATCAGGCCGACATCGTTGGCGCAGATCCAGTAGCAGCCATCGGCATCCACGGCAGCGCCGTCGGGACGGCCGTAAAAATGGTTCATGTCCACGAACACCCTGCGGTTGGAGGGTGTGCCTGTCTCGGTGTCGTAATCGAAAGCCCAGATCAGTTGCACGTTCGGGTGCGAGTCCGACAGGTACATGGTTTTGCCGTCCGGGCTGAAGCCCAGACCGTTGGGCACGATGAAGCCATCAAGCTGTGCCTCGATCACGCCTGTTTGCCCGGCACCGTAACGATAGAGCCGGCCCTCGGGCAGATTCAGGCCCATGTTCAGCACCATGCTGCCGGCCCAGAACCGGCCCTGACGGTCGCAGCGACCGTCGTTCAGACGCATGTCCTGACGGCTGTGTCCGACGCTCGCCAGTTGCTCGCTGTCGAGGCTGCCATCGCTGTGCGGTTGCAAGTGAAAGAACCCGCTCTCCATACCGGCCACCCAGCCGCCCTTGCTGTGGCGGGCGAGGCAGGCAAGCATTTCGGGAGTCTTCCAGGCATGGACGTGGCCAGTGTCGGCGCTCCAGCGTTGCAGACCACCGTTGGGGATATCGACCCAGTACAAGGCGTTTTCCTGTGGCACCCAGACCGGGCTTTCACCGACCGCGTTGCGGGCGTCGACGATCAATTCGGCTTGCATACTCATTCCCTTGGTTTGTGCTTTTGGAGACGGACAAGCGCAGCGATCAATCGCCGAACGGGCCGGCCGCAACGAAGGCGCCGCCCTGATAGATCCGCGCCGGGTCATCGCTGGCGGGCATCGGCTGCGCCTCGACCTTGTCGCGAAACACTTCGGACGTGTCTTTGGCCTCGAAACCGAGGTGGCTGGCGAAGCGGTTGTCCCACCACACGTCCTTGTTGGCGGACATGCCATAAACCACGGTGTGGCCGACGTTGGGGGTGTACAGCGAACGTTCGAGCAGTTGAGTGAGGTCGTCGAAGCTCAGCCAGGTGTGCATCATTCGGCGGTTCTGTGGTTCGGGAAACGACGAGCCGATGCGGATGCTGACGGTTTCGATGCCATAGCGATCGAAGTAGAAACTGGCCATGTCTTCGCCGTAGGACTTGGACAGACCGTAGTAGCCGTCGGGGCGACGAGCAGAGCTGGCGTCGAGGTGTTCGTCCTGTTTGTAGAAGCCGATGACATGGTTGGAGCTGGCGAAGATCACCCGCTTCACACCGTGTCGGCGTGCCGCTTCATAGATATGGAATACGCCGCAGATGTTGGCGCCGAGGATTTCTTCGAAGGGGCGCTCCACCGAGACACCGCCGAAGTGCAGGATCGCATCCACGCCTTCGACCAGCTGATGCACGGCAGCTTTGTCGGCGAGGTCGCAGAGCACGATTTCTTCGCGGTCATCGATGGCCGGGGCGAGGGCAGCGATGTCCGACAGGCGCAGCACGTTGGCATACGGGCGCAGACGTTCGCGCAAGACTTTGCCCAGGCCACCGGCGGCGCCGGTCAGCAGCAGGCGATTGAACGGAGTTGGGGCGGTGGGGGTGGACGTCATGGCAATCCCTTACACGTTGTTATTAGGTTTGTTGTAGGTTGTCGTATGACTTCGCTGAAGTATCGGTAGGGTTTCCGGAACTTGTCAACGCGACTTTCGGTGTAAGTGACGGAAGGCCGATTCACCCTCCGTTCACCCCATGCCAGGGTTTACAACAACGAAATCGGGTAACTGATGAAGATCCGGTTTTCATCGAATTCATTGGTGCTGAAGTCCCGGCGAATCGTCGCGTTGCGCCATTTGACGTTGAGGTTTTTCAGCGGACCGCTCTGCACGGTGTAGGCCAGCTCCGACTCGCGCCCCCATTCCTTGCCATCGGTGATGGTGCCGGTGTGCACGTTGTCGCCGCTGATGTAGCGGTTCATCAGCGTCAAGCCGGGGACGCCGAGGACGACGAAGTTGTAGTCGTGGCGGATCTGCCAGGAACGCTCCTGCGCGTTGTCGTAACTGGCGTTGTAGCTGTCGTTGGCCAGGGTGCCGCCGCTGGTGCCGTTGACGCGCATCCAGGCATCGTCGCCGCTGAGCTTTTGCAAGCCGATGTAGAACGTGTTGCCGCCGTAACGGGCCGAGAGCATGGCGAATGCGGTTTTGTTGTCGAGGTCGCCGGCCTGGGCGCTGCCGTCTTCCTTGCCGGTGAAGAATCCGAGGTTGGCGCCGAGTGTCCAGTCGCCCAGTGGCTGGCTGTGGCTGAGGTTGAAGTACTGCTGCTGGTAGATGTCGCTGAGTTCGGCGTACCACACACCGACAAGGGTGCGTTTTTCGTTGAAGGTGTATTCGCCGCCCCCGAAGTTGAAACGGTCGGACGTGAATGCGCCGCGACCGTTCATCGACATGTCTTCCATGCTGGCATCGTTACGCGGGCTGTTGCCATGGAACTGGCCACCGTAAAGGGTCAGGCCATTGATTTCGGTAGAAGTGATCTGGCCGCCCCGAAACGTCTGGGGCAGGGAGCGACCATCATCCGAGCGCAGGATGGGCAACACCGGCATCCATTCGCCGACCTTCAATTCGGTCTTCGACACCTTGGCCTTGAGCGCTACACCCAGACGCCCGAAATTGTCCGCCGGGCGCCCGTCATCGTGAATCGGCAGCAGCTGCGTACCGCCCGTGCCTTTGCCGCCATCGAGCTTCTGCGAGTACAGCCCCAGTACGTCCAGGCCGAAGCCGACAGTGCCTTGGGTGAAACCGGATTTGGCGTCGAGGATGAAGTTCTGTGTCCACTCTTCAGCCTTGCCCTGCGGATAGTTCGGGTTGACGAAGTTGCGATTGAAGTAGGCGTTGCGCAGGTTCAGGGTGGCTTTGCTGTCTTCGATGAAGCCTTCGGCGTCGGCGCCCATCGGCAAGGCGAGGGCGAGACTGCTGCAGCCGATCAGGCTCAAGGTGGAATGCGGGCGGGGGATAGAAAAACGGGACGTGCGGACGGAATTGCAGACGAATGTGCTCACTGTGACGCTCCCTGTTTCATTTGTTGTTTTTATTATTTGTTATACGTCGTCGTACAACATGGTTGCGGATATTTGCGAGGTTTTCCGGAAAAGTCAACAGGGCGTCGTACGATGACTTCCCGTGAGCGAGCAGCCCTCCAAATGCTGTGAGGAAGGCTGCTTCGGGCCGCTTTTATTGGTTGTAGAGCGCCTCCGTGTTATCGATCAGTGGATTTTTTTCGGTCAGCACGATTTGTGCGATCTGATCCTTGCGCATGAAACTCACCTTCGGATGCGACTGGGCGTACCGGATAAAACGCTCCATGGCCTCGACCATCGCGGGCGTGCCGCCAATACGGTCGTGCAGGCTCACCGACATCATCCGCCGCTTGCTCGCGCCTTCGGCGTAGAGGCGATCGAATTCCAGCACCAGTTGCTGGTAGAACTGCTCGGCGGAGAAATGCCGGCCCTCAATCAGCACGATGTCGTTGTTGCGCAGGGTGTACGGCACCACGGCGAATTTGCGCCCACGGACCATGGTCACGAACGGCTCATCGCGGCTGACATCGTCGATGTGATAGGTGAAGTTCAGATCCTGCAGCACCTTCAGCGTATTGGGGCTGCGCCTTAGCCAGTTGGCGTTGTAGCCGACCGAGCGCTGGCCGGTGATTTTTTCCACCGCCGCGACGCCGTCGCCGATGAACTGTTTTTCCTGGGCGTAGTTCATGTTGTACGAATCGGCCCAGCGCATGCCGTGGGCCGCCAGTTCATGACCGCGCTCGGCAATCGCCTTGGCCAGTTCCGGGTGCTTGAGCGCCGCTTCGCCGACCACATGGGAGGTCACTTTGATGCCGGTGCGATCCCACAGATCGAGCATGCGCCACAGGCCTTCCTTGTAGCCGTAATCAAACCAGGTCTGCGCCGGCAGGTCCGGATAACCTTTTGGCAGCGGTGTACCCGAGAATGGGCTTTCTGCGCCTTCGGGCTGGCCGCCGGTTTCGAATTGCATCGACACCGAAATCACCAGTTGCGAGCCATCCGGCCACGGGCGTTCCTGGGCAAAGGCGAGGGCGGGCAGCAACAGCGTGGCGGCCAACAGGTTTTTCAGCAGACGCGGGGAGCGTTGCCAGCGGGGAATGGTCATAACGGGCACCTTGCAGGTTGAGAAGTGCCGCAAGGTTGGCATTCGCCAGGCCCTGGAAAAAGCCGCTGCGGGCGAGATGACTTTTAAACAAAATTTACGAATTGCGATGCACGAATTCCTGGTGGGAGCGAGCAGGCTCGCTCCCACAGGGATATGTGTTTGGCTGCAGTTTTGCGGCAAACTCAAGCCATCACCGTATAAGGCCAATCAATGAACCAATACGCCCCGCGCAACTGGCAGCCGCACGAGAAGCCCAGTCTGCCCGGTTCCCCCTCGACGCCGCTGCACTCCAACCCCAAGCGCCTGGCTTATGCGCTGGTGGGCGTGCTTGTGGCGGTGACCGGTGGGCTGGGTAATGCGCTGGTGGTCGCCAACCTGCCTTACCTGCAAGGCGCGCTCGGGGCGACCACGGCGGAGATGGCCTGGCTACCGGCGGCGTACGTGATGACCAACGTATCGATGAACCTGCTGCTGGTGAAGTTTCGCCAGCAGTTTGGTCTGCGGGCGTTCACCGAGGTGTTTCTGGTGCTGTATGCGCTGGTGACCTTCGGCCATCTGTTCGTCAATGACCTGAATTCGGCGATTGCCGTGCGTGCGGCCCACGGCATGGTCGGCGCGGCGTTGAGCTCGCTGGGCCTGTATTACATGGTGCAGGCGTTCCCGGCCAAATGGCGGATGAAGGCGCTGGTGCTGGGCCTCGGCACTTCGCAGCTGGCCTTGCCACTGGCGCGACTGTTTTCCGAAGACCTGCTGCAGATCGCTGAATGGCGCGGCCTGTACCTGTTTGAGTTGGGCATGGCGTTGCTGTCGCTGGGCTGCGTCCTGATGCTCAAACTTCCGCCGGGTGACCGGTTCAAGACCTTCGAACCGCTCGACTTCCTGACCTTCGCGATCCTCGCCAGCGGCGTCGCGCTGTTGTGCGCGGTGTTGTCCTTGGGGCGGATCGACTGGTGGCTGGAAGCCGACTGGATCGGTATCGCCCTGGCCGCGTCGATTGCGCTGATTCTCGCGGGGCTGGCCATCGAACATAACCGCAGCAACCCGATGCTGATGACCCGCTGGCTCGGCAGCGGGGTGATGATCCGCCTGGCGCTGGCGGTGATCCTGATTCGCATGGTGACCTCGGAGCAATCCACTGGCGCCGTGGGCTTCATGCAGAACCTGAACATGAGCAGCCAGCAGCTTCATAGCCTGTATGTGGTGATGCTGATCGGAAGCGTCGCCGGGCTGCTGACCAGTGCGCTGACCATCGACCCGAAACACCTGTTGATGCCGCTGATCATTTCGCTGGCGTTGATGGCCACCGGCTCGATCATGGACAGCTCATCGAACAACCTGACCCGCCCCGGCAACCTGTATTTCAGCCAGTTCCTGCTGGCGTTCGGCAGTACCTTTTTCCTCGGCCCGACCATGGTGCTGGGCACGCGCAACGTGCTGACCAACCCGCGCAACCTCGTGAGTTTTTCGGTGTTGTTCGGGATCTGCAACAACCTCGGCGGTCTGATCGGCGCGGCGTTGCTGGGGACGTTCCAGATCGTGCGCGAGAAGTTTCATTCCAGCCACATCGTCGAGCAACTGGTGATGTCTGATCCCCGCGTCGCCGCCCGGGTGCAGAGCGGCGGGTCGGCGGTCGGTTCCGTGATTGCCGACCCGAGTCTGCGCAATCTGCAGGGCATTCGCAGCCTGGCCAACGCCGCTACCCGCGAAGCCAACGTACTGGCCTATAACGATGTGTTCATGCTGATCGCGGTGATCGCGATCCTGACCATGATCTGGATTTCCATCCGTGCGCTGTGGCTGATCAGCACCACCAAAGCCGTCGCCCCGACACCTTCCGTACCTTCCAGCGGTGCCACTTCTTCATGACCGAACCGACTACCACGACCACCAATGCCATCGCCGCCACCCCTGAAGGTGTGGCGCCGCCGTCATCACCGAACACCGAGCCGCGCTCGTTGCGGGTGCGGATCATCTCATCGCTGGGGTTTGCCGCGATTGCTATCGTCGGCGTGCTGATCGTGCTTTACGCCTGGCAGCTACCGCCGTTCAGCAGCGCAGTTGAGACCACCGAAAACGCCTTGGTGCGCGGTCAGGTGACGATCATCGGCCCGCAGCTCAGTGGCTATGTGTTTGAAGTGCCGGTGCAGGACTTCCAGTTTGTGAAGGAGGGCGATTTGCTGGTGCGTCTCGATGACCGCATCTATCAGCAACGCCTCGATCAGTCGCTGGCGCAACTGGCGGTGCAGAAGGCCTCACTGGCCAACGTGGTGCAGCAGCGCAACAGCGCCGAGGCGACGATCAAGTTACGTCAGGCGGTGGTGGCCGACAGCGAAGCGCAGCTACGCAAAAGCGAGGCGGATCTGCGACGCAACAAAGCGCTGGTCAATGACGGCTCCGTGTCCAAGCGCGAGATGGACGTGGCGCTGGCCGCCAACGCCCAAAGCATTGCGGCGGTGGCGCAGGCCAAGGCCAATCTGGAAATCGCCCGGCAGGATCTGCAAACGGTGATCGTCAATCGCGGCTCTCTGGAAGCGGCGGTGGCGAGCGCCGAGGCGGCGGTGCAGCTGGCGCGGATCGACTTGTCCAACACTCGGATCATTGCTCCACGTGACGGTCAGTTGGGGCAGATTGGCGTGCGCCTCGGCGCCTACGTCAACTCCGGGGCGCAGTTGATGGCGCTGGTGCCGAACCAGAAATGGGTGATCGCCAACCTCAAGGAAACCCAGATGGACAATGTGCGCGTCGGGCAACCGGCGAGCTTCACCGTCGATGCCTTGAACCACCGCAAATTCACCGGCCACGTGCAGCACATCTCGCCGGGCACCGGTTCCGAATTCGCGTTGTTGCAGGCCGACAACGCCACCGGCAACTTCGTGAAAATCGCCCAGCGGGTGCCGGTGCGCATCACCATCGATCCAGATCAGCAGGAGAGCGAGCGTTTGCGGCCGGGGATGTCGGTGGTGGTCAGCATTGATACGGCGGCGGGCGACACCCAGAAACACTGACCTCAGGCGGCGATCATTGGCGGCAGGGTGCCGAGCACGGACACCGCCGCCACGGCGCCGATCCCCAGCAGCCATTCGAGCATGACGCTGTGCTTGAGGGTGTCGAGCCGTTGTTCACAATCGTTGATCCGCACGCGATTGAACAGCGCCAGTGCAAGCATGCCGGACACCAGCAGCGCCTTGATCAGCAGTATCAGGGCGAATCCCGAGAACAGCGGTGTCGGCCACCATTGGCCGGTGAGCACGCGCACGTTGATCAGCCCGGTGATCAGCAGGCCGGCGACCAGTGCGTAACCGAGTCCGCTGAAACGCTGCAAGATTTCGCGCATGTCTTTGTCAGGTTGGCGCAGGATCATCACCAGCATCAGCAGCCCGCCGAGCCAGGCGCCGACACACGTCAGGTGAATGACTTGATTGAGGATCAGCATTTGCCCGCTGAAGCCATCGAGCATCGCCCCGTGTCCGACCGGTGCCAGCGTCATCAGCAGCAGCGCGCTCAGGCCCAGCCGCAATGGCCGGTTCGAACGCCACGGCGTAAACAGCAACGCCAGCAACAGCGCATTGATCAACAGATGCCAGCGCCAGACCTGACCGAAAAACGTATGACCGAGAACCAGCTCGACGGTGGCCGGATCAAAAGCGGCAGCCGCCGAACCGGCCATGCTTGCAGTAATCAACAACGCCCAGATGACGCCGCTGAGCAGGGCAATCGCCACCAGCCAGCGAGCCAGTCGCGCCAACTGCCGATCCAGTGCCGGCGCTTCACCCTTGAGCAGCAGCGGCCGGAACAGCCAGGCCCCGAACAGCATCAACACCACGATGAAATGCAGGAACCGGCACAGCACCAGCGCTTCACTCATGAATTACTTGCCAACCTTGAACTGATAGGCGCCTTCGCTTTTGTGCGTGTCGACCGACACCGCATGCCATTCGACCTTGTACTCGCCAGCGGTCAGTGGTGCTTCGGGGGTGACGATCAGGGTTTTCTTGTCACCTTCGGTGGTCAGCGGTTTGACTTTCACCGGCTTGCCGTCGTGGGTCACGGTAACTTTGGTGAAGCTGGCTTCGACGCCTTCGGAAAACACCAGGCGCAGATCCGCCGGTGCCGCGACGGTGCTGTCGGCGGCCGGGGTCTGGCTTTCCAGATGGGCGTGGGCGAAGGCCTGGGAAGTGACGATCAGCGAGGCCAGCAGCGCGCCAGTGGTGAACAGGTTTTTCATCGACATGGAAAGATTCCTTTCAGTGAAATGGCGGGCTGAGTATAGAACCTGGATCACAGGGCTTTCAGGCGCATGTGAATGACCGGAAAGGGCCGGCCTTCGCCGTCGAGTGCCGAGCGGCCGATGTCTTCGAATCCGTAGTGCCGATAGAAGCCGTGGGCTTGCGGGTTCTGTTCGTTGACGTCGACCTTCAGCAACGGGCGCCGGACGTGGTCGAGCAGGCGTCGGCCGATACCTTGGCCACGCTGAGCCGGGTCGATGAACAGCATCTGCACGGTGTCGTCGTCGGTAGCGATGAAGCCTGCCGGGGAGTGATCGGGGTTCTCGAAAACCTGCACATCCAGCGCGGGCAGGTAGGTGTCACGCACCAGCGGGAACAGCCGATGGATATCGTCTTCCGGGAGGAAGTCGTGAGTGGCGCGGACCGAGCGCTCCCACAGTGCGGCGAGCTGCGGATCATCCGCAGCGATGCGCTTTCGAATGGTCATGGACAGATCCTTCAGTGTCTGACGGGGAGAAGGAGGGCGATCCTAAACCAGAAAAAAGCCCAAGTGTGTGAAGAATCGTTCTCGGCTGTCGCCCCTTGCCCAGAGCGGATGCTAGTCTTCAACAACGTTGTCTTCAGGGAGCCCTCATGGGCAATCACAAGATCGAAATCCGCCGCACCAACGTCGACAAGATCCTGCTGGCGGCGGAAAAAGTCTTCGCCGAAAAAGGTTTCGGCGGCACCGCCATGGCGGACATCGCGGCTGAAGTGCAGCTGCCGCGATCCAACCTGCATTACTACTTTTCGACCAAGAGCGAACTGTACAGCGCAGTGCTGTTCGACCTGCTGGAAGTGTGGAAGCAGGACGCGCTGTGCTTCGAGATGTTCGACGATCCGCGCGTGGTGCTCAGCAGCTACATCCGCGCCAAGATGAACCACTCGCGCAGCCGGCCTTACGGGTCGAAAGTCTGGGCCAACGAAATCATCCACGGCGCCCCGACCCTCGGCGAGGCGCTGGATGTGAGCCTGTATGACTGGGCGAAGATGAAGGAGGCGAAGATCCGCCAGTGGGTGGAGGACAAGCGGATTCTGCCGGTGGAGCCGTCGAGCCTGCTGTATATGATCTGGGCGTCGACGCAGCACTATGCGGACTTTGATCATCAAGTGAATATTTTGAATGAGCATCAGCCGCTGTCGGACATGCAGTTCGAGCGGGCGGTGCAGACGGTGACTAGCGTGATTTTGCGGGGGATCGGGTTGGAGCCCTGAAAGTCAAAAGCTGGCCCTCACCCCAGCCCTCCCGAAACGTCGGACCGCCCGGAGGGAGAGGGAGCCGACCGAGGTGTCTTGCGGGTTACATCGACCTGAACCAGCGAGTTGATTATGGATTCAAAGCCTTGTTCCGGCCGTTTCGGTTATGGATTCAAAGCGCAGCTCTAGCAGCTTCGGTTATGGATTCAACGCAAGACTTTCACGTCGGTGTAATTCATCAATATCCCCCAATCAGTCCCCTCTCCCTCGGGGAGAGGGTTAGGGTGAGGGGACTTCTGGATCAGCAGGCAATCTAGACAGCAACGTGATACGGATTCCTCGGATCATGATTCCAGTCCAGAAACGGCTTGCCCGTCTCCATCGGCACCATCTCGATGCAGTCCGCCACCGGACAAGTGATCTGACACAGATTGCACCCCACACACTCATCATCGATCACTTCATATTTATGCGTGCCATCGGCCTGTTTCAGACTGCTGATCGCCTGATGTGACGTGTCCTCACAGGCAATGTGGCAACGTCCGCAACCAATACACGCCTCCTGATCGATCTTCGCAATCACCTGATAGTTGATGTCCAGGTACTTCCAGTCCGTGGTATTGCCCACCGCACGCCCGGAAAACTCGGCGATGCTGGCGTAACCCTGACTGTCCATCCACCGCGACAGGCCATCCTTCATCTCATCGACGATCCGGAAACCGTGCAGCATCGCCGCCGTGCATACCTGCACCGCGCCGCTGCCCAGTGCGATGAACTCCGCCGCGTCACGCCAGCTGCCAATGCCGCCAATGCCGCAGATCGGCAGGCCCTGGGTCTGCGGATCACGGGCGATTTCCGCGACCATGTTCAGCGCGATCGGTTTGACCGCCGAGCCGCAATAACCGCCGTGGGTGCTTTTGCTGCCGACGGTGGGCAGGGCGACCATGTGTTCGAGGTCGACGCTGGTGATCGAGTTGATGGTGTTGATCAGCGACACTGCATCGGCGCCGCCCCGATGCGCGGCGCGGGCGGCGACGCGGATGTCGGTGATGTTCGGTGTGAGTTTGACGATCACCGGCAGCGAGCAATAGGTCTTGCACCAGCGCGTGACCTGCTCGACGTACTCCGGCACCTGACCAACCGCCGCGCCCATGCCGCGCTCGGGCATGCCGTGGGGGCAGCCGAAGTTCAGCTCGATGCCGTCAGCGCCGGTGGCTTCCACCAGTGGCAGGATGTGTTTCCACGACTCTTCGACGCACGGCACCATCAGCGACACGATCAGCGCGCGATCCGGCCAATCCTTCTTCACCTGAGTGATTTCCCGCAGGTTGATTTCCAGCGAACGGTCGGTGATCAGTTCGATGTTGTTGATGCCCAGCACTTCGCGGTTGGCGCCGTAATGCGCCGAATAACGCGACGACACGTTGACCGCCGCCGGGTCTTCACCCAGGGTTTTCCAGACCACGCCACCCCAGCCGGCCTCGAAGGCGCGCACCACGTTGTAGGCCTTGTCGGTCGGCGGCGCCGAGGCCAGCCAGAACGGATTGGGGGCTTTGATACCGGCGAAGACAATCGAGAGATCGGCCATTTACGCAGCCTCCACATTGAGCATCAGTTGAGCGTTGATCGCCTCGGCGGCGCGCTTGCCGTGTTGCACCGCTTGCACGGTCAGATCCTGATCGAGGCTGGTGCAGTCGCCGCCTGCGTACACACCGGGGATACTGGTGCGCAGGTTTTCATCGACCTGGATGCGTTCGCCCTGACGCTTGAGTTCGCGGGCCAGCGGGTCGGCGAGGGCGCTGCCGTCGAAGGCCTGGCCGATGGCTTTGAAGATCGCATCGGCGGCCAGTTCGAACGTCTCGCCAGTGGTTTGCAGACGACCTTCCACCAGATGGGTGCGGGCGAAACGCATGCCGCGCACCTTGCCTTGAGCGTCGAGCAGCACTTCGTCCGGTTGCGCCCAGGTCAGCAGCCGCACCTGATTGGCCTTGGCGATGTCCTGTTCATGGCCGGTGGCGCCCATGTCCGCCGCGCCACGGCGATAGACCAGGTTGACGTCGCGGGCGCCGAGGCGTGCCATTTGCACGGCCATGTCGATGGCGGTGTTGCCAGCGCCGAGGACGATGCAGTGTTCGGCCAGCGGCAGTTGCGACAGGTCATCGGTCTGGCGCAATTCGCGGATGTAGTCGGTGGCGGCGAGCAGGCCGGGGGCGTCTTCGTGGGCCAGGCCGAGTTGCTTGCTGGCGTTCAGGCCTAGACCGAGGAACACCGCGTCGAATTGTTGGTGCAGTTCGCTGAGAGTCAGATTCTCACCGAGTTTCTGGCCGTGACGGATTTCGATGCCGCCGATTTGCAGGAGGAAATCCAACTCCTTCTGTGCATAGTCGTCGACCAGTTTGTACTTGGCGATCCCGTATTCGTTGAGCCCGCCAGCCTTTTCCCGTGCCTCGAAAATCACCACGTCGTGACCATGCATGGCGCTGCGATGCGCGCAGGACAAACCCGCCGGGCCGGCACCAACCACGGCGATGCGTTTACCGGTGGCGGCGGCGCGCTGGAACGGGTGCTCGGTAAAGTGCGCGTTGTCCACGGCATAGCGTTGCAGCAGGCCGATCAGCACCGGCGCGCATTCGTGGGCGTTGTTGCGCACGCAGGCTTGCTGGCAGAGGATTTCGGTCGGACAGACCCGCGCGCAGCTGCCGCCAAGGATGTTCGCCGAAAGGATTTTCTGCGCGGCGCCTGGCACGTTGTCCTGATGGATATTGCGGATGAACGACGGAATGTCGATCTCACTCGGGCACGCATTCACGCACGGCGCGTCGTAGCAATACAGGCAGCGCGAGGCTTCCAGATGCGCCTGACGGTCGTTGAGCGGTGGCGCCAGATCGGTGAAATGGCCGGCGAGGGCGGCCGCACTTTCGTGCGGGTGCGGGAGATGGTTCAGGGTCTCGATCACGGTTTTTTGCCTCACGGTTATTTGAGGTTTTCTGCCTCTGTCGGGCAGTGGTTTTTTGTGTTGTGTTTGATCGTTCCCACGCAGAGTGTGGGAACGATCATCGGCAATCAGGGAATCAGCGCTTGACGGCCACAGGCCTGTGCAACTCAGCCCGTTTGCTCAGCAAATCAAACACCGCCGGATACGCCGGCCGTTCGATATACCGGCCCGCCCCACGCTCGGCGCGCAGGTCGCCGTCGGCCCAGACCACCCGGCCCTGGCTGACGGTATGGCTCGGCACACCGGTCACGGTCTTGCCTTCGAAGATGTTGAAGTCCACCTGCTGATGGTGGGTCTTGGCGGAGATGGTGCGGGTGCCTTGCGGATCCCACAGCACCAGGTCGGCATCGGCGCCGACGCGGATCGCGCCTTTGCGCGGGTAGAGGTTGAAGATCTTCGCGGTGTTGGTGGAGGTGAGGGCGACGAAGTCCTGCATCGACAACCGTCCCGAGTTCACCCCTTCATCCCACAACACCGCCATGCGGTCTTCGATGCCGGCGGTGCCGTTGGGGATCTTGCTGAAATCGTCGCGGCCGGCGGCTTTCTGCTCGGCGCAGAAGCAGCAATGGTCGGTGGCGGTGGTGTGCAGATTGCCGCTTTGCAAACCATGCCACAGCGCGTCCTGATGCCCGCGCGGGCGGAACGGCGGGCTCATCACGTAACCGGCGGCGGTCTGCCAGTCCGGGTGCTGGTAGACACTGTCGTCCAGCAGCAGATGCCCGGCCAGCACTTCGCCGTAGACCGGTTGACCCTTGCTGCGGGCATAGGTGATTTCGTCGAGGGCTTCCTTGGTCGAGACGTGTACCAGGTACAGCGGCGTGCCGATGGTTTCAGCGATGCGGATCGCCCGGCTCGCGGCTTCGCCTTCAACCTGTGAGGGCCGAGACAGCGGATGCGCTTCCGGCCCGGTGATGCCCTGGGCCATCAACTTGCGTTGCAGGTGATAGACCAGCTCGCCGTTTTCCGCATGCACGGTCGGCACCGCGCCCAGTTCCAGGCAGCGCTCGAAGCTCGCCACCAGCGTGTCGTCGGCGGCCATGATCGCGTTCTTGTAGGCCATGAAATGCTTGAAGCTGTTGATCCCGTGATGGCTGACCAGCTCGGCCATTTCCTCCCGCACCTGCTCGCTCCACCAAGTGATCGCGACGTGGAAGCCGTAGTCGGAGGCGGACTTTTCCGCCCAGCCGCGCCACTGGTGAAACGCTTCGAGCAGCGACTGCTGCGGATTGGGAATCACGAAATCGATGATCGAGGTGGTGCCGCCGGCCAGGCCTGCGGCGGTGCCGCTGTAGAAATCTTCGCTGGCCACGGTGCCCATGAACGGGAGTTGCATGTGGGTGTGCGGATCGATGCCGCCGGGCATCAGGTATTGGCCGCTGCCGTCGAGTACTTCGGCGCCGGCGGGAACATCCAGGTTTTCACCAATGGCTTTGATCACGCCGTCAGCGCAATAGACATCGGCGCGGTAACTTTCATCATGGGTAACAACGGTGGCGCCACGGATCAACAGAGACATTCCGAGTTCCTCGCAGGCATGACCGACTTGTGCCGGTTCTAGTGTTTTATTGTTTGCAGCGCCAAATGCGTAATCTTGTCAGCGCTGTCAGGAATAGACGCTAGTCGCAGTTCTGCAATTGATCAAGATTATTTTTTATAAGCTTATTACTGTTTTAAATCGTTGATAAATAACGATAAAAATACAAAATCACCAAAATGGTGAGGCGCTTCACCATTTTGACGCACTTGACAGGTTGGAAATATGAGCAAGATTTCCTATGTGAAATCAGCCGCTTGAAGTTGAGCTGCGGGTGAGGCGTTCTGAAGAAAAATAATGCAGTGCACCAGATTGAGTCCTGACAGTTCGGACAACTTGCCTGGCATTTAGCCTGAGTGTTCAGTCAAGTTTTCGCGGCCTCACCAGGTGAATAATTAAAACTGATAAACATCAGTCGGTTACAAAAAAATAGAAGCACGGCCCGATGCGAAAGCGGGGCACCCGGCACGTTTATTGATGCCGCCGCTGACACCATGGCCGGTGCATGAAAGTTGTCAGTTCCTCCGGCCATCGTCCGGCTCGCACCTGCGTGTGCAGCCGCCTGATGAGCAAAAAAATAATCAGAAGAACAGTGGAGCGGCCATGCAACAGAACAGATCGCAAGTGACCGAGCGCGACGGCTTGTTCGAACTCGAAGCCGGCAGCGACGTCCTCGACAGTCCCCGTTACAACCACGACATGGCACCGACCAAGGTGCGCGAACGAACCTGGAACAAATGGCACATCACCGCGCTGTGGGTCGGCATGTCGATCTGCGTGCCGACCTACACCCTCGGCGGCGTCCTCACCGCGTATTTCGGCCTGAGCGTCGGCGAAGCCTTGCTGGCGATTCTGTTTGCCAACGTCATCGTCCTGATTCCTCTTACGCTCAACGCGTTTCCCGGCACCAAATACGGGATTCCGTTCCCGGTGCTGCTGCGTTCGTCGTTCGGGATTCTCGGCTCCAACGTGCCGTGCCTGATCCGCGCGCTGGTGGCGTGCGGCTGGTTCGGCATCCAGACCATGTTCGGCGGGCTGGCGATTCACCTGTTTCTCGGCTCGGTGTTCGAGGGCTGGAAATCCCTTGGCGGGACGGGGGAGGTGATCGGTTTCATGGTCTTCTGGGCGCTGAACCTGTGGGTGGTGATCCGTGGTGCCGAGTCGATCAAATGGCTGGAAACCCTGTCGGCACCGCTGCTGGTGGCAGTCGGCATCGGACTGCTGGTGTGGGCCATGCCGAATGTGTCGATGACCGAGTTGCTGGCGATTCCGCCGAAGCGTCCCGAGGGCGCGAGTGTGGTCAGTTACTTCGCCGCCGGTCTTACGGCGATGGTCGGTTTCTGGGCCACCCTGTCGTTGAACATTCCCGACTTCAGCCGTTATGCCCGCAGCCAGAAGGATCAGATCCTCGGGCAGATTTTCGGCCTGCCGCTGACCATGTTCCTGTTCGCCGCGCTGGGCGTGGTGATGACCGCCGCTTCGGTGAAACTGGTGGGCGTCAGCGTCTCCGATCCGGTGACGCTGATCGGCCATATCCAGAGCCCGGTGTGGGTCGCGGTGGCCATGGCCCTGATCATTATCGCCACGCTGTCGACTAATACCGCCGCGAACATCGTTTCGCCAACCAACGACTTCCAGAACATCGCGCCCAAGGTGATCAACCGCACCAAAGCGGTGATTCTCACCGGGTTCGTCGGGCTGGCGCTGATGGGCCATGAGCTGCTGAAAAAGCTTGGGCTGATCGTCTCCGATGTCAGCCTGGAAACCGTGTATTCGAACTGGCTGCTGGGCTATTCCAGCCTGCTCGGGCCGATCGCCGGGATCATGGTGGTGGACTATTTCCTGATCAAGAAACAGCAACTGGACCTGGCCGGCCTGTACCGCGACGACGTGTACCCGGCGTGGAACTGGGCCGGGTTCATCGCGTTCGGCGTGCCGGTGGTGCTGACCTTGCTGTCGCTGGGCAGCAGCGCATTCAGCTGGTTCTACAGCTACGGCTGGTTCACCGGCTCGGCGCTGGGCGGGTTGATCTATTACGGGTTGTGCGCGATGCGTGCGCAGCCTTCTGCCGTGAAAACACCGGTATAGCAGATGATCGTTCCCACGCTCTGCGCGGGAACACAGCCCGGGACGCTCCGCGTCCCCACAGCGGACGCAGAGCGTCCATGGATGAATTCCCACGCAGAGCGTGGGAACTAACTGCCTGAGGAGATCCCCATGAACGCAGCCGTAGACGTTCTGCAATCGACCCATCAGCACATCAACCGCGACCGCTTGTGGGCGTCGCTCATGGAGCTCGCCAAGCTCGGCGCCACGGTCAAGGGCGGAGTCTGTCGCCTCGCGCTGACCGACCTCGATCGCCAGGCCCGCGACCTGTTCGTGCAGTGGTGCAAGGACGCCGGTTGCAGCGTCACGGTCGATGAAGTCGGCAACATCTTCGCCCGTCGTCCCGGCCGCAACCCGAACCTGCCGCCGGTGATGACCGGCAGCCACATCGACACCCAGCCCACCGGCGGCAAGTTCGACGGCTGCTTCGGCGTGCTGGCCGGGGTCGAGGTGCTGCGCACCCTCAACGACCTCGGCGTGGAAACCGAGGCACCGCTGGAAGTGGTGGTCTGGACCAACGAGGAAGGCTCGCGCTTCGCCCCGTGCATGATGGGCTCCGGCGTGTTCGCGGAAAAATTCACCCTCGAAGAGACCCTGGCCAAGGTCGATGCCGACGGCGTCACGGTCGGCGAAGCACTGAACGCCATCGGCTACGCCGGGCCGCGCAAGGTCAGCGGGCACAAGGTCGGCGCCTATTTCGAAGCACATATCGAGCAAGGCCCGATCCTTGAGGACGAACAGAAAACCATCGGTGTTGTGCTCGGCGCACTGGGGCAGAAGTGGTTCGACCTGAAACTGCGCGGCGTCGAAGCCCACGCCGGTCCGACCCCGATGCACCTGCGCAAGGATGCTCTGGTCGGCGCCTCGGTGATCGTCGGCGCGGTCAATCGCGCGGCGCTCGGGCACCAACCCCACGCCTGCGGCACCGTCGGTTGCCTGCAAGCCTATCCGGGTTCGCGCAACGTCATTCCCGGTGAGGTGCGCATGACCCTCGACTTCCGCCACCTGGAACCGGCACGCCTCGACTCGATGATCGCCGAGGTCAAGCAAGTCATCGAAGCCACCTGCGAAGAACACGGCCTGACCTATGAATTGACCCCGACCGCTGACTTCCCGCCGCTGTACTTCGAAAAAGGCTGCGTCGAAGCCGTGCGCGGCGCCGCCAAAGGTCTGGGCCTGTCGCACATGGACATCGTCAGCGGCGCCGGCCACGACGCGATTTTCCTCGCCGAACTGGGTCCGGCCGGGATGATCTTCGTACCGTGCGAAGGCGGCATCAGCCACAACGAAATCGAAAACGCCGCGCCGGACGATCTGGCGGCCGGCTGTGCGGTGTTGTTGCGGGCGATGCTGGCGGCTTCGGCGGCGGTGGCCGGGGGGCAACGGGCAGCCTGACGTTCATTAATCGTTCATGAAAATGTGCGATGTTGCCGCCCCTGAAATGGAAGTCAGGACGCGCAATGTCGCCCATCAAAGTCATCACCTCCGGCTCGGCGTATCTGGACATCGACGCCTACGCCTGCTGCATCGCCTACGCCGAACTGCTCAACCTGCAAGGCATTCCCGCCCGCGCCGTCAGTAGTGCAAAACCCAATGCCAGCGTTTCGAAGACAGTGCTCGGCTGGGGCGCGGTGCTGGACAATTACCTCCCAACATCCAGCGACGAGTTTGTGCTGGTCGACGTCTCCGACTACCACCATTTTGACCCAATAGTCGCGCTTGATCGGGTGGTAGAAGTCATCGACCATCATCCGGGCTTCGAACAGCATTGGGCACAGGCAATCGGAGCGGCTGCGGATATCCGCCCGATCGGCGCGGCGGCGACTCTGGTTTTCCAGCGCTGGAAAGCCACAGGATGGCTGTCGAGGATCAGCGAACAAAGCGCCGCGCTGCTGGCCACGGCGATTCTGGACAACACACTGAATTTCACCGGGCAGATGACCACGGCGGCGGACATCGACGCCTATGCTGAACTTGTACCCCACGCAAAACTCACGGAGGACTGGCCCGAGCAATATTTCCTCGAATGCCAGACCGCTATCGAATCAGACATCTGCGCCGCATTGGCCGCAGACTTGAAACGGATGAAACCCGAAAGCCTCCTGCCGCAGGTCTTCGCTCAAATGACGGTGTGGGACGCCGATGCCTTGCTCGAAAGGCATCGCTCGACGATCAACGATGGGATGGGCGGGCAGGGCG